>NZ_BAABZW010000025.1:0-83276 GCF_040365325.1 Intrasporangium sp. DVR | reverse complement strand
GGCTCTTCAACTTTGAGCGTGGTGGGGCCCTGAAGCGGGGCTCGCGGCCCTGCGCCAACATGGGTGTTGTCTAGACATCTCATGAGCGAGGACCGCGAGCGTGCACAAGCCTACGTTCGACGTCGATGCGGCGTCGATCCTGTTCAACCTGTCCGGCTACCGAGTCGTGACAGCCAGCCCTGCCCTTGGCGGTGAGCGGCTGCGGCAGGTGGTGATCGAGACGACCACGGGCAAGGGCGCCTGCCCGTCCTGCGGGGTGCTCTCCTCACGGGTGCACGCCAGGCCGGTCCAGCACGTGAAAGACGTGGCCTGCGGTGGTGAGCGGCTCGACGTGCTCGTGCGCAAGCGGCGCTACGCCTGCCGTGAGGCGCTGTGCCCGCGGCGCTCGTTCACCGAGGAGACCGAGCAGCTGCCCGCCCGGGCCCGGGTGACGACGAGGCTGGCCGAGCAGGTGATCAGCGCCTGCCGGGCCGAGCCGCGCGCGGTGTCCCGGGTCGCGGACGAGGCGGACCTGTCGTGGCCGACGGTGATGCGGATGCTGACCACCACCCTGGACCTGGACACCGGCGTCGACCGTCGGCACGTCAAGCGCCTGGGGATCGATGAGCACCGGTTCCGCACCGTGCGCTACCTGCGCGACCCCGACACCCAGACGGTGAAGCGGGTCGAGCCGTGGTCGATCGTGTTCACCGACCTGGACGACGGCGCGATCCTGGACGTCGTCGACGGCCGCCGCGGCGCGACGGTCAAGGCGTGGCTGGGCGCCCGGCCGCGGTGGTGGCGCCGGCGCGTGCAGATCGTCGCGCTCGACATGTCCAGTGAGTTCCGTGCCGCCGTCCGCAAGGCACTACCCCGGGCGAGGGTCAGCGTGGACCACTGGCACGTGGTGCGGCTGGCCAACGAGATGGTCACCAAGGTGAGGCGCCGTCGGGTGTGGGAGCTGCACGAGCGTCGCGGCCGGGCGACCGACACCCCGTGGAGGTACCGCAAGCTGCTCACCTGCGCCGGCGACCGGCTCACCGTCCGGCAGCGGACCAAGCTCCAGGAGATCCTGGCCGAGGACGTCGAGCTGGCTGTGGCGTGGGGCATCAAGGAACACGTCCGCCAGGTCCTCACCGCCCGGGACACGTCCTCGTTCCAACGGCACTGGGCCCACCTCGAGCGCGCCGTACGAGCCACCCGCCTGCCCGAGCCGGTAGCCCTGTTCCGGACCCTGCGCGCCTGGCGGCGCGAGCTGCTGACGTTCTGCCGGACCAGGGTCACGAACGCGCGCACCGAGGCAGCGAACCTGACCGCCAAAACCATCAAGCGGGTCGGACGCGGGTACCGCAACCATCGGAACTACCGATGCCGCATCATTGGCTACGCGCCCCGACCCATCGCGGCGTGAACACCCAGAGCGCCACGCTCAAAGTTGAAGAGCCCTCATACCTGGGAGGCGTCCTCTTCAGAGTTGCTGGCCAGCGGGCGCGTCGTTGTTCATGGGCTGGCAAACGCCCACGTAATGATCTAAAGCACAGGGAAAGAGTGATCAACATGTCGGTGGCCGTCATTGGCCAGGGCTCCATCAAACCCTCACCGGACCGCGTCCCCCGCATCGGTATCGCCAAGATGCATACCAGCGATCGCGTTGCTAACGCGGGACTTGCGCGCCCGATGGCGATCAACGTGGTCGGACCGGCCCCTGACTTCGACGCTTCGGAAAGCACGGGTGTGTCGGGAGCGCACAACTTTGGGGTGAGGTCCTGGTGACCCAGTTAGAGGCTGGTCGCGTGCAGGAAACTCGCACGCCCGAATTGGGACACGCTGCGGACGACGATTTCCTTGGCATCAAAGCGCTCTTGGTGGCAAACGCGTACCCGAGTCCCTCCGCCATCTATCGCAATGGGTTCCTGCACCGTCGGGTCGTTGCCTACCAGGCGGAAGGCGTGCGGACCGACGTCTTCTACCTGCATCCTCCTGCCTCGGACCCATACGAGTACGAGTACGAGGGGGTGCGGGTAATCGTCGGGGACGAGGACGCCTACCGGCAGTTTGTCGCGGCCAACCATTACCACTCATACATGGTGCACTTCGCAACGCCGAGCATGCTGGAGCCGATTCGTCGGTTTGCGCCGACAGTTCCTGTCACCGTCTGGGTGCACGGCTTCGAAGCGGAGGCTTGGCACCGGAGATGGTTCAACTTCGTATCAGACCCCGCGGCTATCAGGGCAGCAGTGCGCAAGAAGTACGACTACTACGACGGCCAATTGACGTTCATGCGTGAGCTGTACAGTGACGAGTCGCTCGATCTGGTTGTGGTCAACGTGTCCGAGTGGTTTCAGAAGTTCGTCGTAGAACCCGACGCGGGTGTTGAGCTGGCACATGGCGAGGTAATACCGAACTTCATCGATAATGAAGCGTTTCCTTACAAGTCAAAGCGAGCCGAAGATCGTTTCAATATCTTGTCGATTCGCCCTTACGCGTCGCGA
Source organism: Intrasporangium sp. DVR (assembly GCF_040365325.1). Classification (NCBI taxonomy): domain Bacteria; kingdom Bacillati; phylum Actinomycetota; class Actinomycetes; order Micrococcales; family Intrasporangiaceae; genus Intrasporangium; species Intrasporangium sp. DVR. The sequence goes on along the minus strand of NZ_BAABZW010000025.1, from coordinate 80,805 downwards.
AAGTATGCGAACGACTTGACGGTACGGGCAATTCAAGAACTATCCATGCGACCCTATTTCGACCATCTGAAATTTACTCTGTACGGCGAAGGGGGCCTCTTTCACGAGACCGTGAGCCCACTGGATGCCTTTGAGAATGTTGAGGTCAACAACCGATTTCTAGAGCAGGCCGAGATTCCCGCAGTTCATGCGCAGCATGGGATCTTCATAACCCCCACGCGCTTTGACTCTCAAGGTGTTTCGATGTGCGAAGCGATGAGCTCTGGCCTTGTTCCCGTCGGCACCGATGTATCCGCCATCTCGGAATTCGTTCGTGATGGCGTATCCGGTCTGCTGGCTGCGCCTGAAGATGCAATTGGGCTAGCGAATCAGATCGAGCGTCTCTATTTCAACCCGAACATGTACCTGCGCATGTCTACAACGGCCGCCACCTCCGTTCAGGAGTCGTGCGGTCGAGCCAACACGATCGAGCGTGAGCTGAAATTGATTCGCCGAGGGGTTGTGCATGTGTGATCACCAGAGGTGCAGCTGGGAAGAGCGTTATCGGTATCTTGAAACTGAACTTGAGGCGATGATGCTCGGAGTGGCGGACGCGATGGAGAAGATTAAGCGATCCGGCGTCACTGACGATCTGGTCTCGGGCGTGCGTGTTGTGATAGAGCGAACCGAAGATTCTCTCAAAGCCGTTTTCTTGACCGAAGGCCATTCAGCCTTGTACTGGTTCGAACTCTTCCACAATGATCTCCTGGTCGATAGCACGGCTCGCAGCTATAGCAATTCCCACCAGTGGCAGATCGCGCCCGGAGGTCGCTATAGGGTCGAGGCGTTCGCAGTTCCTGTTGCGAAGCCGAGGATTTCGCCTATTTCGATGTCCTCTCGTCTGACTCAGGAGGAGTCACGGTGACCAGCTCGAACATTCGTGTCCTCATCTACGGCCACATCAATGTCAACGTCTTAGATGGGTCCTCGTTCTTTCTTGCTGCCCTGAGTTCAATGCTTGGCTCAGATCCAGGCATTGAGGTGGACCTCGTGCTCGCTAACCCCTTGCGTAAGCATGACGTCGTCTCGGAGTTGGAGCCCTATCACAACGTGAGGGTTCTGGATCCCTTTGAGCATGGGCTCCGGGTAATAGGGCTAGACGAATCGTTGCGAGGCTCAGGTATGACCGAGGTGGAGGCGGGCCAGTTGCTTGGGCGCGCCTGGCGGACGGGAAACTACGATGCGGTCTTGGTCAGGAGCACCGTCACGGCCCTAGCCCTCTCGAGATCCGAGCCAAGTGTCCGGCCACACCTCCTCGCTTACGTCACTGGTTTCGTAGACAGTTCTGGCGCGTCCGAGCAATTATCGGCGGACTTGCTCGAGCTATGCCGACATCGCGTTCTGCTCTGTTGCCAGACGGATGATATGCGAGCGGAGCTATCCGCCTTCTTGCGAAAGCGGGGAGAAGAGCCCCGCGTGACGACCCTGTACCCGATGGTTCCTGACACCCCAGCTCGGGCTCTGACAGCCGACCCGGGTAGGCTCCGCGCCACAAGATTCGTGTACACGGGCAAGTTCTTTCCGGACTGGAACCCGGTCCAGATGATCGCCGGGTTCCGCGAGGCTCACCTCGTCGATTCAAGCTTGCGTCTGGCCGTCGCCGGGAACCACTTCCGTCCGGACCCCGAAAACAGGACTTTTGTTCCGGAGGTGAAGTACCTCTTGCGAAACAGCGCTGGGGTGCGATGGTACGGGGGTCTCGACCGCGCCTCAGCGAGGGCAGTGATTTTGGCTGCCGACGTTGGCATCAGCTGGCGTTCGGGCCGCCTCTCTAACAGCTTGGAACTGTCCACCAAACTGCTGGAATACGGTGCGTTAGGAAAACCTTGCATCCTGAATCCAACCGAAATGCATCGCAACCTGCTTGGGGATGATTATCCCCTGTTTGCTGAGTCCATGGACGATTTTGTGGCTGCGATTCTGCGCGTGAGCAACGACCACGACGCCTATTCCGAGGCGGCTAGGCGGGCAAGCAATCTTGCCGGAAATTACACCTACACTGCGGCAGCTAAGCGCTTCACGCCGACCCTATTTCAACTCGTCGGAGATAGGGCGGAACCCTATGCGATCCCCGGTCATGGTTCGCAAAACGGGGAACCGGGAGTCTACAGCCAGGCGGATGGCTCGATCGTTATAGACCTGCGGGAGATCGCGAGCAACGACTTGCTCCGCCTGGCACACGCGACCGGGTCACTACCGCGACGTCTAGGGCCCTTCCTCCGGCTCGACCCCCGCGTACAACGAGAGGAGAGCGACAATGGCATGCCCCTCATGTCCAGCCACCTCTTTGATCTCGTTGTAGAACGCGCTGCACATGCGCGGACGACGATCCAACCACCACCGAGTCTGCCGGATGACAGAGCGGACTCCAGCGATGCCACGCCAGCCGGGCCGAAGAAGGACGCTACGGTTCTGGAGCTGGAAGATCGCGTCAAGGTTCTTGAGGCGGAGCGGTCGGGGCTGCGCAAGAGGTTGATTCACGTCGAAAAGCAGCGGGACGTCCACGCAGGTCGCCTGGAAGCCCTACGGCGCTCTCGCCTCGGCTCCATGCAGGTTCGTATCTGGCGGGCACGCAAACGCCTGATGAGGTGAAGCCGACCGATCCCGGTCCCCCGGCGTCGCAGAGTTCGCACGCGAGCCCGGCCACACGCGGAGTCTGTCAAGCGCGGGGGGGACCCACCTTGGTCCACCGCTCCAGCTCCACAACCAGCGAGTGATAGGCGGTCGCGGAGTAGTGGAACGGCGCGGGGCCCCACTTATGCGCCTGGTCGGTGTGGGTCTGGATGCCCCGACCCAACAGGGGGACGCCCACGAGTTCACTGACTGCGTCATAGTAGGGCTTGAGCAGCCGGTTACCTTCTGCCCCAGTCATGCCGAAACTAGGGGGTGCGTCCTCCCCGTTAACATCTGTCTCGGCCCACGGTGGGGCCAAGACCGCAACTCGGTTGATCAACCTTGCGTCATCCAAGAACTCGCGCCACCGCGGAAGGGTGGACCGGAAGCGTTCTAGGTGCGGCGAAGTTCCGAAGGCAAAGTGCTGAAACCTCGCTAGGACGCCTTGGATCCCAGCCTTGCGCAGCTCTACGGAATCGGTTACTACATGACCCTCGCCGTCCTCAAAGAAGCCAAGCCGCTCGTCCACGAGATCCCACAGAAGAAGATCGATCTTTCCAGCCAGATCCCGCAGCAAGGGCGGCAGCGCCGATGCCGTGTCGGTGTGAACCTGCCTCAACTGGAAGGGAGATAGGTTGTGCTCCGCGGGGAGCGGGTCTGGCCCCGGTGGGGAGCAGGCGCTGACAAGTGAGGACCGTGCGACATACCGGAGCAGTGTGAACTCATTGGGGTCGAGGAACTCAAAGGTGTCGCGGGACACGCAGCTGCCATAGATGAAGGTCCGGATCACGAGGGGCTCAGATCCCTGGCCGGTGGCGGGAGATGTACCTCTTGGAGGTGCTGTCGTGAGGCGCCACGTGCGTCAGGCGCAACTGTGCTCGGGCGTCGCTCAGGAGCTTCTCCGCCTTCTCGTGCTCGCCCTTGGAGACGTTCCAGGCCCACCACCGGTAGGCGCGGGCCGTTTCGTACGCGGGCCCGTCGAGGACCATTTCCCCCTTGTGCAGCCAGATCGCGCGGGTGCACATCTCCTCGATGGTCTGGGCGGCATGGGACACGAGGAAGATGGTGCCCGCCTCGCGGCGGATCTCGGCCATTCTCGCCTCGCTGCGCTCCTTGGTGGCCGCGTCACCGGTGGCCAGCGCCTCGTCAATCAGCAGGATCTCCGGGCGCGCCGAGGCGGCGATGGCGAAGCGCAGCCGCGCGCCCATTCCGGAGGAGTAGGTCTTCATCGGCAGGTGGATCGAGTCGCCCAGTCCCGCGAGCTCGACGACGTCCGGGATGGCTGCCCGGACCTCGCGCGGGGTCTTGCCCATGGCGAGCAGCCCGAGCCGCACGTTGGCCAGGCCGGACATCTCTGGCATGAGCGCGGCGTTGACGCCGAGGAACGAGGGCGTCGCCGTGGCGAGCACGGTGCCCCGAGTCGGCGTCTCCAGGCCGGCGATGACGCGCAGGAGCGTGCTCTTGCCGGAGCCGTTGTGGCCCACGACGCCGATCGACTCGCCGGACCGGGCGACGAACGTGACGTTGCGCACGGCCTTGACGGTGACGTGGCGGGACCAGCCGAGGCGAGAGAGCACCCCACCGGATCCGCGCTCGCTCGTGGGCACGCGATAGTGGACCGAGAGGTTGCGGACCATCACGGTCGGCTCCCCGATGGGCACGACGATGCCCTTCTTCGGGGTCTCATCCGGGAATCCTTCGGGGAGCTCGAGCCGGCCGGCGGTGTCGCTGGGCTCAGGCACGGCCGTACTCCTCCTCTGCCTGCCAGAAGTAGAGGAACCCCAGCACCGGGGTCACGACGGCCCAGGCCCCCAGCGTGAACCACAGCTTGAGGTCGGGCGTCGTGCCATAGACCAGGAGCTCGCGGGAGAGCTCGATCGCGCAGTACGCCGGGTTGAGCTGGACGATCTCGAGCATCGTCGGGTGAGTGATGAACCGCTCCATCGAGAACATCACTCCCGATCCGTAGAGCCAGAAGCGGGAGATGAAGGACAGCACGTGGCGCAGGTCCGGGATGGCGCTGGTGATGCGGGCGGCGTAGAAGATCAGGCCGGCATTGAACATGGTCAGCAGCAGGAAGACGAGGGGGAAGAGCCCCCATCTCCACGTGATCACGGCGTGGGGTGGGATGACGGTGATCATCAGCAGCATGGTGATGATCACCGGGATCATCGACAGCGTCTCGCGGATGAGCAGGGCGATCGGGATCGCGGCCCGGGGGAAGGAGAACGCCCGGATCAGGTTCTGGCCGCCCTTCATCACCCCGGCGCCCCCGGTCAGCGACCTGGAGGTGAAGGAGAACATGAAGACGCCGACGAGGAGGAAGCCGATGAAGTTCTGCACCCCACGGCTGGTTCCGAGCACGATCCCGAAGATGACATAGAAGGCGAAGCCGTCGAGGATCGGTCGCCCGATGAGCCAGAGGTTGCCGAGGATCGTGTCCTTGTTGCCCGAGAAGGCCTTGGCGCGGGCGTCCGCCCAGATGAAGTGACGCCGCTGGTGCAGGCCCCAGACGTAACGCGCCAGGCTCGGCCGCACGCCGACGGGAGTGAGGCGGCTGATGTCGACCCGCTCGAAGTTGACGTCCTCGAGCTCGTCGAGCGGCGACCGGCGGACGTGTCGCCGGTGCGAGTCACGCGCCACGAGACACCCCCAACCGCTGATAGATCGACCGATACGTCTCGGCCTGCGCCTCCCACGTGCGGGTCCGCGCGAAGAGGTGGCCGTTGGCGCCCAACCGTGCCACGAGATCGGGGTCGGCTGCCAGTCGGCCCAGCGCCCCGGCCAGGGCCACCTGGTCACCGGGGGCGGCGACCAGCCCGGTCGCCGGCTCGGTCACGACCTCGGCCAGTGCCGGCAGGTCGGAGGCCACGACGGGCCGCCCGAGCGCCATCGCCTCGATCGGCTTGAGCGGCGTCACCGTGCGGCACACCTCGGTGTCGAGGCGGGGCACGACGAAGGCGTCGAGCGCCCGGTGCCACCGGATCGCCTCGTCGCGTGGCACTCGGCCGGGCAGCAGGACAGCGTCCGAGACCCCCAGCCGCGAGGCCAGGCGTCCCAACCCGGGGCGGGCCACGCCGTCGCCGACGATCGCGCACCGCACCGGCACGCCCTCGGCCCGCAGCAGGGCCACAGCGCGGACGAGCACGTCGAAGCCCTCGTAGTCGACGATCGACGACACCGAGCCGACCCAGAAGCCGTCCTCGGGCAGGCCGAGCCGCGCCCGCGCTCGCGCCGGGGTGTCGCCGTCATCGTTCAGCGCGAGCAGGCGTGAGTCCACGGCGTTGGGCACGAGGGAGATCCGCTCGGCGGGGACGCCCTGGTCCACGAGGTCGTCGCGCAGGGCCGTCGACAGTGTCACCACGTGGTCGGCCGCCAGGGCCATCTCGGTCTCCCGAGCGCGAGCGAGGAGGTAGCGCTCGCTGGTCGCCGCGCGCTCCTGGTCCTCGGGCGGCCGCCGAGCCAGCCAGGACTTCTCGAGCTGCCCGCGCACCTCGTAGACCCACGGCACCCCGAGCGCGCCGGCAGCAGCCTGCGCGGTGAGGGCGTTGGGGTAGTGCGTGGTCGTGTGCAGCACCGTCGCGCCGAAGTCCCGAGCCCGCTCGACCACGGCCTCGACCGTCTGCTCCAGACGCCCGGTCGGCGTCGCGGCCAGCCGCCCCGGCACGACCCGGCGGTAGGTGATCCCGTCGACGACGTCGAGATCGCGGGCGTGGGGCAGCCCCACGACGACGGGATAGCCGATCCGGGTCATCGCCTCCACGGTCATCCCGGCCGCCTGCTGCGCCCGCAGGATGGCGTGGCTGCGCAGGGAGTAGCCGGACTGCGTCCACGGCAGCGAGTTGATGAGCAGGTGAAGCGGCCGTATGCCGCTGGGCTCGCTCCCCGACGCACCCGCCCTCGCCGGGGCGGCCGGCTGCCGGAGACGGAACCCCGGCGTGAGGAGGTCGCGCTCGGAAGCGAGCACAGCGGCATACCTCCTCCCGCCTCGACGCTGGGAGGTGGCGGCGACGGCTGCCGCTTCGCTCACGTCACCCCGCTGCCATGCGGAGCGGGCGAGGAGCAGGGGAGAGGCGTCGACGGGGGCGATGCCGCCCAGGGCGATGTCGATCTCGGCGGCGACCCGGCGAGCGATCGTCGACCCGGGACGAGCCCCCGTGAGCGACTCCCGCGCGTCGGCAGGATGGTCGGCGAGGAAGTGGGCGAGGGCGTGACGCACGGAGGCCGGGGAGCCGCCCGACAGCAGCGCCGCCGCGACGCGCCCGCGGACGGGGGCCGGGAGGCGGCGAAGCGTCTGGACCGACAGCAGCATCGGGTCGTCCTGCGCGTGGCGCACCGCGGTGCGACCGAGGAGCACGAGGTTGCGGGTGGCCGACCGGAGCGATGCGACCCGGTCAGCCACGGCGGCTCGCGATCCGCTCGAGGACCGCGAGATAGCGCGTGGCCAGACTGTCGTCGTCGGCGTGGACCTGGGTCCACCGCCTCCCCTCGTCGCCGACGACCAGACCGCTCGGGTCGGTGGCGAGCTTGTCCCACAGCTCGGCGAGCGCGTGCGGGTCCCCGGGGGTCAGCGTCGACCCGGCCCGCGTCTCGCGGACGATCTGGGCGGCCTCGCCGTCGACGACACCGGTGATGTGCAGCCCGAGCGACATCGCCTCGTAGAGCTTCGAGGGCACCGTCACCGACAGGGCCGGCCACTGGCGCAGGTGCACCAGGAGCGTGTCTGCCCAGGCATAGTGCACCGCGACCTGGCTCCTCGGCACCTGCCCGACCATCTCGATCGGGACGTCGCCCTTGGCGGCCATCTCAGCCACGGCATCGTATTCCGCGCCCGCACCGACGATCCGCAGGCGGATCGGGACACCGGCGGCGAAGGCCTGGCGAGCGGCCAGGACCGCGGCGCCGAGACCCTGGGCGCGGCCGACCGTGCCGAGGTAGAGGACGTGCAGCTCACCGTCCGGGACGCGGGGCAGATGGCGTGGGTAGCGCGGCACGGGATGAGCGCCGTTGCGGATGACGTGGACCTCGCGCAGGCCCCGGTCCCGAAGGGCCTCGGCGAAGGTGTCCGTCGTCGTGATGACCGCAGCCGAGCGTCTCTGGATCGTCGACATCCCGATGCTCGCGGCCTTGATCAGCCGCGAGTGGACGAGGGCGCGAGCGCGGCCCGGCGGGACGGCATCCTCGTCCCACTCGTCGGCCACGGCGAGCAGGTCGGGCCACGCGTCCCGCATCTCGGTGACGAGTGGCGCGCGCAGCGCGGCGGCGACGACCGCGCCCGATCCCAGGGTCGGGATCGCGGGAGCCGTCGCGACGACGACGTCAGGCCGGTGCTTGCGCAGCCGGACGAGCGACAGACGCGTCGAGTCGGCCGCCGTGACGACCTGGTCGACGATGCGTGTCCCGAGGGCATGCCCCTGCGGGCGGAAGTGGGCCCGGTGGACGACCTCGCCATAGCGCCCGAGGTGGACCTGGCCGGGGCGGGGGTAGGCCGAGTCGTCGATGAGCAGCTCGGGCGGCTGGTGCGGCGGCGGTGTGACGACGGTGACGTGGTGCCCGCGCTCGCGGAAGCGCCGGACGAAGGCCCCCCAGCGCTGCTGGGGGGCACCGAGCTCCGGCTCGTAGTTGTGGGTGAGGAGCAGGATCCTCATGTGTGAGTTGTCTGCGGCACGTTGGCGGTCTCTGTGTTTCCCCGTGGCCCCCCTGATCAAGGCCATCCGGGGCGAAGGCTACCCGACATACCCGACAGCGACGACTCGCAAACGCCCTTGTGCCTCGGACGTCACAAGCGCGGCCCCGAAGCCCTCAGTCCTGGTAGTCGTCCACCATGTCCGTGCGGATCGCCTCACCAAGGGAGTCCATGGCCACTTCGTCCACGATGTCGATCGACGCGCCCTCGGGGCTCGTGCCGAAGCCGGTGAAGGGGGCCGTGATGAAGCGGACGTCGCGGCCGCGCAGGCCCTTCATGGCGAAGGCCTCGGAGCGCATCGTCCCCACGTCGAGGTCCTGGTCGACGATCAGGTTGCTCGTCGCGGCGTCGATGAAGTCCTTGAGGCGGACCGGGTTCGTCAACGTCTCTGCGCTCAGCGTCTTGAGCATCAGCGCCTTGATGAACGCCTGCTGGCGCTTGCCGCGCGAGATGTCGCCCTCGCTGAGCTGCTTGCGCTGGCGGACGAAGATGAGAGCCGTCTCGCCGTCCATGTGCATGGTGCCCTCGGTGAAGGTGACCCCGTTGCCCGTGGAGCCCTCCTCGACCTTGACCTCGACGCCTCCCACCGCGTCGGTCATCCGCTTGAAGCCCTCGAAGTCGACCATCGCGACGTGGTCGATCTCGGCCCCGAGCAGGTTCTGCATCGTCTGGACGAGCAGCGGCGAGCCGCCGAAGGCGAAGGCCGCGTTGAGCTTGTTCTTGCCGTGGTCCGGGATCGAGACGTAGAGGTCGCGCGGGAAGTGGATCAGCGTGACGTTGTGCTTGTCCTCCGGCACGTGCACGAGGACCATGACGTCCGACCTGCCGCCCACCCGGCCGGGCCCCGCGTCGCTGCCGATGAGCAGGTAGTTCGTGCCGTTGCCCGTCGGCTGCTCGATCGTCTCGCCCTTGTCGTTCGTGGGCCCCGGCACGTCCGGGAGCAGCTGCTCCTGCTTGATGTTCGACGAGACGATCTGGTTGAGCCAGACCAGGTAGCCCCCGACGGCCAGCACGGGCACCAGCAGCAGGACGAGCGCGGCGACGAGGACCCGGCGGTTGCGCCGCTTCTCGCGCTGCTTCTTCTGCGCGTCGTGACGGCTTGCCCGGTCGTGGAAGAGTGCGTCGCCGCCGTCTTCAGGCTCGACCTGGGTGGCGTCGTCGGGTGGGCTGGAGGGGCCATAGGTGGACACGAGCCGTCAGTGTAGGAGACAAGCCCTGACCCAGCCGCCTCCAGGGAGGCCCCCGCTCCGGCCCCACGGGTGGTGGCACGTCGTGAGAGGCTGCCTCAACAGACCGAGAAGGCAGGGCGAGCGGCGCAGTCGTTGACCGATCCCGCACCGCTCGACCATGCGTGACGAGGCGCACGGGAGACAGGCATGAGCTCTGGGCTGAGCGGGGCCAAGCGGGCCGTGACCGGGCCGCGCCGGCTGGGCAGACGCAGCGCGGTGCTCATCGCCCTCCTCGTCATGCTCGGCGGCCTGGTGCTCGTGGCGGGTGTGCTGGTCGTGCAGGGGCGGACCACGGCGGCCGTCGTGACCCTCGGCGTGGCCCAGCTCATCGCGCTCGTCGGGATCGCCGTCCAGCTGCGTCGCCTGTCGGTAGCCACCTCGCGCGAGCTCTCCAGGATCGACGCCCGGGTGGCCGACTCTCGCGCGAGGGCCGCTCGCTGGGAGAAGCGCATGGCCCCAGCGCTCGTCTCCGACGCACCGGCGTCGCACGGGGGCAGCTGGCGGGGCCATCCCTTCGCCGCGGACCTGATCGCGACCGGCATCGTCGACGCGGACTTCTATGAAGTGGTCGCCAACCGTGAGTTCGCGAGTGCGGAGGAGGCCGCCTCCCACTTCCTCTCCGTCGGGATGGCACGTCTCTCCTCGCCCCACCCGCTCGTCCGGGTGACGGCCTTGCCCGAGCCGGTCCAGTCGACGTGGAGAGGCGGAGACATCGACGCAGTCCTGGCCCACCTGCGCGGGGACCCCGTCACGATCGGGCCGCTCGGGCCGCTCTTCGACCCCGCGTTGCTGGGTTCCCGGGCGACGGCCTCGCGTGAGCACCCCGGCGGGTGCCTCGGGCTGTTCCTCCAGCAGGCGACCGACGACACGCCGCTGCCCGCACCGGGGCGGACCGCTCTGTGGGGCGACGTGCGCACGGCAACCGAGGACTACCTCGTCAGCGTCCGCGCCGGCCGTCGCCGGCGACGGCCGCGCGTCACCAAGAGCTGGGATGCGGCGGCCGAGAGAGACTGGCGGGCACCGACATCCAGCCAGGACGTGCCCTCTGCCGGTGACGACCAGCCCCTCGTCAGCGTCATCATGCCGAGCTGGAACCGCGAGACAGCCATCGCGGGCGCCATCAGATCCGTCCAGGCCCAGACGCTCGACGCCTGGGAGCTCGTCGTCGTCGACGACGGCTCCGAGGACGCCACGGTCGAGGTCGTCCGATCGCTGGCGGGCGGTGATGGCCGCATCCGCCTCGTCGAGCAGTCCCACACCGGTCTGGCCGCGGCACTCAACGCGGGCCTCGGGGCTGCGCGGGCCGAGCACGTCGCCTTCCTCGACGCCGAGCACGCTTGGGACCCAGAGTTCCTCGAGCTCATGATCAAGGGCCTGCGGCGGGAAGGGGCCGGCGCCGCCTACTCGGCGGTCGAGGTCCGGTCGGACGACTCGACGTCCTACCGAGCCCACCGGGGTGGTCTCGACGACCTCCTCGTGAGGAACCACATCGACCTCAACGTCCTCGTCGCCCGGCGCTCGCTGGTGACGGAGGTGGGTGGCTTCGACGAGGAGCTGCGGGGCGGGCTCGCCCACGACCTCGCCATCCGCATCGCCCGGCGTGAGGAGCCGGTGTTCTTCCCCTTCATCGGGTGTCGCCAGGACGGCTCCGACGCGGTCGCGTCGCCGTGGCCAGACGGGGCGGCCTCGCCTGGCCACGCCCCGGAGTCAGAGAACTGGCAGCTCGCGGTGCTCGGCAAGAGCCTCGTCGACTGGGACCGGCTGCAGCAGGAGACGGACCGAAATGTCCCCGGCCGGGTCTCGGTGGTCATCCCGACCCTCGAGGACTTCGCGATGACCACCGGCGCGGTCGACTCGATCCTCGACGGCCCGGGCGACGTCGAGGTCATCGTCGTCGACAACGGCTCGCACCTCGACGTGGGGCTGGTGCTGGCCCAGCTGTGGGCCAGTGACCCGCGAGTGCGTGTCGTCCACCTGCCGACAAACCTGAGCTTCGCCGTGGGCTCCAACCTCGGGGTGGCCGAGGCCACCGGCGAGTACGTCTTCTTCCTCAACAACGACACGGTCGCCCCGGGGGAGGGCCTGACGTCCCTCGTCGCCAGGCTGCAGGACGCGCGGTGCCTCGGCGTCCAGCCCCTGCTGCTCTACCCGGACAACTCGATCCAGGCAGCCGGGACGGTCTTCGTCGCCGACAACCACCTCCCGGTCCACTTCCTCTCCGGCCTGCCGCCCGAGGACGGCGAGGTGGCTCGCGACCTGCGTTTCCGGGCCGTCACCGCCGCGGCGCTGCTGATGCGCCGGACCGACGTGCTCCGGCTGCGCGGCTTCGACCCCCGGTTCGTCAACGGCATGGAGGACGTCGACCTCTGCCTGCGGGCGGGGGAGGCGACGAGCGAGGGGTGCTTCGCCGTCGAGCCCACCGTCCGGTTCCAGCACCTGGAGAGCAAGACCCCGGGTCGGGGGAAGCACATCGACGCCAACCGGCAGCTCTTCATGGAGCGGTGGCACGGTCGACTCCCGGCGCCTGAGCTCGAGAAGCTCGCCGCAGTTCGGCTGCGGGTCGAGCGGATCGGCACGGACGGGCGTCTCGTCCCGGGGCTGCGGCCCATCTGGGTGCGGGACCGGCCCGGGGCCCCGCTGCGCTGGGGACTCCGCTACGCCTCGGCGGGCGGAGCCAAGGGGGACCGCTGGGGAGACACGAGCTACGCCGAGTCCCTGGCCGCAGCGCTGCGGCGCAGGGGCCAGGAGGTCGTCACCTACCGGCACAGAGCGAACCAGGACACCACGCACGTCTTCGACGACGTCAGCCTCGTGCTCCGTGGGCTCGACCTGGTCGCTCCGATCCCGGGAATCATCAACATCCTCTGGGTCATCAGCCACCCCGAGATCGTCACCCCCGTGGAGGCGCGTGGCTTCGACCTGGTCTACTCCGCGTCGCCCTCCTGGGCGCGCACCCTGGCCCGACTCTCAGGTCGCGACGTCGTCCCCCTGCTACAAGCTACGGATGCCGAGCGCTTCGCTCCCGCCGAGGCTGACGAGCCCTTCACCCGACCAGCTGTCTTCGTCGGAGGCAACCACTCCGGCCGCGAACGCCAGATCGTCAGCGACGCGCTCGCAGCCGGTGTCGACCTGCGGGTCATCGGCAGCGGGTGGCAGGACGTCGTGCCACCGACCGTGCTCGAGGCGGAGCACGTCGACAACCGCGAGCTGTCCGCGGTGTATCGCAGCGCGTCCCGCGTCCTGGCCGACCACTGGCCCGAGATGGCCGAGCTGGGGTTCATCCAGAACCGGCTGTTCGACGCCGTCGCCTCCGGCGCCCGCGTCATCTCCGACGACGTGGTCGGCCTGCGAGACGTCTTCGGCTCGGCGGTCCAGACCTACGACAGCGTGCAGGAGCTGCGGCACCTCTGCAGCCCCGATGGTGCTGCGCTGTTCGGCACGCGGGACGAGATCCTCGAGCAGGCCGAGGACATCCGGACCCGGCACTCCTTCGACTCCCGCGCGGCAACGCTCCTGGATGCCGTCGAGTCCCTGAGGTCGACCCGGACGTGACGGGCACGAACTGCGGACTCGACGGGGAGCGAGCCCAGCGGCATACGGCATGCAGGGCGCAGTCGGGGAGCGAGCCCAGCGGCATACGGCATGAAGTGCGCGCTCGACGGGGAGTGGGGCGCGCCGTCAGGGGGCACCCGACCCGACCATGGGGGCCAGGCGGAGCGCGAGGTGCAGCGACAGGCGGTCCTGGCCGTCCGCCAGGTCGAGGCCGGTGATCTCGGCGATGCGGCGCAGCCGGTAGTACGCCGTCTGGCGGTGGATGCCGAGCCGCTGGGTCGTGCGCTGGATGCTGCCCGCCTCGTCGAGGTAGACGAGCGCCGTGCGGGTCAGCTCCGGGTCCGCGTGGGCGAGCAGGCGCTGGGCCGGACCGTCGATGACCGCGTCGGCCAGGTCCTGCTCCGACGCGCAGCCGAGCAGTCGGTAGGGGCCGAGACCGTCCCACGTGACGGTGGGCCCGTGCGCGCCGAGCCTGGCCACCCGCGTGCCGATCACCGCCTGCCGGTGGCTCGTCCGCGCTCCCCGGACCGACGGCTGAGCGGCCCCGATGCCGACGAGGAGCCGCTCACCCCGGCCCGTGGGGGACGACTCGTGGTGCTCACGCGCCTCCGCGGCCACCCGTAAGGGCACGCTCAGGTCGTTCGGGTCCGTGAGCCGGACCAGCAGCGTGGCCTGCCCGGGACGGATCGTCGCGAGGACGCCGCGGGGGAGGGACCACACGTTGAGGGGGACCGCCGAACGGGACTCCTCGAGGCGGATCTCCACGACGACGACCGACTCCGCCGGGGAGACCAGCTCGCGCTCGAGCAGCTCGTCCGCGGCGGCATGCGACCGTGAACCGTCGGGGGAGAGCAGCCCCTCGAGGAGGATCGCGACGTCGTGGCGGCCCATCGAGCGCTGGGCGAGCATCGCCCCCGCTTCGTCGGCGAGGTGCTCGACCTCGGGGACGGACGAGTTGGCGCTGACGCCTCCATCGGGGTCGATGACCCACAGGTAGCCGTAGGTCACGCCCCGCCACCGCACCGGGAAGCAGAGGCGACCGAGGACGCCACGCGCCGGGTCCGGTGGGGTCCGCACGGGCCCGTCCGCCGTCGCGATCCCGAACTGCTCGAACCACGACCGCACCTCCGCGGACGAGCCTCGCTCGAGGATGGAGCGCTGGCGCACGACGTCGATGTCCGGCCGCTGGCTGTGGAAGGCGACGAGGTGGAAGTCGCGGTCCTCGAGCAGGGCCGAGTGGTCGAGCAGGCGCGAGGCGAGGTCCACGATCTCCTGCAGGTCGCGGGTCATCCGGCTCCTTCCAGCGAGCGGCGGAGTGCCTAGATCAGACGAATGTATGAAGAATACTGATCGAATTGCGTACTCCTGCTCGGTGACGACCGCCTGTGGCCGGTCTTAGCGTCGCTCCTGTCGCTGCCGCCCCATGAAGGAGTCGCCCCGTGCTCGGTCCCGCTCTGCTCGCGGCCTCGAGGTCGCCCCGAGTCCGCAGTCTCGTGTCCACCTCCCGGGTGTCCCGGGGCCTCGTCGACCGCTTCGTCGCGGGCGAGAGTGCGTCGGACGCCGTGGCCGCCGTCCGCGCCCTGACCGAGCGAGGCCTCGCCGTCACCATCGACCACCTCGGCGAGGACACGACCGAGCGCGCCCAGGCCGAGGCCACGCGCGACGCCTACACGGCCCTGCTCGGCCGTCTCTCCGACGAGGGTCTCGCCGGGAGCGCCGAGGTCTCGCTCAAGCTGTCGGCTCTCGGCCAGGCCCTATCCGGCGGCGGCTCGAGCTTCGCGCTGGAGAACGCGAGGGTGATCTGCGCGGCCGCGCGGGACGCCGGCACGACCGTCACCCTCGACATGGAGGACCACACGACGGTCGAGTCGACGCTGGCGATCCTGCGGACGCTCCGCGCCGACTTCCCGTGGGTCGGGGCCGTCGTCCAGTCCTGCCTCTACCGCACCGAGGCCGACGTGCGCGACCTGGCCCACCCCGGCTCCCGGGTCCGGCTCGTCAAGGGCGCCTACCGCGAGCCCCGCACCGTCGCCCACACGAGCAAGGCGGAGGTCGACTCGGCCTACCGTCGGTGCCTGGCCGTCCTCTTCGCGCAGGGCGCCTACCCGATGGTCGCGACTCACGACCAGTCGATGATCGAGGCCGCGACCCGCCTCGCCGCCCACCACGGCCGCAGTGGCGACGACTACGAGCTGCAGATGCTCTACGGCATCCGGACAGCGGAGCAGGAGCGCCAGGTCGGCATGGGCCGGAGGGTCCGCGTCTACCTGCCCTACGGCAGCGACTGGTACGGCTACTTCATGCGCCGCCTCGCCGAGCGCCCCGCCAACGTCGCCTTCTTCCTGCGCGGCCTCGTGTCCCGCTGAGCACTCGGCAGGCTTTTAGCCCGCCGCGCCACCTCGAACCTCACCTCCGCTTCCCTTTCGCCCAGGAGACCCGAAACGCCATGGACGCTGTGACCCACGTGCCCGCCCCGGTCAACGAGCCGGTGCTCGACTACGCCCCCGGATCCCCGGAGCGTTCGGCGTTGGAGGCCGCCCTGGCGGAGCTGGGCTCCACGCAGGTGGAGCTGCCGCACATCATCGGGGGCAGGCGAGTCGCCGGCGGCGGCGAGGAGATCCCGGTGCGGCAGCCGCACGCCCACGCCAAGGTCCTCGGCACCCTGCGCAACGCCACGGTCGAGGAGGGCCGGGCTGCCGTGGCCGCGGCGAAGGAGACGGCGCCGATGTGGCGCGAGCTGTGCTTCGACGACCGGGCCGCGATCCTGCTCAAGGCCGCCGAGCTGCTCGCCGGCCCGTGGCGCGCCCGGCTCAACGCCGCGACGATGCTCGGCCAGAGCAAGACGGCCTACCAGGCCGAGATCGACGCCGCGTGCGAGCTGATCGACTTCTGGCGGATCAACGTGCACTTCGCCCGCCAGATCCTCGAGCAGCAGCCGCCGCTCAACTCCAAAGGTGTGTGGAACCGCTCGGACTACCGCTCACTCGAGGGGTTCGTCTACGCGATCACCCCGTTCAACTTCACCGCGATCGCGGGCAACCTGCCGACCGCGCCCGCGTTGATGGGCAACACCGTCGTCTGGAAGCCGAGCCCCACGCAGCAGCTCGCCGCCTCACTGACGATGCAGCTGCTGGAGGAGGCCGGGATGCCCCGGGGCGTCATCAACATGGTCACCGGCGACGGGATCAACGTCTCGGCGGCTGCGCTGCACGACGAGGATCTGGCGGGCATCCACTTCACGGGGTCGACGCCGACGTTCCAGCACCTGTGGGCCGAGGTCGGGGCCAATCTGCGGCGTTACCGCACCTACCCGCGCCTGGTCGGCGAGACGGGCGGCAAGGACTTCATCCTCGCGCACCCGTCGGCGGACCCGGCGGTGCTGCGGACCGCGATGATCCGCGGGGCGTTCGAGTACCAGGGGCAGAAGTGCTCGGCGGCCTCGCGCGCCTACGTGCCGGCCAGTGTGTGGAAGCAGATCCGCGACGAGCTCGTGGACATCACCAACGGGCTCAAGCAGGGCGATGTCACCGACCTGTCCAACTTCATGGGTGCGGTCATCGACGAGCGGGCCTTCGCCAAGCACCGCGACGCCATCGACCGGGCCCGGGCGACGGACGGCGTCGACGTCATCGCCGGGGGCACCTACGACGACTCGGTCGGCTACTTCGTGCGCCCAACCGTCCTCGAGATCGGGGACCCGACCCACGAGTCGTTCCGCACCGAGTACTTCGGGCCGATCCTGTCGGTCCATGTGTACGACGACGCCGACTACGACCGGGTCCTCGACCAGATGGAGCGCTTCGCACCGTTCGGCCTGACCGGCTCGATCATCGCCCAGGACCGGCGCGTCATCGCGGACGCGACCCGGCGGCTGCGCTTCGCCGCCGGCAACTTCTACATCAACGACAAGCCCACCGGCGCGGTCGTCGGCCAGCAGCCGTTCGGCGGGGGCCGGGCCTCGGGCACGAACGACAAGGCCGGCGCGGCCCAGAACCTGCTCCGCTGGACGAGCGTGCGCTCGATCAAGGAGACCTTCGTCCCGCCGACGGACCACACCTACCCGCACATGGGCTGAGCGACCTGGCGAGGTCGATCGATGGGTAGACAGGTGTAGCGCCAACGGGGTAGAATGGTACCCATGAGCTTGAACATCAAGAACGAGCGGGTGCATGCGCTCGCTCGGGAGGCTGCCAGGGTGACCGGCAAGAGCCAGACCAGCGCGATCGAGGAGGCCTTGGAGCTTCTCCTGGCGAGCTATGGCGCCGACCCCACCAGGGCCGCCATCGGTCGCAAGGTGGACCTCGTCAGTCGCCTCGTCGCGGAGTATCGCGAGGATCCGGGCGCCGAGGCCCCCGCGATCCGGGCTGTCGAGGACCTCTACGACGAGGCGACGGGGCTGCCGCGGTGATCATCGACTCATCGGCCCTGATGGCGCTACTCAACGACGAAGCGGACGCCGATCGGCTCCTTGCTGCCGCCGCGGCGGCCACGTGCCGGATGTCCGTGGCAACCGTGCTCGAGGTCGGCATCGTCGCCGACTCACGGTCCAGCGCCCACGGCGAGCGCCTCGACCGCATCATCGAGGCATTGGAGATCGAGGTCGTCCCCGTGTCCACGCGGGACGGCGAGGTGGCGCGGGCGGCGCATCGCCGCTATGGACGCGACTCGGCCTCTCCGGCTCGACTGAACGTCGGGGACTGCTTTGCCTACGCCTTGTCCGTGACCTCGGGGGAGCCGCTGCTCTTCGTCGGGGACCGCCTGACGCACACCGACGTCGCTCGTGCTCGCTACTGACTGCGGGCGGGGATCTCCGATGACTTCGGAAACGCCTGTGGTGACACGGAACTGGTGTACGAGTCTGCCGTTGTATGGATCGAGCACGGAGCGCCGGGGGTGTCAGTGCATACCGGGCCGGCGAGCTGTGGGGGGTGACAAGTGCGCGCCGAGGAGCTGATCGAGGCGGAGGGTCTCGTCGCGGCGCTCGAGCTGGCCACGGAGCTGGTGGGGCGTCTGGCGTCGGAGTTCCCGACGTGGTCTTTGTCGGAGGCTGACGTGAGCGCCGGGGTGGGGCAGGCGCAGCAGCTGGCCCAGCTGAGCCACACGCTGACGGCGGTGCTTGCCAGGGAGGCCCATTCGCGGTCGTTGGGGGCGGAGAGCGGCTTGTCTCGGGTCGACTGGCTCAAGGCCCAGGCGCCCGCTCTCGACGGCGGGTCGGCTGCGGCCACCGCTCCGACGCTGGCTCTGCTCGGCGCGGCGATGAACGAGCCTCGGTGGGCCGCCTTGTCCGACAAGGTGAGCGCGGGCCAGGTGTCCGTGGCCCAGGCTGCGGTCGTGCTGCGGCTGCACCGGGACGTGGCGCGGATCGCCGACCCTGAGCACCTCGAGGGCATCATCACCGCCATCGTGGACAACATCGAGCACCTGAGCGTCAAGGAGCTGGGCCGGGTCGCCACCCAGGCCCGCGCCGCGCTGAAGCCTCCGGCCGAGCTCGAGCGCGAGGACGAGGGGCGCCGGTTCGGTCGCGCGTTGAGCAAGGTGGGCGACGTGGCCGGGTTCACCGAGTACCTCCTCCGCCTCGATCCTGAGGGTGCGGCCATCCTGGATGCGGCCATCGACCCGCTCGCCCGGCCCCGACCGGAGCTGGAGTGGACCGGCGAGACCACCAGCGACCCGCGGACCCCGGCGACCCGTCGGGCCGACGCCCTGCTGGAGCTGGTCGCCCGCGCGGTGGCCGCGCCCCAGGGTGTGACCCGCACGCCGCGCACCAGGCTGGTCGTCACGATGAGCCTCGAGGCGCTGCTCGAGCAGGTCCGCGCGGCCGGGGTGGCCGACAACGACGCGGTCCTGTCGCCCGGCACGGTCCGCCGGCTGGCGTGCGAGGCGCAGATCATCCCCACGGTGCTCGGTGGCCCGTCCCAGGTGCTCGACCAGGGCTTCACCGAGCGATACTTCACCGCCGCGCAACGGCTCGCGCTCGCCCGGAGAGACCGGGGCTGCTCGTTCCCCGGCTGCACCATCCCCCCGCAATGGTGTGACGCCCACCATGTGCAGCACTGGTCCCGAGGCGGCTCCACCGATCTGAGCAACGGCGCCCTGCTCTGCGGGCGACATCACACCGTCGTGCACCGACGCGACCTCACCGCGGACGTGCGCCCCGACGGCGTGACCTGGCTGACGGGCGGCCAGCCGATCACCATCGGCCCGCGCGCCCCACGCCTTCCCTGGACTGGTGGGCAGGCCGATGCGTTGCCCATGGGCGCCTGATGTCCGCCCGTCGGGATGAGGATCTCCCATGCCGCTGGTGGGAATCGCCCGGATCGTGGAACCGCCTCGGACGCGCATAATCGGGCGTTATACATTGCATTACATGACAGTCACCGAGGTTCCCGGCCCCGCGCCCGTGGCACCGCTGCCTGCGGAAGCGAGCCCAGCGGCATCCGGCAGCCCTGACCGCGAGCACGGCAGGAGGCTGACCCAGCTCGACGCGCTCGAGGCGGAGTCCATCCAGGTCATCCGCGAGATCGCCGCCGAGCTCGAGCGGCCGGCACTGCTCTTCAGCGGCGGCAAGGACTCGGTCGTCATGCTCCACCTCGCCGTCAAGGCCTTCTGGCCGGCGCCGATCCCGTTCCCGGTCCTCCACGTCGACACCGGCCACAACTTCCCGGAGGTGCTGGCCTACCGCGACGAGACGGTGGAGCGGCTCGGGCTGCGCCTCGAGGTCGCGAGCGTGCAGGACTACCTCGATGACGGGCGGCTGCGCGAGCGCGCCGACGGCACCCGCAACCCGCTGCAGACCATCCCACTGCTCGACGCGATCAACGAGCACCGCTTTGACGGCGTCTTCGGCGGCGGCCGGCGCGACGAGGAGAAGGCGCGGGCCAAGGAGCGGATCGTCTCGCTGCGCGACGAGTTCGGCCAGTGGGACCCCAAGAACCAGCGCCCCGAGCTGTGGAACCTCTACAACCCCCGCCACCGCCCCGGCGAGCACGTCCGCGTCTTCCCGATCAGCAACTGGACCGAGCTCGACGTGTGGCGCTACATCGAGCGCGAGGACATCCCGCTCGCCCCGCTCTACTACGCCCACGAGCGCGACGTCTTCCAGCGCGACGGGATGTGGCTCGCGGTCGGACCGTACTCGCAGCCCCGCGACGGCGAGACGGTCGAGCGGCGCGTCGTGCGCTACCGGACCGTCGGGGACATGTCGTGCACCGGCGCCGTCGAGTCCCCGGCCGCGACCAACGCCGAGATCGTCGTCGAAGTGGCCGCCTCGACGCTCACCGAGCGCGGCGCCACGCGTGCCGACGACCGCATCAGTGAGGCCGCCATGGAGGACCGCAAGAAGGAGGGGTACTTCTGATGACTGCCCTCACCACCACCGACAGCACCACCCATGAGCCGTATGCCGCTGGGCTCGGTCAGCGCGGCCTGCTCCGTCTCGCGACGGCCGGGTCCGTCGACGACGGCAAGTCCACCCTGGTCGGCCGGCTGCTGCACGACACGAAGTCGGTCCTGTCGGACCAGCTCGCCGCCGTGGAGCGCGTGTCCCGTGACCGGGGGCTGACCGCCGCGGACCTCGCCCTGCTGACGGACGGACTGCGAGCCGAGCGCGAGCAGGGGATCACCATCGACGTGGCCTACCGCTACTTCGCCACCGCACGCCGGTCGTTCATCCTCGCCGACTGCCCCGGGCACGTGCAGTACACCCGCAACACGGTGACCGGGTCGTCGACCGCCGACGTCGTCGTCCTGCTCGTCGACGCGCGCAAGGGCGTCCTCGAGCAGACCCGCCGGCACCTGGCCGTGACCGCCTTGCTCCGCGTCCCGCACGTCGTGGTCGCCGTGAACAAGATCGACCTCGTCGACTTCTCGGAGGAGGTCTTCGACCGCGTCGAGGCCGAGGTCCAGGCCGTGGCGCGCGAGCTCGGCGTCGTCGACGCACGCGTCATCCCCGTCTCGGCCCTCGACGGGGACAACATCGTCGAGCGGTCGGTGCGGACGCCTTGGTACGCCGGCCCGGCGCTGCTCGAGCTCCTCGAGGACCTGCCGCCGTCCGAGGCCGTCGAGCTGGAGTCGTTCCGGCTGCCGGTGCAGCTCGTCATCCGGCCGCAGGGTGCCGCAGTGGCGGAGGAGCACCGCGAGTACCGCGGCTACGCCGGGGCCATCGCCTCGGGCGTCGTGCGCGTCGGTGACGCCGTCGTGGCCCTGCCGTCGGGCCAGCGCTCGACCGTCGTCGGCATCGACCTCGGGTCGCAGTCGCTGGAGGAGGCGTTCGCACCGCAGTCGGTCACCGTGCGCCTGGCCGACGACATCGACATCTCGCGCGGGGACGTCCTCGCCGCTGCAGCCGACGCTCCCGAGCCGACGCAGGACATCGCGGCCGTCCTCTGCTGGCTCGGCGACGCGGCGCTGCGCCCCGGGCAGCGCATCCTGCTCAAGCACGGGGCCCGGACCGTGCAGGCCTTCGTGCGTGAGATCCAGGGCGCGCTCGACCTCGACGACCTGCACTCCGTGCCCGCAGAAGCACTGTCGCTCAACGACATCGGGCTGGTCACGCTCAGGCTGGCTGCGCCCTTGCCGGTCGAGGACTACGCCGCGTCACGCCGCGGCGGATCGTTCCTGCTCATCGACAGCCACGACGGCCGGACCCTGGCGGCCGGGATGGTCGGTGCGAAGCTGCCGTCCGGCGCACCAGCGCCCGTGGCGCCGGAAGGCGACGAGGACTTCGACATCTGATTTCTCCACCGGGACTGACTTTCCAGGTGGTCGTGCGGCACGCATCTGCCCGTGTGATGGCGAATAAATGCGTTGCCTCGGGCCATTCTTGTCTGGCTTACTCAGAGGTGAGAGTTTCTCGTCCAACAACTCTCGAGGAGAACACGCCATGCAGATCGACTCGATGATCCCGACGCACGTCGGGTCGGACGCCCCCGGCGTCCTCGCTTCGATCGTCTGAGCGCGAGTTGCCTTGACTCCCTGATGGTTTCGGGCCCCGCGCAACGACGATCGGCGCGTTGACGATTCTGGGGCCACCATCGCACTTCTCATCAAATCGGCACGAGTGGCACACATTGACGTATTACGCCGTCGACGTATCAGTCCGCTTCCGCCGCGTTCCTCATGAGCAGTACGACAGCCCAAACCATTCGTGAAACAGGGAGATTCCAATGTTTGAGCACTTTGCAGAATTCGAGATACAAGAGCGCATACGCCAGGCGCACCGGGAGGCGGAGCAGGTCCGACGCCAGTCCGCCCCGCGCGAGCCCCGGGTCCGTCGGTCGTGGTGGCCCCGCCGCCGCGGGTCCGCGGTCCAGGTCCCGTCGCTCCAGATCCCCTCCGCGCCACGGCGCATCGCCCCAGCCGAGTGACACGCCCACTCGCCACACCGATGCTGACGCACTGACCCGCCACACGGGTCAGTGCGTCAGTCGTTTCCCTGCCGCACGTGGGCGCACCGGCGCGGTTCCTGGCCTGCGACCCCTCGGCGCTCGGATCCGGACGATCCCGGCCCTGGTGCACCCGGTCAGGCTGCGGGCCAGTCGACCGGCGACCACGGTATGGTCCGAGGACGATGACGATCGACCTCAACTCCGACCTCGGCGAGTCCTTCGGGACGTGGCGGCTCGGCGACGACGAGGCGATGCTCGACCTGGTGACGAGCGCCAACGTCGCCTGTGGGTTCCACGCGGGTGACCCCCTGACGTTGCGCCGCACGTGCGCGGCGGCGGCGGAGCGCGGGGTCGTCGTCGGCGCGCAGGTCGGGTATCGCGACCTGGTCGGCTTCGGACGGCGGTTCATCGACGTCGCCCCGGAGGAGCTGGCGGCTGACGTGCTCTACCAGCTCGGCGCGCTGGAGGCGATGTGCCGGGTGGCGGGGACCCAGGTCGCCTACGTCAAGCCCCACGGCGCCCTCTACAACGCGATCGTCCACCACGAGGCGCAGGCCGAGGCCGTCGTCGCAGCCGTGCTCGCCTACGACCCGCAGCTGCCCGTCCTCGGCCTGCCCGGTTCCGCCTTCCTGCGGGTGGCCGCCCAGCGCGGGCTGCGGACCGTCGGGGAGGCGTTCGCCGACCGCGGCTACACACCGGAGGGCACCCTCGTCCCGCGCACCGACCCGGGGGCGCGGCTGCACGACCCCGCCGAGGTGGCCGCCCGGATGGTCCGGCTCGCGACGGAGGGGCGGGTCACCGCTGTCGACGGCACCGACGTCGCGGTGCCGGCCGAGTCGATCTGCACGCACGGTGACTCACCGGGCGCGGTCGAGATGGCCAGGGCGGTCCGAGCCGCGTTGACCGAGGCCGGCGTCGACATCGCGCCCTTCGTCCGGTAGCGCCAGGCGGATGGCCTCGCTCGGTGACCTGGCGCGGATCCTGCCGATGGGCGATGCCGCGCTCCTCGTCGAGCTCGACGACCTCGACCAGGTGCTCGCCGCGGAGGCCAGGCTCGAGGCAGCTGCCCACGCCGGAGACGGCGTGTGGGGGTCCGTCGACGACGTCGTCCCCGCAGCGCGGACCGTCCTCGTCGTCGGGCGGCCCACGACCGACCTCGCGCTCCTTGCCCTGGAGATCCGGGCCGCCCTGGCGCGCCCGTCGCTGCTCGCGGCGGGCACGATGGGCCACCTCGTCGAGATCCCGGTGCACTATGACGGCCCGGACCTCGACGCCGTCGGCTCCCTCACCGGGCTGGGCCGCGAGGGTGTCATCGCGGCACACGTGGCGGCGCGCTGGCAGGTGGCGTTCGGCGGGTTCGCACCGGGGTTCGCCTACCTCGTCGGGGACGACCCACGCCTGGACGTCCCCCGCCGCGAGTCGCCGCGGACCCGGGTCCCCGCGGGTGCGGTGGCGCTCGCCGGCGGGTTCAGCGGGATCTACCCGCGCGAGTCCCCGGGCGGCTGGCAGCTGATCGGCACGACGGAGGCCGTCCTCTGGGACGTCGACCGCGCCGAGCCGGCCCTGCTCACCCCCGGCACGACGGTGCGCTTCAGGCGCGCCGAGCATCGGAAATCCGTCGGCGCAGCCGGGCCGGCCCACCGAGTGGCACGTCCTGCGGTGCGGGCGAGACGGTCTGTCGACGTCCTCGAGCCCGGCCCGCTCACCCTCGTGCAGGACCTGGGACGGCTCGGTCACCTCGCCGTCGGCGTGGGGCGGTCCGGGGCCGCCGACCGCGGCGCCCACGAGCTCGGCGCCCGACTGCTCGGCAACCCGCCGGGGCTCGCCGCCCTGGAGATGACCTTCGGCGGGCTGCACCTTCGCGCCCGCGGCGACCTGCTCGTCTGCCTCACCGGCGCCCCGGTGGCCGCGACCGCGGGCGGGCGACCGGTGCCGCACGCCGGCCCCTTCCGCCTCCGGGACGGCGCAGACCTCTCCATCCGTATGCCGCTGAGCGGGCTCCGCACCTACCTCTCCTTCCGTGGGGGGCTCGCCGTCGAGCCGGTGCTCGGCTCCCGCTCGAGCGACACGATGTCGGGGCTCGGTCCCGCGCCGTTGGCAGCCGGTGACGTGATCGCGGTCGGCGACGAGACGGCAGCCCTGCCCCAGGTCGACGTGGCGCCGGTGCCGGTCCCGCCGTCAGCGACAGAAACCGTGACGGTCGGGGTGCTACCCGGCCCGCGGCGGGCCTGGTTCGCCCGTCCCGAGGCGCTCGCCGAGGACCTGTGGACCGTGTCCGAGCGCAGCGACCGCAAGGGGGTGCGGCTCATCGGCACGCCGGTCGAGTGGGCCCCGGCTCGGGTCGGCAGCGAGCTGCCCACCGAGGGCATGGTGCTGGGGGCGGTCCAGGTCCCGCCCGACGGTCAGCCGGTCATCTTCCTCAACGACCACCCCGTCACCGGCGGCTACCCCGTCATCGGCGTCGTCCGGACTCGCGACCTCGACTCGGTCGCGCAGCTCGTGCCCGGCCAGTCCCTCCGACTGCGGTGGCAGCGCTGACGACGACCGAGCCAGGCACGAAACGCACACTCGACGGGGAGCGAGCCCAGCGGCATACGGCACGGAGTGCGCAGTCGACGGAGAGCGAGCCCGGTCAGCGGACGAGGGCGCGCACCTGCGCCATGACCGTGCGGGCAGCCGGCGACGGGGGCTCGACCCAGGCGAGGTCGAGCGGCACGAACGCGCTGGGACTGAGCGCGACGGCGCGGACGCCGTGTGACTCGGACTGGGCGAAGTCGCGAGGCCCGAGGGCGAAGGCGCGCCCCTCCCGCAGCAGGTAGGAGCGCGACCCGCTGACCCGGGACGTGCCGGAGAGCAGGAGCGGCTCGAGGCCCCGCGAGCGGCAGATCTCCAGGACGGCGTCGTGGTAGGTCGGGCTCTGCTCACGCGGCCACAGGATGAGCGGCACGTCGACGAGGCGGTCCAGCTCCACCGTCCGCCCGCGACCGACGACCGACTCCGCGGCGATGACGAAGAGCTCGTCGCGCCCGATGGTGCGCACCTTTCCGTGGACGGGGGCAGCGACGTGGTGGCCCAGGCCCACTTCGGCGACCCCGGCATCGAGCGTCGGGGTGACCCCGCCCGTGTCCACCTCGACGGCGGTGACGTGGACGTCCGGGTGCTGGTGCTCGAGCTGGCGGAGCACCTGCGGCATGAGGCGGTTGACGACGCTCGGCGACGCCGCGACGCGGACCTCAGTCGTTCGCCGCCGCCGCACGGCTGCCGCCGTGCGGTCGAGCTCGGCCGCCGCCTCGAGCACCCGCTCGGCTCGCTGGAGCAGCTCCGCCCCGTCCGGGGTGAGCACCGTGCCGCCACTCGACCGATGGAACAGCTCGACCCCCAGGGCGCGCTCGAGCCGGGCCAGCTCCTTGCTGACCGTCGGCTGTGAGAGCCGCAGCCGGTCGGCTGCCCGGCCGAAGTGCAGCTCGCCGGCCACAGCCTGGAAGATCTCGAGCTGCCGAAGCGTGAGACTCATTCAAGAATGATATCGACAGATTCGGAAGTGATTCTCGACGGGAATCGGACTCGTGCGTAGCGTAGGGACCGAGCCGCTGTGCCAGCTTCCACGAGAGGACCGTCCATGTCGCCCGCCGCCCCGTCCGTCATCCGCATCGCCGACCACGTCGCCGAGGCGCTGGCGGCCCGCACTCCCGTCGTCGCCCTCGAGTCGACGATCTTCACGCACGGTCTGCCTCGGCCCCGCAACATCGAGGTCGCCCTCGAGGGGGAGGAGATCATCCGCGCGGCCGGTGCCGTGCCCGCGACGATCGGGGTGCACCACGGGACGCCCGTCGTCGGGCTTAGTCACGACGAGATCCGGGAGCTCGGCGAGGACGACGACGCGGACAAGGCCTCGATCCGTGAGCTGTCGATCGGCGCGGTGACGAAGAAGAACGCCGGCACGACGATCGCCGCGACCGCCTTCCTCGCCCGCGCCGCAGGGATCGACGTCTTCGCGACCGGCGGCCTCGGCGGCGTGCACCACGGCGCGGACAAGACCTTCGACGAGTCCGCGGACCTCATCGCGATGTCGCGCACGTCGATCGTCCTCGTCAGCTCCGGCGCCAAGGCGATCCTCGACATTCCCGCGACCCTGGAGCGCTTCGAGACGCTCAGCGTGCCGGTGGTCGGCTACCGCACCAACCGCTACCCGGGCTTCTACGTCGTCGACTCCGGCTACCCGGTCGCCGCCCGCCTCGACTCTCCCGAGGACATCGCCACCGTCCTCACGACGCAACGCGCCCTGGGCGTGCCCAGCGGCGTCCTCGTCGCCAACCCGGTGCCGGAGGCCGAGCAGCTCGACCCCTCGGAGCTCGACGGCGTCATCGAGGACGCCTGGGCCGCCGCCGAGCGCGACGGCATCGGGGGACAGGCCTCGACGCCGTACCTGCTCGACTTCATCCGCCGCGCCACCGAGGGCCGCAGCCTCGACGCGAACGTCGCCCTCTACCGCAACAACATCCGCCTGGCCTGCGAGGTCGCCGCCGCGCTGGTCAACCGGAGCGCGTAGTTGCTCGGGGTGATCGGCGACGTCGTCCAGGACGTCGTCGTCTGGCAGCTCGAGCCGCAGCGCACCGCGACCGACACCGCGTCGGAGATCGTCCTGCGCCGCGGCGGGTCAGCCGCGAACGTCGCAGCGTTCGCCGGCTCGAGATATCCCACCCGCTTCATCGGCTGCGTCGGCGACGACCTCGGCGGGCGCGCGCTCGAGGAGGAGCTCGCCAGCCACGGCGTCGACGTCCGGCTCCAGCACCGGGGCCAGACCGGCACGATCGTCCTGCTCATCGACGAGCTCGGGGAGCGGACGATGTTTCCCTCCCGTGGAGCCAGCGCGATGCTCGAGGCGGTCGACCCGTCGTGGCTCGAGGACCTCGAGATCCTGCACGTCACCGCATACTCGTTCGAGACCGGTTCCACCGCCGAGGCCGTCCTCGACGCGGTTGACCGGCAGCACGCGCAGGGCGGTCTGGTCTCGCTCGACGTCTCCTCGGCGGGCCTCATCGAGCACTACGGAGTCGAGGCGTTCCTCGACCTGGTCGACCGCTGCCGCCCCGAGCTCATCTCCGCCAACGAGGACGAGTGCCGCCTGCTCGACCTCGCGGACGACGGCCACCCCGGGCCATCGCTGGGGCGGTTCCCGACAGCCGTCCTACTCGCTCGGCGCGGCAAGGACGCGACCTCGGTCTTCCAGCGTGGCGAGCTCGTCGCCACTGTCGCCGTGCCTCCCGTCGACGACGTGCGCGACCTCACCGGCGCCGGCGATGCCTTCAACGCCGGGTTCCTCACCGCCTACCTGCGCAACGGCGGCGACCTCGTCGCCAGCTGCGAGGCAGCGCACGCGCTCTCCGCGCGGGTGCTCCGCAGTCCGGGAGCCACCGAGGCGCAGTGAGGCCGGGGGCGCCGGTGGCGGCCCTACGACACTGACCCGTCCGGCGAGTCAGTGGTGGAGGACTGCGTCGCGAGCGCCGCGCGCGCCGGCCGGACGTGCGCACTCGACTGTCCCGGGCTCTGCTCCCGGGGTCGGCGGACGGCCAGCCACGCGAGCGCGATGACGGCAGCGACGGCAAGGCCCCACTCGAGGCGTCCACTCGCGACCGATGACCCTGCAGTGCCGAAGGCGATCGCGCCGGGCACGAGCCCGATGGCGGTTCCGACGACATACGGACGTGTCCGGACACCCAGAGCGCCGAGGCTGTAGCTGACGACGGCGAAGGGCACCGGAGTCAGCCGAGTGAGGAGGACGCCCCTCAGGCTGTGGCCGTGCAGCGCGCCTTGGACACGACGGAGCCGTGGGCCGGCCCGCCGCGCGACGGCCTCCTCGCCGAGGGCACGCCCGACGAGCAGCGCCAGGACGGCCGCGATGAGCGATGCCGTCCAGGCGAGGGCGATGCCGAGGAACGGCCCGAACGCCACACCTCCCACCACGGTCAGAGCCGACCGGGGCACCCCGACCATGACGACGACCGCGAAGCCGACGACGTAGACCGCCGGCGCCCACGGGCCCACGACGTCGAGGATCTCCGTCATCGGCGGAGGTACTCGGCCAGCGCCTCACGCCAGTCCCGGATCGGGGCGACCCCGACCGTGTCGAGGCTGCGGTTCGACAGCACGGCGTAGGCGGGCCGTCGAGCCGGGCGCCGGAAGTGCTCCGTGGTCGTCGGGCGCACCCGCTGCGGATCGAGGCCGCGCTCCTCGAAGACGGCCCGGGCGAGGCCGTGCCACGTCGTCTCACCCGAGGCGGTCGCGTGGTAGGTCCCGGGGCCGGCGTCGGCGTCGATCATCCGGACCAGCAGCTCGGCCAGGTCGCGGGTCCACGTCGGCTGACCCCGTTGGTCGTCCACGACGTCGAGCGTGCCGCGCTCGTCGGCCAGCCGGAGGATGGTGCTGACGAAGTTCGGCCCGCCCCCCCCGTAGAGCCACGCGGTGCGCACGACCCAGCTGTCCGCACACAGGGCTCGGACGGCCCACTCGCCGGCAACCTTGGTGCGTGCGTAGGCAGACAGGGGGCTGGGAGGGTGCTCAGCGGCATACGGCTGGGTGGACTGTCCGTCGAAGACGTAGTCGGTGGAGAGCTGGACGACCCGGGCCCCGGTGCGGGCCGCACCCCGGGCGACGTTCGCCGCGCCGAGGGCGTTGACCGCGAAGGCGAGCCCCTCCTCGCCCTCGGCCTCGTCGACCCGCGTCCACGCCGCGCAGTTGACGACCAGGTCGTGCCCGGCCGTGGCAGCCACACACTCCGCGGGGCTGGTGACATCGAGATCGTCGCGCCCCATTGCCGTGACGACATGCCCTGCGCCTCGCAGCGCCGGCACGAGGTCGTGCGCGAGCAGCCCCGCTGCGCCGGTGACGAGGATCCGCCGCGGACTGGTCACCACGGGCCGGTTCTCATCGGCCGAGCCGCGCGTAGGTCTGCTCGGCGGCGACCTTCGCGTCCCGCCACCACGACTCGTTGTCGCGGTACCAGTCGACCGTCTGGGCGAGACCGGCGCGGATGTCGCCGTAGCGCGGCCTCCAGTCGGTCTCCCGGCGCAGCTTCGACGCGTCGATGGCGTAGCGCAGGTCGTGCCCGGGACGGTCGTCGACATGGTCGAACCAGTCGGCCGGCTGGCCCATCAGCTCGAGGAGCATGCGGACGATCTCGAGGTTGTTGCGCTCCCCGTCGGCGCCGATCAGGTAGGTCTCGCCGATCCGGCCCTGCTCGAGGATCGCGATGACGGCGTCGTTGTGGTCGTCGACGTGGATCCAGTCGCGGACGTTGAGGCCCGAGCCGTAGAGCTTCGGCCGCACCCCCTCGAGGATGTTGGTGATCTGGCGCGGGATGAACTTCTCGACGTGCTGCCGCGGCCCGTAGTTGTTCGAGCAGTTCGAGATTGTCGCCTGGAGCCCGAAGGACCGCATCCAGGCCCTGACGAGCAGGTCCGCGCCCGCCTTGGTCGCCGAGTAGGGCGAGGAGGGGTTGACCGGCGTCCGCTCGGTGAAACGCTCTGGGTCGTCCAGCTCGAGGTCGCCGTAGACCTCGTCGGTCGAGACGTGGTGCAGCCGCTTGCCGTGGCGGCGGACCGCTTCGAGGATCTGGAACGTGCCGACGACGTTGGACTCGACGAACGGCCACGGCGAGTCGAGGCTGTTGTCGTTGTGCGACTCGGCGGCGAAGTGGACGACGACGTCGTGGTCGGCGACGAGACCGTCGACGAGCGCGGCGTCGGCGATGTTGCCCTCGACCAGGGTGACCTCGCCGTTGGACAGGGCCGGCTGGAGGGAGTCCCGGTTCGCGGCGTAGGTCATCGCGTCGACGACCGTGAGCTGCCACTCGGGGCGGCGCTCGCGGGCGCGGAGCACGAAGTTCGAGCCGATGAAGCCGGCTCCGCCGGTGACGAGGACACGCATGGCTCAGAGCGTAGACGAGGCCCGTCTAGGGTGATGTCTCGTGCTGGCGCTGATCACCTCCCTCCGACACCCGCGCAACAGCCGTGACTATGCAGAGGTCGAGCGGATCTTCCTCCGGTCCGTGTGCTCGTGGGTGCGTCAGGACGACGACCGCTTCCTCGTCGTCGCGGTCGGCAACCGCACCCCGATGGTGGAGCTGCCGACCCAGGTCACGTTCGTCGAGGTGGACTTCCCGGCGCCGTCAGCTCACCGCGGCCCGGAGACAGGGATCCCGGCGGTCCTGCGCGACAAGGGCACGAAGCTCGCCGTCGGCCTGCTGGCCGCCCGGGAGGCGAGCCCGTCGCTGAGCCACGTCATGGCCGTCGACGCCGACGACTTCGTCTCCCGGCGGCTGGCCGGTTTCGTGTCGGCGCGGAGCACGGCACCCGGGTGGACGGTGACCCACGGCTGGCGCTACCACCGGGGCCGCCGGGCCGTCCGCGAGGTGCGGGGCAGCTTCCACCTCGAGTGCGGGACCTCCCACATCGTGCGGCACGACCTCTTCCCGGCGGTGGACCTACCGGTGACTGCGACGCAGGAGGAGCTGTACGACGCGTTCGGTGACCGGCTCGAGCGCTGGCTGGGGTCGCACGTCCACCTCCACGATGACCTGCCCCTCGCGCCGCTCCCGTTTCCCGGCGCCCTCTACCAGGTCGGGACGGGTGAGACGCACTCCGGCACGTCCATGGGCGGGCTCGGCCGCCCGGTCCGGCGCGAGATCGCGGACGAGTTCGGGGTCGAGCCGACGCGCCGGACCCCGTGGTCCCTGGCGCGGGCGGTGCTGCCCGGCAGCGCCGCCGTCACCGGGCGACTGCCCGGGCTGCGGCGACGGGGCTGACAGGGGTGGGTGGGACAGAGCCGGTCAGTCCCGCCGGTGGGCCACCACAGCCAACGCGGTGGCCAGGGGCCGGCGAAGCCGCGGGCTGAGACCGGCCTCCAGGGCCGCGGCGTCGGCGCCGGTCAGGCCGAGGCGCAGCCCCCGCAGGGCGAGCGCGTAGAGCACCAGGCCCACCGCCGACGTGACGACCGCCGTGAGGACCAGCTCGAGGGTCGAGGCGGCGAGCGTGACAGCGACGGCCCGCCCCGCTGCGTACACCAGCACGCACACACTCCCGGCCAGCACGATGGGCGCGACGTCCCCGAGGGCTGACGACATGCCCACGCGCGCGTCGCGGGACTCGGTGACGAGCAGCAGGACGTTGCGGACGAGGACTCCGGCGAGGTTGGCGATGACGGCTCCCCACAGGCCCAGGGTGGGTAGCAGCAGGACGATGAGCGCGAGGTTGACGACGACGGCCGCCACGTTGAGCTTGAGGATGGCGCCGCCGGCGAGCCGGGCCTGGATGAAGGCGATGAGGGGAGAGCCCACGGTGGCAACGGCGGCGCCCAGGCCCAGGGCCACGAGCGCGGGCGCTGCATTGGCGTACTCGGGCCCGTAGATGGGTTCGACGAGGAGCGCAAAGGGCGCCAGCCCACCCGCCACGAGCAGGGCAGTGACGGTCGCGCTGGCACGCAGCGTGCGGCGCAGGGCCCGACCGAGAGACCCCTCGTCGACCGCGCGCAGACCGGACACCGCCGGGATCAGGGGCCCGACGAGGGCCTGCGCCGGGCTGAACACGTGGACCGCGAGTCCGAAGGCCAGGGCGAACAGCCCCGCGGCGGCAGCGTCGCCGCTCCACGTGAGGAAGGCGACCTCCGTCCGGGACACGATGAGGTTGCCGAGGATGGAGGCGATCCCGGCCGGGACGGCGTACTTCCAGAATCCCGCCGGGAAGGCCCTGGGCAGGGCGGGGCGCAGAACCGCCCGGCGGTACCCGCGGGACACGTAGGGCAGCGCCAGAGCGACGCCCAGCGCACCCACCGTGACCCGGCTGATCCACACCGGGTCGGCGTCGCGGGTGGTCAGCGCGGCGACGACCACCGCGACCTGCGTGAGGAGGTTGACGACCATGGCGTTCTTGGCGAGCTGCGCCGTCTTGTTCTCGATGGTCAACGCCGCCTGCGTCCCGCTGAGCGCCGCGTTGAGCCAGACGCCGAAGACGAGCGCCAGGGCCAGGAGGAGCGGGTCGACCCGAACCACCGCCAGGACCGCCACGGTGACCACCGGGGCGATGACGAGCAGCCGGAAGCCCTGCGACTTGGACAGCACCGAGCGCACGACCCCGCTGTCGCCCAGCGCCTGCGCCCGGGTGCCGAACTGGACCACGGCCATGCCCAGGCCCAGCTCGGCGATGACACCGGCGATCGTGATCACCGTCGTGAGATAGGCGATCCGGCCGAAGTCGACGACGCCGAGCACTCGCGCGAGCAGGATGTTGACCCCGAAGCCGAGGCCGACCGCCACGAGCGTGTGGACGAGCGTCCAGCGGGCCCCGCTCAGCGCCCGGGCCTGCAGCTCACCGCGGTTGAGCGAGGGGACCACCTCGGGCCCGAGGCCGTCCTCGGGCTCGTCGCCTCCGGTCGCCATCCACGGCCTCCTTGCGGGACCACCCGCACAGTGCTGGAGCGGGCACCGCCCGCAGGGCATCATGGCACAGCCGCGCAGGTCGGCTGTCCATACACTCCGGTCCTGCGACCCAGCGGCGTCTCCGTCATCATCTGCGTCCGCACCGGCGCCGCATCCTCCCGGCACAGCTGGACGCGGCGCTCTGGCCGGGCCCGGGTGGGCGGCCACTACGCTTGCCCAGCATGAAGGGGATCATCCTTGCCGGTGGGACCGGCAGCCGCTTGCACCCGATCACCCGAGGCATCAGCAAGCAGCTCATGCCGATCTACGACAAGCCGATGATCTACTACCCGCTGTCGACCCTGATGATGGCCGGGATCCGCGAGATCCTCGTGATCACGACACCTCAGGACCGGGAGCAGTTCGAGCGGCTGCTCGGTGACGGATCCCAGTGGGGCATCGAGCTGAGCTATGCGACCCAGCCCCGCCCGGAGGGCCTCGCCGAGGCCTTCGTCATCGGTGCGGACTTCATCGGATCGGACTCGGTTGCGCTCGTCCTCGGCGACAACATCTTCTTCGGCCCGGGGCTCGGCAAGCGCCTCGCCGACAACACGAGCGTCGCCGGGGGCCACATCTTCGCCTACCGCGTGGTGCAGCCGTCGGCCTACGGGGTCGTCGAGTTCGACCCGGCCGGCCGGGTCCTGTCGATCGAGGAGAAGCCGGAGCGGCCGAAGTCGAGGTACGCGGTTCCCGGGCTCTACTTCTACGACAACGACGTCGTCGCGATCGCCAAGGGGCTGACCCCCAGCGCGAGGGGCGAGCTGGAGATCACTGCGGTCAACGAGGAGTACCTCAGCCGGGGGAGCCTCACGGTCAGCGTCCTGCCGAGGGGCACCGCCTGGTTCGACACCGGGACCTTCGAGGGCCTCATCGAGGCCAGCCAGTACGTCCACGTCATCGAGGCTCGGCAGGGCCAGAAGATCGGCTGCGTCGAGGAGGTCGCCTGGCGCAACGGCTGGATCGACGACGACGTGCTGCGCGGCCACGCCGACGACCAGCTCAAGAGCGGCTACGGCGCCTACCTGTTCGACCTCATCGCTGAAGGTCGATGACCCTGATGGACATCCGGCCGCTGAGCGTCGCCGGGGCCTTCGAGGTCACACCGCGCCAGCTGCATGACAGCCGCGGCACGTTCGCCGAGGGTTTCCGGGCCGACCACCTCGCCGGGGCGATCGGTCACGAGATGCGGGTGCGCCAGACCAACATCTCGGTGTCGCGGGCCGGCGCCCTGCGCGGCATCCACTACTCGCGGGTCCCGCCATACCAGGCCAAGTACGTCACCGCGATGAGCGGCGTCTTCCTCGACTTCGTCGTCGACCTTCGGGTCGGGTCGCCGACCTTCGGCCAGTGGGACAGCGTGGTGCTCGACGCGGTGGATCGGCGCGCCGTCTATGTCGCCGAAGGCCTCGGCCACGCCCTCGCCTGCATCGAGGACGGCACGGCGGTCTATCTGTGCTCCGAGGTCTTCAACCCCGCGGGCGAGCGGGGCGTCAACCCCCTCGACCCGGCCATCGGCCTGGCACTTCCGGACGGCTTCGTGCCGATCGTGTCGGACAAGGATGCCGCCGCCCCGACGCTCGAGGCCGCCGGAGAGCGGCGCGAGCTGCCCACGCTGGAGGCCTGCGCGGCGTTCATCGGGTCGCTCGCCGACGGCTGACCGAGCGCACCGCTCGTCAGGGTCGCCGCCGCCCCCACCCGAGCCGGCCCCTCCGTGGGCCCGACTCGTCGTTCTCCGGCTGCGCTCCCGGGTCGGGCGGCGACACCGGGAGCCCATCGAGCACCCGCCCGACGAGGTCGACCGCCTCCGCGATCTGCGTGAAGGCGACGTGGTAGGCGTGCAGCTCCCGACCGTAGGGGTCCGCGATGTCGTCGAGGGACGGGTCGAGCACGGCGCGTCGCCGCGAGGACGCCAGCTCGACGACGCGACGCAGCGACTCGGCCCGGTCGTCGGCCGGCTCGAACTCGGCAGCGCCGTCGACCACGAGGCGGGCGAGCTCGCGCAGGGTGAACGCGCGACCGGTCGCCGAGGGCGCCAGGGCCACGGCGGCGGAGCGGTGCCTGCGGGTCATCCCGAGCACGAGGTCGGCGCCCTCGACGAGGGTCGGCGTCAGCAGCTGGGCGCAGAACTCGCCGGAGTAGGCACCGGACTGCTCGAGCAGGTGGGCCATCGAGATGTGGATCGGGTCCCCGACCATGGCGTCGGTGCCGCCGCTGACGACCTCGACCCCGGGGGCGTCGTCGACCCAGACACGCCGGATCAGGCGCTCGGCCGCTGGTGACCGGCAGATGTTGCCGGTGCACACGGTGAGCACCGTGAAGCGAGCCTCCCCGTCCGACATCCCCACCCTTCCACCGAACCGGTGCGGTCCCCCCGCGCGCCCAATGTACCCACGTGCCCCCACCCGGCGGCCCGGTCCGTCCGGATCTGCCGATCCCGCGGCCCGGTGATCCCAGCCACGCACCCGTGGCAGGCTGGGCACGTGACGGGCTCAGCGGCATACGGCATCGCCCCCGACGTGGGACACGTCGACTCCGAGGTCGACGGCGCATCGGTGGCCTACGTGGCCCGCCTCCCGGAGGGGCCGCCGCTCGTCCTCGCGGACTCCGCTGCGGTGATCTGGGGTGCGGCCCGGACCGGCGGCACGCTCGACGAGATCGTCGACCGCGTGGCCGAAGCGTTCGACGTGCCGCCCGCCGAGATCGTGGGCGACGTCACCGCCTTCGTCGAGCAGCTCGTCACGCTCGGCCTGCTCGTGCGGTCCGACGACTGAGCCGTATGCCGCTCAGCCGACTCCCGCTGTCAGGCTCAGTCGCCGTTCAGCAGGGTCTCGGCGGCGGCGACGAGGCGCCGGTGGAAGTGCTGCTCGGAGAAGGTGTCCACATGGGACCGGATCGCCGCCTGGTCCCACTCGTGGCCCCGGTTGGCCAGCACGGCCACCCGGATGTCGTCCGGCGTCGGCGCCTCGAAGAAGGCTCCTGACACGCCGGGGGCAATGGTGTCGAGGTAGCCACCGGCGCGCAGGGCCAGGGTCGGCCGCCCGAACGCTCCGGCCTCGAGGGGGGTGAGTCCGAAGTCCTCGAGGCTGGGGGCGATGAGGGCGGTGCTGTGGGCGTACACCCAGCGCAGGTGCGCGTCCTCGAGACCTGACACGATCCGCACGTTGGGGGGCGCGGTGGCGCGCAGCTGGGCATCGAGCGGGCCGTGGCCGACGACGGCGAGCCGCTCGTCGAGGCCGTCGAACGCGCGGACGGCCTCGGCGACGTGCTTGTAGGGGAGCAGGCGGGACACGAGCAGGTGGAAGCCCTCGGGCGCCCAGTCGGCGAGCTCGGCCACCTCCCGGCTGGGACCGGACGGGTCGATGCCGAACGGCGGCGGGAGGACCTCGGCGTCGATGCCGTACGCCTGCTTGACGCGGTCGCGGACGACGGTGGAGTTGACGAGGTAGCGGTCGGCCGTCGCCGCGGCCCGCCGGTCCCACCGGCGCAGCCCCGGGGTGAGGGCGAGGAGCGCGCGCCCCCTGACCGAGGTGCGCGGCGGATGGCCGAGGTAGGCCTCCGCCTGGTACAGCCAGCGGGCCGGGGCGTGGCAGTAGACGAGCTTGCGGCCGGTCGCCGGGACGGCGTGCGCCCAGCCGGAGCTGGACGCGATGACGAGGTCGGCGTCCACGGGCAGACGCGAGACGGCCCAGGGCAGCAGCGGGAGGGCCAGCCGGTGGTCGTGGCGCAGTCGTGCCGCCCGGTTGAGAGGGGAGGCCACGATCCGGGCCTCGCGGAACTCCGGGAACGTGCCGTCCGGGTCGTAGAGCGTCGTGTGGATGACGGCGTCGGGGAAGGCACGGAGGATCGACAGGACGACCCGTTCCGCGCCGCCGCGCTGGGTCAGGTAGTCGTGGGCGATGGCCACGCGGGGCCGGCCCCGGCTGCTGCCATCGGTCATGGCGACGATGATGCCATCGGGTGGTTACGCTGCAGCACGATGTCCATGGTCCCGCAGTCGCCCAGCCCGTCGGCCCCGTCGGCCGGATCCGTCGCCCCTGCGCTCGACGGCGTCGTCGACCTCCACGCGCTCGGGGCCCGGCTGTCGCTCGACCTGCGCCGCGTGCCCGTCGACCTCGCGGCGGCGTTCCGGACGGTCTGGCAGCACTGCCTCGACCCGCTCGCCGGCGGGGTCGGTCCGGAGGAGGAGGTCGATGCGGGCTCGTTCGTCGTGGCGGACCGCGTGGGTGAGTCCCTGCTCGCTGGGGACGAGGACGCGCCCGCCCGCATCCTCATGCGCGCGACGCAGTCCATCACCAAGGCCCTCATCGCGGCGCAGGCGGGTCGGGTGCTCATGCTCCACGCCGGAGCGCTCTGCGACCCGGTGACGGGTGCGTCCGTCGTCTACGTCGCACCGGGCGGGACGGGCAAGACGACGCTGAGCCGCACCTTCGGACTGACCCTCGGCTACCTCACCGACGAGACGGTCGCCATCACCGAGGACCGGCGGATCCTGCCCTACCGCAAGCCGCTGTCGGTCCGCCGCGATCCGCACCGCGGCCTCAAGGACGAGCTGCCGGCCGTGTCGCTGGGGCTGCTGGCCCCGCCGAGGCGGCCATGGGTCGCCGGTGTCCTCGTGCTCCGCCGCGACCCCGAGATGCACGAGGCCCGCGTCGAGCCGATGGACCCGCTCGACGCCATCGTGACGCTCGCCCCGGAGACCTCCTCCCTGCCCCTCCTCCCGCGACCGCTGCGCCGGCTCGCCGAGCTGGGGGAGGCCACCGGCGGTTTCCGGCTGGCCCGCTACGCCGAGGCGGTCGACCTCGAGCCGGTCATCCGCGACATCACCGGGAGGGTGCGATGAACGACGCGGTCGTGCGCGCCGTCGAGGCCGTCGACGAGCTGGTCATCGACGGCGAGGGAGTGGTCCTGCTCGGCGACGGGTCCGGCGGCCGGGTGGTCCGCCTGTCACCGCTCGGTCTTGCGGTGCGCTCGCTCGCCCGCGACGGTATGCCGCTGGGCCGGCTGGGTGCCCACCTGGCCGCCGAGTTCGGCTCCCCCGAGGACGGTGACCTGGATCGTGCAGTTCGGTCGGTCGTCGACGAGCTCGCTGCCCAAGGTCTCGTCGAGTGGGTGTCGCCCGCCGGACCGTGAGGTCCGCACCGTCGCGACGCAGGTGGTCGCGTGGTGCGGCGCTGGTAGCATCACCCGACGCGGTGGGTGCTGGCCCGGGAGCTGTCGGCGCCGTGTCCCGGCGGGTCCCGGCGTGTCCCGCAGTGTCCCGGCGGGTCGCTCGGAGGGTGCTGCCGGGTGTGCCGGTTTTGTGAGAGGGGGCGCGCGTGACCACGACGATCCCCACGGCTGTCCGGCTCCGGCTCGGTCACGCCGCAGTGCAAGTCGTCGCTGACCGCATCGGGGCGGACGTGCTGCACATCAAGGGGGAGTCGCTCGACCCCACGGTCCGTCGCCGGGGGCGAAGTGCTTCGGACGTCGACGTCCTCGTTCACCCCGGCCACGTCGTCGACCTCCTGCTGGCACTCCGTGCGGCAGGCTGGGAGCTGCTCAACGACTTCCCGTCGAGCTCCGCCTTCGAGCACTCGGCGACCCTGCGTCACACCGCCTGGGGCCACCTCGACGTCCACCGGAGCTTCCCCGGCTTCACGGCACGCCCCGAGACGGTCTTCTCCGTGCTCTGGGGCACCCGCCACACCTGGCAGTCAGCGGGACGGACGTGCAGCGTCCCCGAGCCGACGGCCCAACGGCTCATCCTGCTTCTCCACGCCGCTCGGTCGCGAGGCTCGCACCGGGGACGGCAGGACATCGCGCACACGTGGACCGACGCAGCTCCCGATGTCCGGGGGGACGTGGACGAGCTCGCTCGGCGACTCGGCGCCGAGGTCGGACTGGCTGCCGCGACCGGTCGCCTCGACCAGTGGCGCCAGCACCCGGACCACGACCTGTGGCGGGTCGCCTCGGCCGGTGGCACCCGCATCGACGAGTGGCGGGCCAGGGTCAAGGCGGCCCCGA
The DNA here is from genome assembly GCF_040365325.1 of Intrasporangium sp. DVR. Lineage (NCBI taxonomy): Bacteria > Bacillati > Actinomycetota > Actinomycetes > Micrococcales > Intrasporangiaceae > Intrasporangium > Intrasporangium sp. DVR. Next base: position 41,826 of record NZ_BAABZW010000025.1, on the reverse strand, counting down.
CCGCGCGCGGCAAGCTCCGCCTCGTCGGTCGGGCCGCGCTCGTCAACGTCGAGCACCTGGCGATGATCCGCGGCCGCCCGCCCACCCGGCGTGAGGTGGTCGCGGAGTTCTTCGCCCGACCGGCTCGGGGGATCCGCGAGGAGCTGACCCGGCGACGCGGCGGGCGGTAGAGGGTCAGCGGGTGCGGGCGGCCCGTCGCCGCTCCGTGCGGCGCGACGTCCGGGCCGCCCGGCTGCCGTGGACGGCAGCCGTCTGGCCGTAGCCGTAGGTGCCGTAGCGGTACGTGGCGGAGTTTGCGCCGGTCGCCAGGTTGAGCGCGAAGCCGGCGACCGGGACCTCCACCGTCTGGAGCGAGCGGAGGGCCGACTCCAGCTCGCGACGCCTGGTGCGCTCGCTGGCGACGACCATGATCAACCCGTGGGTCAGCTGGTTGAGCAGCACAGCGTCGATGACCGGGTTGATGGGGGGACTGTCGATCAGGATGTAGTCGAACTCCTGGGCCAGCTTCTGGAACAGCTGCGACATGGCCTCGGACCCGAGCAGCTCGCTCGGGTTGGGCGGGATCTGCCCGGCGGGCAGGACATGGAGCGTCGTGTCGCGCCACACCTGGATGACGTCGGCGGGCTCGGCCCGGCCCAGCAGCACCGTGGTGAGCCCGGCGCTGCCCTCCAGCCCCATCGTCTTGGCGACCGACGGGTTGCGCAGGTCGCCGTCGATGAGCAGGACCTTGGAGCCGGCGTCGGCCATCGCGATCGCGAGGTTGACCGTCGTCGTCGTCTTGCCCTCGCCCGGGTTGGACGAGGTGATGACGAACGAGTGGCCCTGCGTGGTGACGTCGACGAAGAGGATGTTGGTGCGCAGTCGCCGGATGGCCTCCGCATGATGGGTGTGCGGGTCGTCGACCAGGCTGAGCACCGGGCCGTCGGTGCCCTTGACGAAGGGGATCGTCGCGAGGATCGGGCGATCGGAGAGCTTGCGGATGTCGTCGTCGCCGCGCACCTTGGTGTCCGCGACGTGCCGGAGCAGCGCGACACCGACCCCGATGACGAGACCGGCGAGGAGCGCCAGCGCGAGGTTCTGCTTGACGTTCGGGGAGATCGGCTCGCCGGGCGCCAGAGCGGGGGTGATCGCCTCGGCCTCGACCAGCTGGTTGTTGTTGGCGAGCAGCGGCGAGAACTTCTTGGCCGCCTCGGCGAGCACCGGGCCGGCGGTGTTGGCGATGTCCGCAGCGCGCTGCGGGTCCGAGCTGCGGGCCTGCAGGTCGAGCACGTTGGTCAGTTCGGACACCGTCCCCGTGATGTCGATTCCGGTGCCCGGGGCCAGCCCGAGCCGCTCCCGCAGCGGGTCCTGCACGGCGGGGGAGCCGAGGATGGCGACGTAGGTGTTGAGGTCCTTCTGGGTGATCGCGTAGGTCCCGCCGGGGCTCTTGTCGTCGGTGGGCTTGACGGTGGAGAGGTAGACCCGGGCGGTGGCCTCGTAGACGGGAGTCGCCATGAGCGTGGACGCGGCGGTCGCCCCGATGACGATGAGCACGCAGGCCGCGATGAGCCTCCACCTCGTGCGGATCACGCCCACGAGATCACGGATCGTCACTGGCCCCCCTTGGGCGTTGCTCCGGCGAGAAGTTGGACTGCAGACCCCCAATCCTCCCATATCATCTGTGGGTCGCCGGCGCCTTCCAGCGAAGCCGGCAAAGGGCCTGGCCTCGGGCCGCACGGTGTGGGGGGTTGTCGATTGCGGGTCCTGCGGGTGTCGCACAGCGCCGTCGTGGACGCCTGGCGCGAGCGGGAGCGGGCCCTGCGCGACCTCGGCCACGACGTCGTCACCCTCTCCGCTGCCGCATGGGACGAGGGCGGCGCGACGGTCACCCTGACACCCCGACCCGGCGAGCCGGTCAGCGGAGTGCGCACCCTCGGCCGGCACCCCGCCCTCTTCGTCTACGACCCGAGGCCGATCTGGCGAGCCCTCGGCGAGCGCTGGGACGTCCTCGACCTCCACGAGGAGCCCTTCGCGCTGAGCACCGCCGAGGTGCTCCTCCTTCGGGTGCTGCGCAGATGCCACAGCCCCTACGTCCTCTACTCCGCGCAGAACCTCGACAAGCGCTATCCGGTCCCGTTTCGCTGGCTCGAGCGCTGGGCGCTGCGTCATGCTGCGGGGGTGAGTGTGTGCAACACCGAAGCGGGACGCATCGTCGAGCGCAAGGGTCTCGCCGGGTCGGCCACGCTCATTCCCCTCGGCACCGATCTGGCCAAGTTCCGCCCGTCCGAGGGCCGCCCGGCCCGCGACCGCGGCCCCGGTGACCGCACCGTGGTCGGCTATGTCGGGCGGTTGGAGCCGTCCAAGGGGATCCACGTCCTGCTCGATGCGGTCGCCGACGACGAGCGGCTGACGGTGCGGTTGGCCGGCGACGGCTCCGCCGCCGCGGACGTGCGCTCTCGGGCCCGCCAGGAGCGCCTCGCGGGTCGGGTCGAGCTGGTCGGCTCGCTCGGGCAGGCTGATGTGCCCGACTTCTACCGGTCGGTGGACGTGGTCGCCGTCCCGTCGCTGACGACCGACACCTGGGTGGAGCAGTTCGGCCGAGTCGCCGTCGAGGCGATGGCCTGCGGGACGCCCGTCGTGGCCAGCGACAGCGGCGCCCTGCCCGAGGTCGTCGGGGAGGCGGGCCTGCTCGTCCCACCGGGTGATGCTCGAGCCCTGCGGGACGCCCTCGTCCGGGTCGGCACGGAGGCGGACGTCGCCGCCACCCTGCGGACAGCCGGTCTCGCGCGGGCCGCCCAGACCGGCTGGGCGACCGTCGCCGCCCTGCAGGAGGGGCTCTACCGCAAGGCGCTCGGCCCCGCCGGCGGTCCGACGGAGCCTGGAGACCGACCCATCGAGGTCGTCGTCGTCGCCTACGGTGCGGCCGAGCTGCTCCGGGCCACGCTCGAGCCGCTCCGCGACGAGTCCGTCATCGTCGTGGACAACTCCTCCTCGGCCCGGGTCCGGGCCGTGTGCGATGAGCTCGCCATCCGCTACGTCGACCCCGGCCGCAACGGGGGCTTCGCCGCGGGCGTCAACGTCGGCCTGCGGGAGCGGCGGTCGGCGACCTCAGACGTGCTCCTGCTCAACCCTGACGCGCGGATCGAGCCCAGCGGCATACGGCAGCTCGGCACGGCACTGCGCGCCCGGCCCGACCTCGCGAGCGTCAGCCCGCAGCTGCGCGCCCTCGACGGACATGACGAGCGGGTCCTCTGGCCCTTCCCGACACCGCTCGGCGCGTGGCTCGACGCCGTCGGGCTCGGCCGGCGCCGTCCCGGCCAGTTCGCCGTCGGTGCGGTGCTGCTCCTGCGCGCCGAGGCCCTGGCTGACGTCGGGGGCTTCGACGAGTCCTTCTTCCTCTACGCCGAGGAGACCGACTGGGCCAACCGTGCCGCCCGACGGGGCTGGCGGCACGCGCTGGTCCCGTCCGTCACCGCGACCCATGTCGGGGCCGGCACGAGTGGGGACGCACGGCGGCGCGAGGTCCGCTTCCACGCCGGCCAGGAGCGCTACTACCGCAAGCACTTCGGTGCCGTCGGATGGCAGGTCGCCCGGCTGGCCCAGGTGGCCGGCTCGACGGTCCGCTCCCTCCGGCCCGGATTCGAGGGCCGGCTCGCCCGGGAGCGACTCGTCACCTACGCGCGTGGGCCGATGCGGGTCGAGCGCCGGCGGGAGTCAGCCGTGCGGCAAGGACAGTCGCCGTGACCGCCCAACGCGCCAAGGACCTCGCGATCCGCGTCGCCCTGGTCCTGGCCCTGCTCGGCGTGCTGCTCTTCGTCGGCCGGGGACTCGCCGTCGACCCACAGGTGCCGCTCCTGCTTGCCGGGATCATCCTCTTCCTCGGTCTGGTCGTCGCCGACCCGGCACTCGTGCCCCTGCTGGCGCTGCCCTTCCTGCTCATGACCGCCCGGCTCTCGATCGGGGGGGTCGACCTCGCCGTCTCCGACGCGATGCTCGTGGTCGCCCTGGTCCCCTCCCTGCTGGTCCTCATGGCGGGCGCCTCAGGACCGATGCGCCGGGTCATGTGGCTCGGCATCCTCTACCAGGTCGCCACCCTGTTCACCGTCGTGCGCAACCCCTACCAGGCCAACCTCGTCGAGTGGTTCCACGCGGGCGTGCTCGTGGTCGGCGCCGTGGTCATCGGCTGGGCCCTCGGGTGGCGCGGCCACGGCGGGCGCGCCCTCCGCATCCTGGCGATCACGACGCTGGTGCTCGCCGTCATCACCCTGGTCCAGGCCGCCGTCCAGTACGACTCCGGCAACTTCGGGCCGGTCGAGATGGCCTGGCCCTACCAGGTGCAGAAGAACGCCATCGGGACGATCTTCGCCCTGGTCGGGGTCGTGCTCTACGTGCGTCCGCCGTGGATGGGGTGGACCAGGGGCTGGGCCCTCCTCGGCTTCTGGACCGTCGTCGCCGCGCTCATGACCACCCAGTCGAGGCAGGCGATCATCGCCCTGGCCGTGTCGGTGTCGGTCCTCGTCATGCGGCGCACGACGACTCGGCGCCGGTCCAAGGGGATCCTGCTCGCGTTCATCCCCGCGCTCATCGGCGTGAGCGTCATGGTGCAGGACCAGATCCGGTCCGGCAACGAGTTCAACTCCTTCTTCCAGCGACTCACGTGGTTCGAGGACTCGATCGCGATCTGGGCCACGGATCCATGGTTCGGGGTCGGGCTGCGGTGGTGGTACACCGACCGGTTCCCGCAGGCCTTCCAGCCCCCGAACGCGCTCATCGACACGATGACCAGCGCCGGAGTCATCGGCCTGCTCGCCTTCGCCGTCCTCCTGGGCGGCACCTGGCTCATCGCGCGGCGGCTCGACCCGGTCTACGGAACCCTGGCCGAGCTCGTCCTGCTGACCCGGGTCATCCAGAGCCAGTTCGACCTCTTCTGGGTCGCCGTGCAGGTCTCCCTGCCGTTCCTCGTCCTCGGCCTCTGCCTCGGTGCCGCCGCCCGGCATGAGGACGACGAGGAGCAGCAGGTGCGCCTGCGTGCCCAGGTGGCCCGGGTGCAGCAGCCCGCTCTCGAGGCGGGGCCGACACCTGCGGCCGGTGCTGCCGGGTGAAGATCGTCCACGCCGTGTGCACTGATGCCTTCGCCGGGGTGGAGCGGCACATCGCGATGCTTGCCGTCGCCCAGGCGGACGCCGGCCACGAGGTGGTCGTCATCGGCGGCCACGCCGCGACGATGCGCGCCGTCCTCGACCGGCCGGACATCCGGCACGTCGCGGCGGCCTCGGTGTGGGACGTCAGCCGGGCCCTCGACCGCTTCGCGGACGCGCACGTCTTCAACGTGCACATGACGTCTGCGGAGGTCGCCGCCGCCCTCGCGTGGCGCTCCCGCGCTGTCCCCGTGGTGAGCACCCGCCACTTCGCAGCGAACCGCGGCCAGTCCTCGCGGCTCGCCGGCGTCGTCGCCCGGTGGGCCGCCGGTCGAATTTCGGCCCAGATCGCGGTGAGCCGCTTCGTCGCGGCCCACATCGAGGGGCCGGCGACCGTGGTCGTGTCCGGCGTCCTCGAGCAGGTCGAACCGACCCCGCGCGCAGGTTCCCCGGCACGGCGGCCTCGCGTGCTCGTGGCCCAGCGGCTCGAGCCGGAGAAGCGGACGGCGGACGCCGTGCGGTGCTTCGCGGCCTCCGGGTTGGGCGCGAGGGGATGGTCGCTCGAGGTCGCGGGCGACGGACAGGAGAAGAGGCGGCTCGAGAGGCTCGCCGACGAGCTCGGTGTCAGCGAGGCGGTGACCTTCCTCGGTCACCGCAACGACATCGAGGACCTCATGGCGAGGTCCGCGATCCTGCTCGCGCCGCGGCCGGACGAGGCGCTCGGCCTCACCGTGCTCGAGGCGATGAGCCACGGGCTGCCGGTGCTCGCGGCCCGTGGCGGCGGCCACCTCGAGACGATCTGCAGCGCGGCTCCGGAGCTCTGCTACCCGGTCGGGGGTCTCGCCGAAGCAGCCTCGCTGCTGTCCGACCTCGCCGGCGACGCCGCTCGGCGCGACACGCTCGGCAAGCGGCTGCGGGCGGTCCAGGTGCGCGACTTCTCGGTGGCGGCCCAGGCCACTGCCACCGAAGCCGTCTACCGGAGCGTGCAGTGAGTTCCGAGAGCATCCACCCGCGCTCAACCGATCTGGTCGTCCTCTCCCTCGAGCGCTGGGACGAGGTGTGGCGGCGCAACCAGCACCTCGTCTCGGGCCTGCTGCGCCGTGATCCGGGGCTTCGCGTGCTCTTCGTGGAGCCTGCCGTCGACCCGCTCCACGACCTGAGCCGCCGTCGACGGCCGCAGCTCCCGGGCGGTCTGAGGGCCGGCCCCCCGGTCCCGGGTGTCGAGCCGGGGCGACTGTGGCTGTACGAGCCGGCGAAGTGGTTCCCCAGGCGCCTCCACCGCAGAGTCGACCGGCATCTCGCCGCGGGCACGGTGCGGGCAGTCCGACGGCTCGGTTTCGGCTCGCCCCTGCTCTGGGTCAACGACCCCGACGGCGCCGCCGTGCTCGAGGCCACCGGCTGGCCGGCCCTCTACGACGTGACGGACGACTGGCTCCTGGCCGACCGCGACGCGGCCGAGACCTCCCGACGTGCCCGGGCGGAAGCCCTGCTCCTGGCCCGGGCCCGCGTCGTGGTCGTCTGCTCACCGGCACTGGCGCGCGCCAAGGGCAGCCGACGCGAGGTCGCGCTCGTCCCCAACGCCGTCGACGTCACGGACTACCGAAGGCCCCGGACGCGTCCTGACGACCTGCCGGAGGGGCCCTGTGCGCTCTATGTCGGGACGGCGCACCGGGACCGGCTGGACGTCGAGCTCTGCGCCCTCACGGCGGAGGCGATCGGACCCCGCGCTCACCTCGTCATCGTCGGCCCGGTTGCGCTGGAGCCCGAGGACGTGCACCGCCTGCAGCGAGCCGGGGCCGTCCTGCTCGGCCCCCGGCCGGCACCCGAGATCCCGGCCTATCTCCAGCACGCCGACGTGCTCCTCGTCCCGCACGTCGTCACCCCGTTCACCGACAGCCTCGACCCCATCAAGCTGTACGAGTACCGCGCGGTCGGGCGACCAGTGGTCAGCACGCCCGTCGCCGGGTTCCGGGACGCAGGCGACCCACAGGTCGCGGTCGCGGAACGGTCCGACTTCGTGGCGGCGGTGCTCGAGCGGACCGCGCCAGGGTGGGGCCGCGCCTCCGACCTGCCCGAGGCCGAGGTCCCCTCATGGTCGGACCGCGTCGAGGTGATGGCTCACGTGCTGGAGCGGGTGGCCGGCGCTGCCGGTGACCAACGGTCGGGCGGCACTCAGCCCCGGTCGAGCACCTGACGAATCGTCGACACCGGAAAGCGTGCGGTCCTCCGGGCCAGTCGGTGGAACTCCCTCGTCGCCGAGCGCAGGGAGGCCACGCAGTCCGCGACGGCGTCGGCGGACACCTGCACCGCCTGCCGCTTCAGCTGCTCCACACTCATCTCCGGCGAGTGGGTGAAGTGCCGCGACCTGCCGGGGGAGATGACCGACTCGTAGTCGCGGAACTTGAAGTCCCCCCCGGACAGGGCCGGCTCCAAGGTCGTCCACGCCGCGGGGATCCCGAAGGCATCGGCCGTGATGAGGCCGTGCAGAGACGTGGTGACGATGGCGGCGCACGAGCTGATCTCGTCGACGACCGTGGGAACCGACCGGTTCACGTTGACCAGTCGGACGCGGCCCGGATGCGCTGCGGCCAGGGCGTGCAGGTCGGGGTCGTTCCAGTGGTGACCGTGGGGTGCGACACCGAGCTCCCACCGCACGGGCCGCCGGCGCCGGTGGTGAGCGACGAGGAGGCCGGGGTCACCCAGCTCGCACCCGGGAGGACTGCCCACCAGCTCGTGGGTCAGCCGCCCGCGGACGGCCAGGAAGGTCGCGTGCGGCAGGTGGCGGGGCGCTTCGTGCATCAGCCCGCTGCCCCAGACCAGTCCCTCGAAGTCGTCCGGGAGGAACTCGATGATGCTCCCCACGCCGAGGAATCGCGCCCTGGATGGCTCTCGGTGGACGGGGACGATCCCATAGCGGGGGAGCAGCCACGGTGTCAGGGCGTCGCCGAAGTTCTCGTGCCCGTCCCACCAGTAGCCCGGCATGGACGTGCCCCCGATCCAGACGGGGAGTCGGGTGCTCGCCGCGAGGAGCCGGCGAACGGCCCTGGCCCGCCTCCGGGTCGGATGGCTGTAGTCCATGGGCGCAGTATCGCAGGGACGTCCCGCCGACCTCCGGAGCCGCTGGGGTGGCCCCCCGTCACCTCTACGATGGCAGCACCGAAGACGGTCGACGGCGGGCAAGGAGCGGTTGCGGGATGAAGCGGGGAGTCTCCACGGCGGGGTTGGTGGTGTTCCTGCTCGTCGACATCGTGCTCGTCTACCTCGCCCTGCGCCCGCCGGCGACGTCGACCTCCACCGCCGCCCCCTCCGTCACCCGCACGACGCCCCTCGTCCCGGAGACGGTGGAGCCTGCCGAGACGGGAGCCCCTCAGACCACGGTGCCGACGGGAACCACGACGTCAGGCACGCTCGACTCCATCGGGCAGCTGGCTCCGCGGCCGGTCCGCATCCTCCTTGCCGCCCTCGACCGGGAGGTGGCGTGGCGCGCCACGGTCGGGTCCTGCGCGACGGGTGGGGCCACGCTGTCGATCTCCGTCGACGGCGGAACGACCTGGGACGACGTCGATGCACCAGCGGACACCATCGCGCGGGTGCAGCCCCTCGACCGGCAACGCGGGTTCATCGTCGGAGGCGTCGACAGCTGCGCCCAGGACCAGTTCACCACCGAAGACGGCGGCCGGACCTGGGCAGGGCCGGATGCCCTGGTCGGCGGCTGGGCACGCAGGCTCGACGTCCGGTCCGAGGTGACGACACCGCAGTCCCCCGCGGCGACGCCGTGCGGCGGCGACGCCGTCATCGACCTCTCCCGGACGTCCGCGGACCAGGCCGAGGCGCTGTGTCGGGAGGGCGGGGTCAAGGTCACCGACGACGGTGGCGTCACCTGGCGCGACTCGGGGGAGGCCGAGGGGGCCCTGGCCATCTCCAACCGGCTCGAGGGTGGCGTGCTCGCGACCTACGTCGTGCGGGCGGGCGTCGAGGGCTGTGGCGGGCTCCAGGTCGCCAAGGTGACCAGGGGAGTGGGGGCGACCGAGGTCGCCTGCGTCGACGCGGCGCAGGGGAGCGCCGGCAACGTCGCCATCTCCGTTGCCGCTGAGGCCGGCTGGCTGGTCGTCGGGGAACGGACCTGGGTCAGCGGAGCAGACCTGACGGACTGGGAGCAGGCCTGACCCGAGGCCGGGCTACTCGTAGGACTCGAGCTCGTCGGACCGGATGGCCTCGCCCAGCTCCTCCATGCGAACCTCGTCGACCACGTCGATGGACTGGCCGTCGGCACTGGTGCCGAAGCCGCTGAAGGGTGCGGTGATGAAGCGGATGTCACCGCCGCGGATGTGCCGCATCGCGAAGGCCTCGGAGCGCATCGTGGAGACGTCGAGGTTCTGGTCGACCGTCAGGTTGCTCGTCGCGGCGTCCAGGAAGTCCTTGAGCTGCAGTGGGTTCGTCAGCGTCTCCCTGCTGAGCGCCTTGAGCATCAGGGCCTTGATGAAGGCCTGCTGGCGCTTGCCCCGCGAGATGTCCCCCTCGCTGAGCTGGTAGCGCTGGCGGACGAACACGAGGGCCGTCTCGCCGTCCATGTGCATCACGCCCTCGGGGAACACCTTTCCGTCGCCCTCGGAGGCCTCCTCGACGTTGACGTCGACACCGCCCACGGCGTCGGTCATCGACTTGAAGCCTTCGAAACCCACCATCGCGACATGGTCGACCTCGATGCCGAGCATGTTCTGCATCGTCCGGACGAGAAGCGGAGCACCGCCGAAGGCATAGGCGGCGTTGAGCTTGGCCTCACCCTTGCCGGGAATCGGCACCCAGAGGTCTCTCGGGAAGTGGATGAGGGTGACGTCCCTCCTGTCCTCCGGCACGTGGACGAGCACCATGACGTCCGACCGGGAGCCGGTGTCGCCGGGGCGGGCGTCGTTGCCGATGAGCAGGTAGTTGGTGCCGTTGCCCGTGGGTTGCGCGACGACGTTCCCCTCCTGGTCCGTCGGCCGCGTGCCCGAGTCCGGCAACAGCGTGGCCTGCTTCACGTTGTCGGTGACGATGTGGTTGAGCCAGGCGAGGTACCCACCGACAGCGAACACAGGAACGAGCAGCAGCACCAGGGCCGCGACGAGGACCTTCCGGTTGCGCCGCCGGTCACGACGCTCGCGCCCGGAGGTGCGCTCCAGAGCCTCGTCGTCGACCGCCTGCTGCCCGAAGAGGTCGGGCTCCGGTCGTTCCTGCGTGCGGTCCACCCGGCAAGTCTAGGTTGGCCGGCCTGAATACACTGGCCCTCATGTCAAGAAGGCCCGGGCGCATCAGCGGCGACGGCCCCGTCGCCGTTGGCGCCGCCCTCCTCTTCGTCATCTACGTGTGGCTGCTCACCCGGGCCACGGTCCCCGTGGTGACCACTCTGGCCTTCGCCAGCGACACACGCCCCAAGCTGTATGCCGGTCTGCTCGCGCTGCTCATCGGGCTCCCCGGGTGCCTGCTCACCCTGCCGAGGGCCCTCGCGTCGCCGCCCCCCCGTGTCCAGCCCACGGTTCGCGCCCGGCATCAGATGTCCGCCCGTCGCCAGAGCCACCTCAAGACCGACCTGCTCGGGATCGCCGCTCTCTTGTTCGCTCAGGTCCCCCTGCCGGCGCCCTGGGGGCCGGCCGGCAAGGCGGCGACCATCGCCAACATCACCAAGTCCGCGGAGATCGTCGAGCTGAGCGCGCGGCTGGCCAACTGGTCGATCGGCATCTTCGGGATCGGGGTGCTCGCCGCCATCATGGTGCGCATCTACAGCCACGCCGCCGCGTTCCGGGTCCTCGGCATCGCCCTCGTCGTCGGGTTCCCGGTGGTCTCATGGTTCGTCCTGGTGCGGTCGATCTGACGGTTGACGGCGGGGCGGGTTCGGGTCCCGCACCTCTCCCAGCAGCTGGGTGATCAGGTCGAGGACCGTGGCGGCGCTGTCCCGCCAGAGGCGTCGGTCGGCGTTCGCTCGTCCCGCTTCCTCCAGGGCGTCCCTCACACACGGGTCCCGGTCGAGGAGGCCCACGGCCGCCGGGAGGTCTTCCGTGCGCTCCACGAGGATGGCTCCCTCGCCTGCGACCTCCGGGATCGAGGCGGCTGCGAGTGCGATGACCGGACACCCCTTCCGCTGGGCCTCGACCACGGGGAGGCCGAAGCCTTCGTAGCGCGAAGGGAAGACGAGGCACCGGGCGTGCTCGTAGAGCCAGACGACCTCCTCGTCGGCGAGCCGCCCGGCGAACGTGGCGAGCTGCCAGGCCGCGCGTCTCTCCGACTGGAAGACCCGGTCGCCCCCTGAGGCGCCGACGACGACGGATCGGATCCCGGCACTCTCGAAGAGGCCGAGGGTCTCGGAGAGGTTCTTGTGTCGGGCGAAGGTGCCGACACAGAGCACGAACGACTCGTCCAGCCGGGGCAGGTCCGGGCGGGCGGCCCGGACCTGGTCGACGTGGTCACTGCCGTTCCCGGCCACGACGAATCGCTCGACCGGCGCTCCGAGCACGGCGGCGAGCTCGGAGGCGCTGAAGCGCGAGACGGTGACGATCGCCGTCGCTCGTCGAGCGAGGACCCGGTACATCAACCGGTACCAGGCGCCGAACACGCCACTGTAGGTGTCGGGAAAGCGGAAGACGGAGGCATCGTGCATGGTGACGACCTGTCGCCCGGCGACAACGGGCGCCGGCCCTCCCAGGCTGACCAGCAGCTGGCGGCGTCCGGCCCAGGGCAGCCAGACCTGCTCGAAGAGCGTTCCGGCCAGCGGCGACCGCCGCACCCTGACATCAGGCGGCAGCCACGGGGGCGGCTCGGCATCACGCGGGATGTGGAGGGTCACCGGCCGCGGCAGCCCGTCGAGGATGCGGCGGACCATCTCTCCGGCGTACCGCTGGGTCCCGGTCACGGGCTGGCTGAGCCACTTGCCGTTGATGCCGACGCCGTGCGATGTCATGAGGGGGGCCGCAGCGGCTCGGCGGATCCGCCGAGGATCCGGTCGTAGAGGGCCAGGTAGTCGGCCGCGACGCGGTCCCAGGTGTAGTCCTCCACGGTCCTGCGGCCGTTCGCTGCGACGAGGGCGCTCGCGGCCGGGTTGTCGATGACCTCGCGGATGGTGGCACCCAGGGCCTCGACGTCGGTCGGGTCCACGAGGAAGGCGTTGACGGCGTCCTCGGCCAGGTCGCGGGCTCCGCTGTTCTCCGTGAGGATCAACGGTGTCCCGCCGCGCCAGGCCTCGAGGGCGACGATCCCGAACGCCTCGACCCGACTGGGGACGACGACCGCGGTCGACCTCTCCATGAGCCAGCACACCTCGGGTCGGCTGATGCGGCCGGGCAGGACCACGGCCCCGGCCAGCCCGAGATCGACCCTCTGCCTCTCGATCTCCGCGAGGGCGCCGCCCTCGCCGGCGATGACGAGGTGCTCACCGGGTCGGCGCACCGCCGCAAAGGCTCGAAGCAGCAGGTCGAAGCCCTTGACGGTCTCGACTCGTCCGACCGCTCCCACGACCGGACCCTGGTCGGGCCACCACCCGGGCGGTCGTGACGTGCGGACCTCGGCTCCCTCTCGCAGCTCCACCCCGTTGGGGACGACGAGGGGGTCGCTCACCCCGTAGTTGTCGGCGAGGTCCTCGGCCACCATCCGGGAGCAGGCGGTCACGGCTGCGGCGTGCTGCCCGGCCTCCCGCAGACCCCGGCGCAGCAGGGCTGACCTCTCGAAGACCTGGTGGTCGTCCATGAACGTCTCGCCGTGCCCGCTCACGACCAAGGGGGTGTGCGTCAGCCTGCTCAGGCCCAGGGAGTAGAGGCCGTTGGGGCCGAAGCAGTGGACGTGCAGGACCTCCGGCCGGAAGCTGCGGTAGGCCGCGACCCAGGACCGCAGGGCGGCAGGGAGGGCCAGACCGAACCGGGCGAGCGCCCCGACGGAGCGAGCCGGAAGGGGCGTCGGGAGCTCACGGACCTCGATGCCATCGACCTCGCGGGTGCCGAGCCCGTTCCCTCGGTCCACCGTCCACACCTCGACGCGGTGGCCCTGTGCGGCATAGGCCGCGGCGACGTGCCGGACGTGCTCCTCCACGCCACCCGTGTGGGGATGGAAGGACGACGACACGAGCGCGATCCGCCGTTCCACGTTCCCGCCGACCTCCTTGCCTCGTGCCGGCCTCCAGCCGCCGGCAACCGGCCCACCCTATGATGCGTGAGCGCTCGGCAGGACTGGTTCGAAGCCCGGGCATCGACCGGAGGGGGATCGCGTGCCGCGCCTGACGATCGCCAGCGTGGCGACCGACCACCCCATGGGGGCGCAGGTCTACGAGGCGGAGGTCTCACGCCGCGCCGAGTCCGCCCTGACATCGGTGGCCGGCAGTGGATGGCGGGTGCGGCAGGTCGCGGTCCGGTCGCTGCGGGCACGCACGCCCGGCAACCGGCGTCTGCCGATGGGATGGGCCTCGACGGCCTCCGCCACGGCCAGGCGGGAGCTGGGCCGCCTCCTGTACGGCGGGGACACGGTCAGCCATCGGACGAACCTCGAGCTCCCGCCGTCACCCCGTGCCGACGTGGTGACGCTGCACGACGTCGTGGCGTGGAAGTTCCCGGACGAGTCCCGCCCCGTGCGCGCCGCCGTGGAGGAGCTGCGTCGGGCAGCGGCGGTCATCTGCGTGTCGAGCTTCAGCGCCGCAGAGGCGGTTGACGTGCTCGGCATCGACGAGCCGCACGTCGTGCACAACGGCGTCGACGACCGCTTCTTCGACCCTGTGCCCGCGGCGCCCGACGTGCTCGCCCGAATGGGAGTCGACGGGGGCGACTACGTCCTCGTTACCGGAGGTGCCTCCGAGCGGAAGAACCTCGAGGCCCTCGCAGCGGCGTGGCAGCAGGTGTCCAGGTCGCGACCAGATCTGACCCTGGTCGTGGCCGGACCGGAGCATCCCCGCCGGACGGCACTCTTCGCCGGGATCCCCTCGGCTCGTCTCGTCGGGCGGGTGGAGGGCTCGCTCCTGCCCGGCCTCATCGCCGCGGCGTCCGCCCTCGTCGTGCCGTCACGCTACGAGGGCTTCGGCCTCCCGGCTCTCGAGGGGATGGCCGCCGGCACTCCGGTCGTCGCGGCTGACGCCGGCGCGCTGCCCGAGGTCGTCGGTGACGGTGGCCTGCTCGTGCCGCCCACGCCGGCAGGACTGACCGACGGGATCCTCCACGCGGTGTCCGCTGATCCCGACGTGGCCGCGATGGCCCTGCGGGGGCGTCTACGGGCGGGAACCTTCACCTGGGAGGCCAGCGCGCGGGGTCACGCCTCCGTGTGGTCCGCGGTGGCGCGGGACCGGGCCTGACGAGGCTGGGTCGGACCAGGCCGCTCGGCTTCGCGGACGACGGCACAAAGGTGGAGGTCACAGATCCGCAAATAGCGGCTGACCTGCGCGGAAACGCGTGCTGCGTGACTTCACCATGCGGTATCGTCTGCCACGGCTCCCGGGGAGTGTCGTCTGTGTTTTTCAAGAGCCGCGGAGCACCTGAGCATGCGTCCAGAACCTGAGGGGGAGTCACCCACATGACCAACAACGAGAACGGCTCCGGTCTGCGCCCGTCGCGGCGCACCGTTGTCAAGGGCGCAGCTTGGGCCGTCCCGGCCGTCGCTGTCGCCGCCAGCACGCCCGCTTCGGCCTCGTCGCCGGAGGAGCCGGAGATCAACTTCGAGCTCAGCTCGCTGTGCAAGCTCCCCGGCCAGTCGAGCGGGGCCAAGTGCTACGACAAGGGCAACGTCGCGTTCCTCGTCTTCGACAACACCAAGAGCTCGCAGGACTACACGATCTGCGCGGTCACGGGGATGTTCAACGACGGCAAGTCGCTGTGTGTCGTCGGCATCTCTGACCCGGCGGTCAACTGCGGCGAGTTCGCCGACTCGATCGTGATCCCGGCGGGGGAGACCAAGACGATCGCGGTCTGGACCAACGGCGCCACCGAGAGCTCCGGCGGTGTCTTCACCGTCGAGTTCACCGGGGGCTTCACCGGCGAGTGCACCGCGGCCGAGCCCCAGACCGGCAACCTCAAGGGTGGGTCGTGGACCAGCGGCGGCGGCAGCTGCGACGCCCAGCCGGATGGGTGCTCCAGCATCCCGAGCATCTGTGGCACCGGCAAGTGCGGCGCGACCGCCTGAGTCACCCAGCGTGAGACGAAGGGCTCCGACCAGTGGTCGGGGCCCTTCGTCGTGTCCGAGGACCCGGCGGTTGGGGCGCAGACCTAGCCGAGCTGCTGCTTGATCTCCTCGACGAACTCCGCGACGGCCACGTGACCGGTCACCGGTCCACCTGCGAGCAGCCCGTCCCGGCCCAGAGCGACGGCCGCTGGGAAGGAGGAGACCCCGCAGGACAACCGCGCCCAGGACTTCTCGTCGTAGAGGGTGGTCTCATGGTCGGCGCCGTTGTCCGAGGGCTGCGAGTACACCAGGCGGACGTCGAGTTCTGCGAGGTCGGCCCGCCACTCGGGGGTCTGGTCCACGACCTCGCTGCACCAGCCGCACGTGCGGGACACGAAGAGGAGCAGCTGGGCCCGGCCTGCGCTCAGGTCCCGGAGCGTGACCTCCGTGCCGTCCGCGTGCTTGACGAGGACGGCAGGGGTGGGCGTGCGGACGTACTCGTCGAGGTCGTCCTCGTCACCGGCGCGCATCTCCGCCGCGGCTCCGCTGCCCTGACCGTGCATGGTCAGGGCGACCGTCAGCGCGACCGCTGCGGCCGCAGCCACCCACCACCATTCGTGTGCGCCCAGGCTCGAGATGACTGACACGGGGCTGACACCCCCAGCGTGGGCCCAGACAGCAGCCGCCGCCACGAGGACGTACCAGATGTTGCGTGCGACGGTGGCCCGGGTCACGCGCCCCGCGCCGAGCGCGCCGAAGCAGTCGCAGTCGACGGGCTCCGGCTTCCTCGCGGCACGGGCGATGAGGACGAGGTAGCCGGCGAACAGGATCGCCGTTCCGGTCGCGAACGCCGTGCCGAGCCATCCGGTTGCCAGCACGAGACCCAGGGCGAGCACGATCTCGGCCCACGGGTGTGCGGTGACCAGGCGGCGGTCACGGAGCCAGTGCGGGACGTCGAGGGCCACGAGGGCCTCGGTCGAGCGGGAGGGTGCCCTGAGCTTCCCAGCGGCGGCGATCATGAGGACGGCCGCGAGCACGACGGGGGCGAGGGCGATGGCTGTCGGTGACACGAGCGGAGTCTATGTCGGGGCTCGACCCAGGCGTCGCCGGTGGCCGCGCCGTCGCCCGGGGCGCGTCCGCGTCGGTGGGTCCCGACCGGCACAATGACGCCCATGCGCATCATCACCGCCAACGTCAACGGCATCCGGGCTGCGATCCGGCGTGGGGCGGCGCAGTGGATCTCCCAGGCTGCGCCGGACGTCCTGTGCCTGCAGGAGGTCCGGGCCGACGACACGCAGCTGTCCAAGGCGCTGGCGGAGGCCGGGCTGGGGCACTGGCACGTCGCCCACACCGAGGGTGCGGCGAAGGGTCGGGCAGGCGTGGCGGTGGCGACGCGCGACCCACACACCGCTGTGGCCGTCGGACTCGACGGCGCCTTCGCCGACGCCGGCCGCTGGATCGAGGTCGAGGTCTCGACGCCCGTCGGCAGCGTCACCATCGCCTCCACCTACGTCCACACGGGTGAGGCGCTCACGGATCGCCAGGTCGAGAAGTACTCCTTCCTCACCGCGATGACCAGCCGGATGCAACGCGCCGCCGAGGTGGGCGAGCTCATGGTCGTGACCGGGGACCTCAACGTCGCCCACCGGGAGCACGACCTGAAGAACTGGAAGGGCAACCTCAGGAAGTCCGGATTCCTCCTCGAGGAGCGCGCCTACTTCGACCGGTGGTTCGACGACCTCGGCTGGGTCGATGTCCACCGCGCGCTGCACGGACCGGGGCCGGGGCCCTACACCTGGTGGTCCTGGCGTGGGCAGGCCTTCGACAACGACTCGGGCTGGCGCATCGACTACCAGCTGGTGAGCAGGGCGTTCGCCCCGACGGCCGTGGGAGCCACCGTCGGGAGGGCGGCGAGCTACGCCGCCCGCTGGAGCGACCACGCGCCGGTGGTCGTCGACTACGAGCTCTGACGACAGGCCCGGACACCGATTCGGAGCACGTGGACCGATGGGCCAGAATGCACCCATGCCTTCGAGCCACCAGCCCCGCAGCCTCTCCGGAATGCAGCCGACGAGCGACTCCCTGCACCTCGGCAACTACATCGGTGCGCTCGTCGAGTGGGTGAAGCTCCAAGAGACCCATGACGCCTTCTACTTCGTGGCCGACCTCCACTCGCTGACGGTCTTCCCGGACCCCAAGGAGCTGCGTGAGCGGACTCGGGCGACGGCGGCCCAGTTCATCGCCGGAGGGGTCGACCCGACGCGTTCGGTCCTCTTCGTGCAGAGCCACGTCGCCCAGCACACAGAGCTCGCCTGGGTGCTGTCCACGCTCACCGGGTTCGGCGAGGCGAGTCGGATGACGCAGTTCAAGGACAAGACGGCGAAGGGGGCTGTGGCCAATGTCGGGCTCTTCACCTACCCGATCCTGATGGCCGCCGACATCCTCATCTACGACCCGGCGGTCGTCCCGGTCGGGGAGGACCAACGCCAGCACCTCGAGCTGTCCCGCGATCTCGCGGGCCGGTTCAACCAGCGGTTCGGTGAGACGCTCGTCGTCCCGGAGCCGCACATCATCCGCGAGATCGCCAAGATCCAGGACCTGCAGGAGCCGACGGCCAAGATGAGCAAGTCGGCCGCGACCGATGCGGGGCTCATCTCGCTGCTCGAGGACCCGGCCCGGGTCGCCAAGAAGATCAGGTCGGCCGTGACGGACACGGAGCGGGAGGTCAGGTACGACCCTGAGCGCAAGCCCGGAGTCTCCAACCTCCTGTCGATCCACCACGCCCTGTCGGGCACGCCGATCGCGCAGCTGGAGGCGGCGTTCGAGGAAAAGGGCTACGGCGACCTGAAGAAGGAGGTCGCGGATGTCGTGGTGGCGGCGATCACCCCGTTCCGGGACCGGACGCTGGAGCTGCTGCAGGACCCGGCCCAGCTCGATGCGATCCTCGCCGATGGTGCGGAGCGGGCGGCGGAGGTGGCTGAGGCCACGGTTCGCCGGGTCTACGACCGCGTGGGGCTGCTTCCCGCGTTGAAACGCGGCTGGTGAGCTCACGGCCCAGCGGCCGGGCCGTCGTGCCGCCCACTGGGCGTGCGCGCGCAAACGGTACGGTTCCTCTGTGACCCCACCAACGACGATCGGTGTCTCCATCCCGATCCCGTCGCCGCACGGTGAGCATCTCCAGGAGCGCCGGGCGGCGTTCGGTGATGCCTCTGCGTGGCGCATCCCGGCGCACATCACGTTGTTGCCGCCGACACCGGTCGAGGACGGGGTCTACGAGGAGTTCGTCGCCTACTGCAAGCAGGTGGCCGACGAGCGGGACCCCTTCGACGTCGTGCTGCGAGGGACGGGCACCTTCCGCCCGGTGTCCGACGTCGTCTACATCCAGGTCGCCCAGGGCGTGTCCAACTGCGAGCGTCTGGAGACCGCGCTGAGGTCCGGGCCGGTGCGCCGCGACCTGGACTTCTACTACCACCCGCACGTGACGGTCGCCCACAACGTGGGCCCGGAGGAGCTCGACCGGGCCTTCGAGGAGCTGGCCGACTTCCACGTGTCGTTCCGGGTGGACGCGTTCCAGCTCTACGTCCTGGGTACTGACCAGGTGTGGCGGCCCACCCACGACTTCCGATTGCGGGGCAGCCAGAGAGGTTGACCTGGACATGGCGATCGCAGCGTTGGGTGCTCGGCTCAAGGCGTCCGCTCCCTACCGGGCATGGAGGCGCTACGGCGACGCCAACGGCGACCTCCTCGCGGCGGGCATCGGCTACTTCGCGTTCTTCTCCATCTTCCCCGCGCTGGCGTTGGCCTTCACGGTCTTCGGGTTCGTCCTGCACGGGCGCCCCGAGCTGTTGGCAACCATCGCCGACTCCCTCAACGACTACCTTCCCGGGATGGTGCGGACGGAGAGCAACCCCGACGGGATCATCAGTCTGTCGGCGCCGGAGAGCTCCACGCTGACCATCACGGGCGTCGTCTCCCTGGCGACGCTGCTCTTCTCCGGGCTGGGCTGGATCAGCGCGCTGCGCACGGGCATTCGCGGCGTGTTCGGCCTCGACGCGAGTCCGGGCAACTTCCTCACCGCCAAGCTCCGGGATCTCGGTGTCCTGCTGACGCTCGGTCTCGCCATCGCTGTCTCGGCCGTCATGACGAGCGTCATCGGCGGCCTCGCCGAGCAGGTCGCCGAGTGGCTGGGCGTCGGCGGCAACGCCGTCCTCATCACCGTCATCGGCCTGCTGCTCGGGGTGTTCTTCGACACCGGGATCATGGTGGTCCTGATCCGGCTGCTCTCCGGAGTGCCCCTCCCGTGGACCAACGTCCGCAACGGCGCGGTCGTCGGAGCGGTCCTCTTGACCGCCCTGAAGTACTTCGGTGGTGTGCTCATCGAGCGAGCCACGGCCAACCCCCTGCTCGGCGCGGTCGCCGTGGCCGTGGGCCTGCTCTTCTGGCTCAACCTCATGTCCCGGGTGGTCCTGCTGGCCTCCGCCTGGGCAGCCAACGACGTCGACGTCGCGCGTCTGGCCGGTGAGGGGAAGGGACGGGGCGCTGCCGAGGACGCCGCCGTCGTGTCCGCGACCACCGTCCAGCCGTATGCCGCTCACGTCGTCCCCGAGGCGGCGCCGAGTCGGGTGGGTGACCGGGTCTCGGCCGTGGCCGGTGTCGTGCTCGGTGCTGCCGGCACCCTGGCGATCGGTGCGTGGCGGGGCAGGGGCGGGGGCCGGCGCCGCAGGTGAGCCGCGGTCAGTCGCGGTCAGACGCGACGGCTGCGACGGATGAGGAGCAGGACGCCGGCGGCGAGGACGAGGGCCAGGGCCGAGATCGCTCCGGCCGCCAGGTTCGAGGCGGTGCTCTCCGGCAGGGCGCCGCTCGGACCGCCGGCACCCCGGGGGCTGCCGGCACCGGCGGGCGCAGGGACCGTGCCGGCGGCGCCCGACGGCCCCGGCGCCGGCGTGGAGCCCGGCGAGCTCGGTGGGGCACTCGGGGCGGGGCGAGGCGGGGCGGCGCCGGGTGCGACGAGCTGCCCGACGGGGGGCACGGTGTCTGCGTGGGCGAAACCCCAGTCGAGCAGCGCCGCGGTGTCCTGCCAGTCGCCGGTCGTGCTGCCCATCTGCGTGACGATGAGCGTGCGACCGTTGCGGGTGGCCGCGCCGATGAAGGTGTGCTGGGCCCGGTTGGTGCGCCCGGGCTTGATCCCGATGGCGCCCGGGTAGCGGCCGAGCAGCTCGTTGATGTTCTGGATCTGGAAGCTCGGGTACACCGTGCCGGTCGCCGTCGCCCTGCCTCCCGGGAAGATGGCGTCGCGCTTGGCCACGTAGCGACGGAAGGTCGCCAGCCGCATGGCGGCCCGGCCGATCAGCGCGAGGTCGTAGGCGCCGGAGTGCTGACCGGCCTCGTCCAGCCCGCTCGGGTCGACGGCGACGGTGTCATGCGCACCCAGCTCGAACGCCTTCTCGTTCATCAGCGCGGCGGTCCGCTCGGAGCCGCCGGCAGCGTCGGCCAACAGGTAGGCGGCGTCGTTGGCGGACGAGAGGAGCAGGGCCTCGAAGAGCTTGCCGATCGGATAGCGGTTCCCGGCGAGGATGCCCACGCGGGTCCCTGCAGCAGCCTCGTGCTCGGGCCGGGCGAGGACGAGACGACTGCGGTCGAGACGGGGCAGGAGGGTGAGCGCGGTCAACGTCTTCAGGGTGCTGGCGGGGCGGAGCCAGGCGTGTGGTGACTTCGCCGCCAGGATCGCTCCCGTGTCGAGGTCCGCGAGGATATAGGCCACGTCCCGCACGGCCGGCGGCGCGGGCGTCCCCGGGGGAAGGTCGACGACCACTCCTGTGGCGCCGAGCCGAGCACCGCCGACCACGGTCTCCGGGAGCCACGCCGGGTGAGGGAAGGGCGTGGGCGGTGCGTTTCGACACACCGGTGTCGTCCGGGGCCTGGGCGTCACCGTGGACGAACCCGTCGCCGAGCCCGGCGTGGGGCGACCCTGCGCCGGCAGGGGCAGCCGCGTGACCGTCTGCCACTCCTCGCAGGTCGGCGTCGCCGTCGCCGCGTGCGGGACCGGCGTCCCGGCGGCCGAGAACGCCGGGCTCACACCGGTGGCCAGCACGGTGACCAACACGGTGACCAGCACCGTGGCAGTGAGAGCCGTCGGGAGCAGCCGCCGCGTCGCTGCAGGCTTTCGGTTCACGGCGGAAACCCTAGCGTCGCCCCGGGAGCGAGCCCAGCGGCATACGACACGGCGAAGGCCCGCCCCTCGAGAGGGAACGGGCCTTCGGCTCGTGGCCTCAGCAGGTCACAGCCCCCGCGACAGCGCGTGCCGCAGGTCCAGGTTGAGCTGGTTGATGACGTCCTGGGGGATCTCCTTCGGGCAGGCGCGCGAGCACTCGCCGATGTTGGTGCACCCGCCGAACCCCTCGTGGTCGTGCTGGTCGACCATGGCGACGACCCGCGCGTCCCGCTCGGGCTGGCCCTGGGGCAGCTCGCCGAGGTGGGTGACCTTGGCGCCGAGGAAGAGCATGCCGGACGCGTTGGGGCATGCGGCGACGCAGGCGCCGCACCCGATGCACGCGGCGGCCATGAAGGCACGGTCCGCCTGGGGCTTGGGGACGGGGACCGAGTGGGCCTCCGGGGCCGCACCGGTGTTGGCGCTGATGAAGCCGCCCGCCTGGATGATCCGGTCGAAGGCCTCACGGTCGACGACGAGGTCCTTGATGACGGGGAAGGCGTCGGCCCGCCACGGCTCGACGGTGATGACGTCACCGTCGTGGAACGAGCGCATGTGCAGCTGGCACGTCGTCGTCACCTCGGGGCCGTGCGCCTTGCCGGAGATCATCAGGCCGCACATGCCGCAGATCCCCTCGCGGCAGTCGGAGTCGAACGCGATCGGCTCCTCGCCGCGGGCGTTGAGCTGCTCGTTGAGCACGTCGAGCATCTCGAGGAACGACATGTCGGGGGAGATGTCGGTGACCGGGTAGGTCACCATCTCGCCCTTGGCGCGAGGGCCGGCCTGGCGCCAGATCTTGAGGGTGAGGTTCATACCGGTCACTTGTAGCTCCGCTGCTTCATCTCGACGAATTCGTAGACGAGGTCTTCCTTGTGCAGGATCGGGGCGCCACCGTTGTCGCCACCCCACTCCCAGGCCGCGACGTAGGCGAACTCGTCGTCGTGACGCAGCGCCTCGCCGTCCTCGGTCTGGCTCTCGGCCCGGAAGTGCCCACCGCAGGACTCGCGGCGGTGCAGGGCGTCGATGCACATGAGCTCCCCCAGCTCGAGGAAGTCGGCGACGCGGCCGGCCCTCTCGAGGCTCTGGTTGAGGGTGTCCGCGGCCCCGAGGACCCGCACGTTGCGCCAGAACTCGTCACGCAGCGCCCGGATGAGGTCGATCGCCTTGAGCAGGCCCTCCTCCGTGCGCTCCATGCCGCAGTACTCCCACATGATGTTGCCGAGCTCGCGGTGGAACGAGTCGACCGTGCGGTCGCCGTTGATCTCGAGGAGCCGGGCGAGGCGGGCGTCGACGGACGCCTTGGCCTCGACGACGGCCTCGTGCGACTCGTCGAGCTTCTCGAACGGTCCCTTGGCGAGGTAGTCGCGGATGGTGTTGGGCAGGACGAAGTACCCGTCGGCCAGCCCCTGCATGAGGGCGGAGGCGCCGAGGCGGTTGGCGCCGTGGTCGCTGAAGTTCGCCTCGCCCGCGACGAAGAGGCCCGGGATCGACGACTGGAGGTCGTAGTCGACCCAGAGCCCGCCCATCGTGTAGTGCACCGCGGGGTAGATCCGCATGGGCACCTCGTACGGGTTCTCACCGGTGATCCGCTGGTACATGTCGAGCAGGTTGCCGTACTTCTCCGCGACGGCCTCCTTGCTCATCCGGCGCAGCGCGTCGGTGAAGTCGAGGTAGACGCCACGCCGGAAGTCGCCCACCTTGGGGCCGACACCGCGGCCCTCGTCGCAGACGTACTTCGCGGCACGGGAGGCGATGTCGCGGGGGACGAGGTTGCCGAAGCTGGGGTAGATCCGCTCGAGGTAGTAGTCGCGGTCCTCCTCAGCGATCTGGCGGGGGTCCTTGTCGCAGTCCTCGGCGCGCTTGGGCACCCAGATGCGGCCGTCGTTGCGCAGCGACTCGGACATCAGGGTGAGCTTGCTCTGGTGCTCGCCGGCCACCGGGATGCACGTCGGGTGGATCTGCGTGTAGCAGGGGTTGCCGAAGTACGCACCCTTGCGGTGGGCGCGCCACGTCGCCGTGACGTTGGAGCCCATCGCGTTGGTGGAGAGGAAGAAGACGTTGCCGTAGCCGCCGGTCGCGAGCACGACGGCGTCGGCGAGGTGGGTCTCGATCTCACCTGTCACGAGGTCGCGCGCGATGATGCCGCGGGCTCGCCCGTCGACGACGATGACCTCGAGCATGTCGTGTCGGCTGAACATCTCGACGTTGCCGGCGGCCACCTGGCGCTCGAGGGCCTGGTAGGCGCCGATGAGCAGCTGCTGGCCCGTCTGGCCGCGTGCGTAGAACGTGCGGGACACCTGGACGCCACCGAAGGAGCGGTTGTCGAGAAGGCCGCCGTACTCGCGGGCGAAGGGGACGCCCTGCGCGACGCACTGGTCGATGATGTTCGCGCTGACCTCGGCGAGGCGGTAGACGTTGGACTCGCGGGACCGGTAGTCACCGCCCTTGACGGTGTCGTAGAAGAGCCGGAAGACCGAGTCGCCGTCCTCCTTGTAGTTCTTCGCGGCGTTGATGCCACCCTGCGCGGCGATCGAGTGGGCCCGGCGTGGGGAGTCCTGGTAGCAGAAGGACTTGACCCCGTAGCCCGCTTCGCCGAGGGTCGCGGCCGCGGCGCCACCGGCGAGACCGGTGCCGACGATGATGACGGAGAGCTTGCGGCGGTTCGCCGGGTTGACGAGGGCGGACTCGAACTTGCGGGTGTTCCAGCGGTCCGCGATCGGCCCGCCGGGAGCCTTGGTGTCCCGGATGGGCTCGCCCTCGGCATAGAGGTTGTGGATGAGACCGGAGGTCTGCTGAGTCATCGGTCAGTTCCCCTTGATGATTCCGAAGAGAATGGCGAGCGGCGGCAGGAGGAATCCGATGGCCACGACGAGGGCGACGACCGTCGCCGTCCCCCGGGCGCGGGCGCGGGCCCTGGCCGTCGTCGACCAGCCGAGCGTCTGGCTCGCGCTGAAGATGCCGTGGTAGAGGTGCATCGCCAGGGCGATCATCGCGAGCACGTAGATGAGCGCGACCCACCAGACCTGGAAGCTGCTGATGACGAGTCGACCGACACTGTCGCCGGCGGCGTCCGGGCCGACGTTGAACTTGATCATGGTGAACTGCAGCAGGTGCCAGATGATGAAGAGCAGCAGCGCGAGTCCGCCCCACCGCATCGCCTTCGACGTCAGCGCGGCCCGCGCCGCCTCCTTGGCGACGTAGCGGGTCGAGCGGGCTCCGTTGGCGCGGCGCCAGAGCTGTGCGGCGGCCCAGACGTGCGCGACGACGGCCACGACGAGGAGGGCGCGGAGCAGCCAGAGGACGCCACCGACGGGGAGGATCGGCGTCAGGAGGGTCCGCAGGCTCTCGGCATAGTGGTCGAACGCCGCCACGCCGGAGAAGATCTTGAGGTTGCCGTACATGTGCAGGAGGACGTAGAGCACGAAGAGCGCGCCGGACACGGCCATGACCATCTTGAGGAACACGGTCGTTCGGCGCGCCGCAGCAGGTCCCGTCCTTGGGAGAGTGTTGGTGGCCACGGGGGGCACCCTATCGCCGTGCCCGGAGCGCCAGAATCCTACCCACCGGTAGAACGCGCGACTGTGACAATGTCCACTGGTTCGCTCAGACCGGACATCGAGGTGCCTCAGGGGTGCTCAGGCCGCGACGGCGACGCGCCGGTCGGCCACAGCCTCGTAGTGCCCGATGAGCCGGTCGACGAAGGCGGCCCAGGACCGGTCGCGAACTCGCTCGAGCCCCCGCCGACCCAGCTCGGTCAGGTGCTCCGGCGAGGAGAGTGAGCGGCAGACGGCCTCGCGGAGCGCCCCGGGCGTGCGGGGGTCGAAGAGGTAGCCGTTCTCCCCGTCGGTCACGAGGTCGATCGGACCGCCGGCCCGGGGCACGACGACCGGCAGGCCGGAGGCCCCGGCTTCCTGGATGGTCTGGCCGAAGGTCTCGCGGGTCCCGGTGTGGACGAAGAGGTCGAGGGTCGCGTAGGCGCGGGCCAGGTCCTCGCCGTGCCGTGGCCCGAGGAAGACCGGTGGGAGGTTGGGTCTCCCCGGCGACGCCGCGACGGCCTCGGTGAGCAATTCGCCCACGGCCGGCCGTGACGGCCCGTCGCCCACGATGACGAGCCGGCTGTGCGGCACGTCGGCGAGCTCGGCGAGGCGCTCGAGCTCCTTCTCCGGTGCCAGGCGACCGACGTAGCCGATGAGCCGCTCGCCTCCGGGGGCGAGCTCTCGCCGCAATGCGCGGCTCAGCGCGTCGGAGCGCCAGGCGGGGGAGAAGAGGGTGGTGTCGACTCCGCGTCCCCACAGGTCCGTGCGGGGCACGCCGTGGGCGCGGAGGTCGGCGAGCGCCTCGGTGGAGGGCGCGAGGGTGAGGTCGGCCCACGAGTGGATGCGGCGGATCCAGCGCCACGTCGTGTTGGCGGTCGCGTTGCCGGCCGAGCCGGGGGTGTGCTGGCGGACGTAGCCGGCCATGTCGGTCTGGAAGATCGCCACGGTCGGCAGGTCGAGCCGGACCGCCGCCCGCAGCCCACGGGCTCCGATGATGAAGGGGCTGGCCACGTGCACGACGTCCGGAGCCGCGTCCGCGAGGATCTGCTCGATCTCACCGCTCGGCAGGCCGACGTCGAACTGACGGAACGGCAGGGACGTGATCCGGTGCACGGGGATGCCGGCGAAGGTGGCCGGCATCGGCTCCCGCGACCGGGGAGCGATGATGACGCCCTCGTGCCCGCGGGCGCGGAGGTGTTCGGCGACGTGGCAGACGCTGGTGGTCACGCCGTTGAGGCTGGGGAGGAACGACTCGGTCACGATCGCAACTCGCACGGTCCCACCGTCCCGAGCCCAGGTGAGGTGGGGGCGACGTCGGGGGGTGAGTTGCGTGACCGTCGGGTGACGGCCGTTCACCACGCCGTATGCCGCTGGGCTCGCTCCCACGGATCAGCGGCCTCCCGCGGCGGTCGGGCCCGGGGTTCCCGGCGAGGTGCCCCACCGCGGGGCACCGTCTAAGGTGTCCGGTGTGAAGATCGCAGTCGTCGGCCTCGGCTACGTGGGCCTCTCCAACGCCGTCATCCTGGCCCAGCACAACGAGGTCGTCGCCCTCGACCTGGACCGGCACCGGGTCGAGCTGGTCAACGAGCGTCGGTCCCCGATCGTCGATGCGGAGCTCGAGGAGTACCTCGCCGAGCGGGAGCTGAGCCTGCGGGCCACGGCCGACCCGGCCGATGCCTACGACGGTGCGGCGTTCGTCGTCGTGGCCACGCCGACCGACTACGACCCCACGACCAACTACTTCAACACGTCGAGCGTCGAGTCCGTCGTGGCCGACGTGCGCGTGCACGCCCCGGCGGCGACCGTGGTCATCAAGTCCACCGTTCCGGTCGGGTTCACCGAGCGGCTCCGCACGGAGCACCCCGACGCGAGGATCATCTTCTCGCCGGAGTTCCTGCGCGAGGGGCGCGCTCTGTTCGACAACCTGCACCCCAGCCGAATCATCGTCGGGGACCTCTCCGCGGAGGCCAAGCAGTTCGCCGACCTGCTCGTGGAGGGCGCCGAGGACACGGACATCCCGGTCCTGCTGACCAACCCGACGGAGGCCGAGGCGACCAAGCTGTTCGCCAACACCTACCTCGCGATGCGGGTCGCCTACTTCAACGAGCTGGACACCTACGCCGCGATGCACGGCCTCGACGCGAAGTCGATCATCGAGGGAGTCGGCCTCGACCCGCGGATCGGCGCCCACTACAACAATCCGTCCTTCGGCTACGGCGGCTACTGCCTGCCGAAGGACACCAAGCAGCTGCTGGCCAACTACGACCAGGTGCCGCAGACCCTCATCCGGTCGATCGTCGATTCGAACACCACGCGCAAGGACTTCATCGCCGGCGACATCCTCAAGCGCGGCCCCGAGGTGGTGGGCATGTTCCGCCTCGTCATGAAGGAGGGCTCCGACAACTTCAGGAGCTCGAGCATCCAGGGGATCATGAAGCGGATCATGGCCCAGGACGTGGAGATCATCGTCTTCGAGCCGACCCTCGAGTCCGAGTCGTTCAACGGCTGTCGCGTCGTCCGCGACCTCGACGCGTTCAAGGCCGAGGCCGACGTCATCGTCGCGAACCGGCACTCCGAGGACCTCGCCGACGTCGCCGACAAGGTCTACACCCGCGACATCTACGGTCGCGACTGACCCACCTGCCCAGGGGTCACCCGCGGTCCCAGCGGGGCCGACCCCGGTGCTCGGTCGAGTGTGCGGCTCCTGTCGTCAGGTCAGGTCCGACAAGCCGCGTCGTTGCAGCTCCTCCACGACCCTCTTGACGTCCTGTGAGCGTTCCTTCGTCGTGACGAGCAGCGCGTCCGCGGTGTCGATGACGACGATGTCGTCAAGCCCGACCACGGCGACGGCGCGACCGCTGTCAGCGGCGACGAGCCCCGTTGAGTCGATGGCCACGACGTCCTGCTCTCCCGCGATGACCCGCAGCGGCGGAGCGCCGTCCTGCTCGGCCAGAATCGTCGCGAGGGAGGCGAAGTCGCCGATGTCGTTCCAGCCGAAGCGGGCCGGCACGACGGCGACCCGGCCCGCGGCCGCGGCCGGCTCGGCCACGGCGTGGTCGATGGCCACCTTGGGCAGCGTGGGCCACAGGTCGCTGATCCGGCGGGGGTCGCTCGCGATGATGCGCAGGGTGGCGGTCAGCTCGGGGTGGGTCTGCGCCAGCAGCTCGAGCAGCGTGGTCGCCCCGACGACGAACATGCCTGCATTCCAACGAAACTCACCAGACTCGACATATTTGGTCGCCGTGGCGGCGTCCGGCTTCTCGACGAACTCGCGCACGCGACGACCGGAGGGCGCGTCCTCGACCCCGAGCGGTTCGCCCACCCGGATGTAGCCGAACCCGGTCGCGGGATGGGTCGGCTCCACGCCGATCGTGACGACCTCGCCTCGTCGCGCGAGCACGACGGCCTCGCGCACCGCGCCATGGAAGGCCTCGACCTCGGTGATGACGTGGTCCGCAGCGAACGAGCCGAGGATGGCGCCGGGGTCCCGGCGCTCGAGGATGGCTGCGGCGAGGCCGATGGCAGGCATGGAGTCGCGGGGGCTCGGCTCGGTGACCACGGCGTCCCGATGGAGCATCGGCAGCTGGGCCCGGACGGCTTCGGCGTGGTGCTGGCCGGTGACGACGATGACCCGCTCCTCGGCGAGCGGCGCCAGACGCTCCCACGTGGCCCGGAGCAGGGACTGGCCCGAACCGGTGAGGTCGTGCAGGAACTTGGGCGAGCTGCGGCGGGAGAGCGGCCACAGCCGGGTGCCCGAGCCGCCGGCCGGGATGACGGCCCAGAAGTCGTCCATCGAGGTCATGGGCCGTAACGGTAGTGGAGGCAGGGTCGTCCGTTGCGGCGGTTCGGTCGGTCAGGCGATGTCGCGGTTCCGGAAGCCGTACAGCCCGGCGCCGACGAGCGCCGTCGCCACGGCCACCAGGGCGACGAGCGGCAGCCACTCCAGGTCTGCGCCGGGCAGGCGGGGAAGGTGCGCGAACGGCGAGAGGTTCACCAGCCACTCGGGCAGCTGAAGCAGCTCACCGAACTCCCCGAGGGCGAAGAAGGTGAGGAGCACCCCCCAGGCGAACCCGGTCCAGCGCGGAGCCAGGCCGACGAAGGCGAGCGCGACCCCGAGACACACCCAGACGGCGGGGAGCCGGGCGAGGGCTGCCCCGCCGAGGCTGGCCACCTGGCCGGGGACGTCACCGACCTGCCCGCCGCGGACGAGGCCGAGCACCACGCCCATGACGGCCAGCACGAGCGCGGTCGCGCCGACCGCGACGACGAGGTGGCTGACGGCCCAGCCGATCCTGCTCGTGCGGGTGGCCAGGACCGACTCGGCTCGGCCCGCGGTCTCCTCCGAGCGGAGACGAAGGACGAGCGCGATGCCGAGGGCCGACACGGCGACCGAGGCGAAGCCGAGCTCGGTCGCGAAGAACGTGTCGATGAGGGTTCCGGCAGAGCCACCCAGGCGGGTGAGCAGGTCACGGATCTGCGATCCGCTGAGGAAGGTCTCGACGTTGGGCGCGACCGAGCCCATGACGGACGCGAGGACGGCGACCCCGACCACCCAGCCGGCCACGGTTCCGGTGGCGAGCCGCCGCGCCAGCGCCCCGGTGCTGCGCAGGCCGCCGCGCGCGGGCCCGGCTCGCCCGGCGAAGATGCCGGACCCGAGGTCCCGACGTTCGAGGAGGACGTAGGCGAGGAGGACCAGGGCGATGTACGCGAGGACGCCGAGCACTCCGACCCAGAGCCGGTTCGCACCGTAGGCCTCCACCTTGACGACCCAGCCGAGGGGCGAGAGCCAGCTGAGCCGGCTGGCCAGGCTCCCGTCGGCCGCGCCGTCCCCGACGACCCGGACCATGTAGGCGACAGCGAGCGTCCCCAGTGCGAACCCGGCTGCGCCGCGGGCCGTCCCGGCGAGCTGGGCAGCCACGGCGGTGACGCCGACCCAGGTGAGCCCAGCCGTGGCCCAGGCGACGCCGAGGGCGATCGACCCGGTCTCGTCCAGCCCGACCTGCACGGATGCCACGGTGACGAGCAGGGTCGTCACGAGCACGGCAGCAGTCGCGAGCAGGACGGCGGCGGTGAGCGGGGCGCGCCGGCCGACCACGCCGCCGCCGAGCAGCTCGAGGCGGCCCTCCTCCTCCTCGGTGCGGGTGTGACGCCGCACGACGACGTAGACGAGCAGGACGACGAACACCGCCCCGAGGAGCACCGTCTTGAAGGTCGCCAGGGAGTCGATCGAGGACGGGTCGGACACCGGGCCGTAGAGGGCCACCACGGCCGGGTTCGACAGCGCGTCCTGCATCGCGGCGATGGCGAGCGCCGGATCGGGATAGAGGTCGATGGTCGCCCGCGCGCCTGCGGCGACCAGGCCCACGACGGCGAGGATGCTCGTGGGCAGGAGGACCCGGTCCCGGCGCGCGGCGAGGCGCAGCAGGGTCCCCGTGCCGGCGAAGCCGGTCATCGCGGGCCCACCGCGGCCTCGTCGGTGCGGTACTGGTCCATGAAGAGGTCCTCGAGGGTGGGCGGCTGGCTCGTCAGCCCGCGGATCCCGTGGGGTCCCAACCGCGCGAGCAGGTCGCCGAGGTGAGCGGTCTCGACCGTGCACGTCACCCGGTCACCCGCGATGACCAGGTCGGCGACTCCCGGCACGACCCGCAGCTCGGTGGGGTCGATCGGCGTCTCCAGTGACGCGTCGACGGTCGTGCGCGAGCGCCGCCGCAGCTCGTCGATGGCTCCGGACTCGACGTTGCGTCCTGCCCGGATGATGCTCACCCGGTCACCGAGGGCCTCGACCTCGCCGAGGATGTGGCTCGACAGGAGCACCGTCCCCCCGTCGCCCGCGAAGTCCCGGACACAGCGTCGGAACTCCGCGTCCATGAGCGGGTCGAGCCCCGAGCTCGGCTCGTCGAGCAGGAGCAGCTCGACGTCGGAGGCGAGCGCCGCGACGAGGGCCACCTTCTGCCGATTCCCCTTCGAGTAGGAGCGACCCTTCTTCGTCGGGTCGAGCTGGAAGCGCTCGAGGAGCTCGGCACGCCGCGACTCGTTGAGCCCGCCCCGGAGTGAGCCGAGCAGGTCGATGACCTCGCCGCCCGTGAGGTTGGGCCAGAGCACGACGTCCCCCGGCACGTAGGCGAGCCGACGATGGAGGGTCTCGACGTCGTGCCAGGGGTCTCCGTCGAGGACGGTGGCGGTGCCCCCGTCGGCTCGGACGAGGCCGAGCAGGATGCGCAGAGTCGTCGACTTGCCGGCACCGTTGGGCCCGAGGAACCCGTGGATCTCACCGCGTTCGACGGTGAGGTCGAGGCCGTCGAGGGCGATGGTGTGGCCGAAGGACTTGTGGAGGTCGCGGACCTCGATCACGGGCATGCCTTCACGATGGACCCCCGCCCGGGGGGAGGCAAGGAGGTTGGCCCGGCGAGCCAGCCCAGCGGCATACGGCGTCTGCGGTGACGTCCGCCCGCGCGGTCCCGAGGGGCGGGACGCGGGCGTGACCTCGACTACGTTCGGGGTCCGCCCATGTCGGACCGGCCGACGGCGCCATTACCCTCGGCTGCATGGCTGACAGCACTGGCGCGCGCTCCGAGTCCGATCTGCCCATCCGGCCCGTCTACGGCGCCGACGCGCTGGACGGCTTCGACCCGGACGACAAGCTCGGCCAGCCGGGGCGCTACCCGTTCACCCGCGGGGTCTACCCGACGATGTACACCGGCAAGCCGTGGACGATGCGGCAGTACGCCGGGTTCGGCACGGCCAAGGAGTCCAACGAGCGATACCACCAGCTCGTCAAGGCCGGCACCGGTGGACTCTCGGTCGCGTTCGACCTCCCGACGCAGATGGGCTACGACTCGGACGAGCCGATCGCGCACGGCGAGGTCGGCAAGGTCGGCGTCGCCATCGACAGCCTCGACGACATGCGCACCCTCTTCAACGGGCTGCCGCTGGACAAGATCTCGACGTCGATGACCATCAACGCGCCCGGCTCGACGCTGCTGCTGCTCTACCAGCTCGTCGCGGAGGAGCAGGGCGTCACCGCGGACCGGCTGACCGGCACGATCCAGAACGACGTGCTCAAGGAGTACATCGCCCGCGGCACCTACATCTACCCGCCGCGTGAGAGCCTGCGCCTCATCGCCGACGTCTTCGCCTACTGCCACAAGGAGATGCCGCGCTGGAACACCATCTCCATCTCGGGCTACCACATGGCCGAGGCGGGGGCGACGCCCGTGCAGGAGATCGCGTTCACCCTCGCCAACGCGATCGAGTACGTCCGCGCCGCCGAGGCCGCCGGCCTCGACGTCGACGACTTCGCCCCGCGCCTGTCCTTCTTCTTCGTCGCGCGCACGACGCTGCTGGAGGAGGTCGCCAAGTTCCGCGCGGCCCGCCGGATCTGGGCCAGGATCATGAAGGAGCAGTTCGGCGCGACCAACCCGAAGAGCCAGATGCTGCGCTTCCACACCCAGACCGCGGGCGTGCAGCTGACCGCGCAGCAGCCGGAGGTCAACCTCGTCCGCGTCGCGCTCCAGGGCCTCGGCGCCGTCCTCGGCGGGACCCAGTCGCTGCACACCAACTCCTTCGACGAGGCGATCGCCTTGCCGACCGAGAAGGCGGCCCGCCTGGCGCTGCGCACTCAGCAGGTGATCGCCTTCGAGACCGACGTGACCAAGACGGTCGACCCGTTCGCCGGCTCCTACGTCGTCGAGTCGATGACCGACGAGATCGAGGAGGCAGCGCTCGCGCTGATCCAGCAGGTCGAGGACCGCGGGGGCGCGGTGGCCGCGATCGAGCAGGGGTTCCAGAAGTCCGAGATCGAGCGCTCCGCCTACCGCGTCCAGCTCGAGATCGACAACGGGGAGCGCACCGTCGTCGGGGTCAACAAGTACACCCTGGACCAGGAGGAGCACTACGAGCCCCTGCGCGTCGACCCGCAGATCGAGGCCGAGCAGCGCGAGCGCCTCGCGGGTCTGCGCGCCGAGCGCGACAACGACGCGGTCCGGGCCGCGCTCGCAGAGCTCCAGGACGCCGCCCGCGGGACCGACAACGTGCTCTACCCGATGAAGAAGGCGCTCGCAGCCAGAGCGACGGGGGGCGAGGTGGCTCACGCGCTCCGTGAGGTGTGGGGCACCTACCAGCCGCGCGAGGCCTTCTGAGCCCAGCGGCACACGGCTGCCGTATGCCGCTGGGCTCGCTCCCAGCGCCACCTCCTCGAGTGGTCGGTCCCTTCGGGCAAGCGGCATCAGGGGCACGGACATCCTCTCGGTAGACTCCCGTACTCGTGACCATGCCCCCGTTGTTCGACGAGATCTCCCGTGTCGTGACCGCACACGAGGGTGAGCTCATCGACTTCCGGCGGGACCTGCACCAGCACCCGGAGCTGGGCCGCGCCGAGGTGCGTACGACCCGCGTCCTGGCGGAGCGTCTGGAGTCGGCTGGCATCGCCGCCCGCAGGTTGCAGGGCACCGGCTTGGTGGCCGACATCGGGGCTCCGGAGCCCGTCGTCCGGATCGCCCTGCGCGCCGACCTCGACGCGTTGCCGATCCGCGAGCAGACCGAGCTCGAGTTCGCCTCTCGCACCGACGGGGTCAGCCACGCGTGCGGTCACGACGTGCACACGACCGCGTTGCTCGGCGCCGCGCTCGCGCTCAAGGCGGTGGAGGAGCGCCTCCGGGACCACGGGGTCGGGGCCCGACTCGTCTTCCAGCCCGCGGAGGAGCTCATGCCGGGCGGTGCCGAGGACGTCGTCGCGCAGGACGGCCTGGCCGGCGTGGATCGGATCTTCGCGCTCCACTGCGACCCTGCTCTCGACGTCGGTCACGTCGGGCTCCGCGTCGGACCGATCACGGCGGCTGCCGACCAGGTCGAGGTGACCTTGACCGGGCGGGGTGGCCACACCTCTCGGCCGCACCTGACCCAGGACCTCACCTACGCCCTGGCGAAGGTCGTCACCGATGTGCCGGCCGCCCTCTCGCGTCGGCTGGACCCACGCGCGGCCGCGGCCCTCGTCTGGGGGTCCATCCACAGCGGGGGAGCGCACAACGTCATCCCGGCGACCGGCAAGGCGACCGGCACCCTCCGGATGCTCGACGTGGAGACCTGGGAGGGGGTCGAGAAGCTCCTCGACGAAGTCGTCCACGCCGTCGTCGCCCCCTACGCCGTCGCCGCCGACGTGGTGATCACCAAGGGCGTCCCGCCGGTCGTCAACGACGCATCGTGCATCGACGCCCTCACCGCTGCCGTCGTGGGCGCCGGCGCCACCGTCGCGCCCACCCCGCAGTCCTTGGGCGGCGAGGACTTCGCCTGGTACCTGACGCACGTCCCCGGCGCCATGGCGCGCCTCGGCACCCGGCGACCGGGTGGGGCGAGCTACGACCTCCACCGGGGCGACCTCGTCATCGAGGAGGGTGCCATCGCCGTGGGCGCCAGCACGCTGGCCGGCTGTGTGCTCGCCTCGGCCGCCCACCACCTCCTGGCCCGGCCGGGCGCCGCCCCCGCGGGCTCTCCGCGGCACGTCCCTCGCTGACCTCGCTCAGGGGGCCGACCGCCGGTCCTCCGTGGTGGGGGTCGCGGATCGGTAACACTTGCGGCGACTTTTACTGACCAGTTCATTTCCTGTCGAGGGCCGGGTCTACAGTGCGGGAATCAGGGCCGATGTCGTCGTCGGCCACGGAGTGAAGGAGCATCCCTTGCGTCACGCAACCAAGGTCGCGGCAGTCATCGCCGCTGCCGCGCTCGGCCTTGCCGCATGCGGCAGCGAAACCCCCGACGCCACCCCGGGCGCCGGCGGCACCGGCACCGGGCCAGCTGCCGGCGGCGAGCAGATCAAGGTCGGTATGGCCTACGACGTGGGCGGTCGCGGTGACCAGTCCTTCAACGACGCCGCTGCCGCCGGCCTGGACAAGGCCAAGTCCGAGCTGAAGATCGACAGCAAGGAAGCCGTCGCCCAGAACGGCGAGGCCGAGTCGGCTCGTGAGGAGCGGCTCCAGCAGCTGATCGAGGCGGGCTACGAGAACATCGTGGCGGTGGGCTTCGCCTACGCCCAGTCCGTGGCCAAGGTCGCCAAGGAGAACCCCGACGTCAGGTTCGCCCTGATCGACTCGACCGACGCCCAGGGCGACAACATCGAGAACGTCACGTTCGCCGAGCACGAGGGCTCGTTCCTCGTGGGCGCGGCCGCGGCTCTGAAGTCGAAGACCAACGTCATCGGCTTCGTCGGCGGCGTCGAGACGCCTCTCATCAAGAAGTTCGAGGCCGGTTACATCGCGGGCGCCAAGGCCGTCAAGGCGGACATCGACATCAAGGTGCAGTACCTCACCCAGCCGCCGGACTTCTCCGGGTTCGGTGACGTGGCCAAGGGCAAGGCGGCCGCCGAGGGCATGTACCAGGCCAACGCCGACATCGTCTACCACGCTGCCGGCGGTTCCGGCGGTGGTGTCTTCCAGGCGGCGAAGGCCGCGAACAAGCTCGCCATCGGGGTCGACGCCGACCAGGCCCTGACCGCCGACGCGGCCGTGCGCGACGTCATCCTCACCTCGATGATCAAGAAGGTCGACGTGGGCGTGTACGACTTCATCAAGTCGATCGCCGACGACAAGTTCACGGCCGGCGAGAAGTCGTTCGACCTCGAGGCCGGCGGCGTGGACTACTCCACGACAGGCGGCAAGATCGACGACATCAAGGCGCAGCTCGACGACTACAAGCAGAAGATCATCTCCGGCGAGATCAAGGTCCCCACGACTCCCTGAGTCGCGGATCGACCAGCCGGTCAGGTGAAACGGCCCGGATGACGCGCCGCGTCGTCCGGGCCGTTTCTCGCCCTGCCACCGCGGGACTGTGTACGTTCGGCGTGGTGGTTCATCAATTCGGTCGTCGCCCGTTCATCGGGCCCTGATGAGGAGCGTGCGTCATCGTCCCCACTGACTCAGCCGCCACCGCCCCCCCGGACCCGGTCGTCGAGCTGCACGGGATCACGAAGCGGTTCCCGGGCGTGGTCGCCAACAAGGACATCGAGCTGACCGTCCACCGGGGCACCGTCCACGCGATCGTCGGTGAGAACGGCGCGGGCAAGTCGACGCTGATGAAGATCCTCTACGGCGTGCAGCAGCCCGACGAGGGGACCATCGCGGTCGAGGGCAGGCAGCGCCAGCTGAGGTCACCGGCTGACGCGATCGACGCGGGCATCGGCATGGTCTTCCAGCACTTCCAGCTCGCCGACAACTTCACCGTTCTCGAGAACGTCGTCCTCGGCGCCGAGAAGCTGCACGGGATCGGCGACGCGGCTCGTCACAAGATCAGCGAGATCTCGGACGCCTACGGGCTCGACATCGACCCCGACGCCCTCGTCGAGAACCTCGGCGTCGGTGCCCAGCAGCGGGTCGAGATCCTCAAGGTGCTGTACCGGGGGGCGCGGATCATCATCCTCGACGAGCCGACGGCCGTGCTCGTGCCGCAGGAGGTGGACGAGCTGTTCGACAACCTTCGCGAGCTCAAGGCCGAAGGACTCACCGTCATCTTCATCTCCCACAAGCTCGACGAGGTCCTGAAGGTGGCGGACGCCATCACGGTGATCCGGCGTGGCACGACGGTGGCGGAGGTCCGACCCCAGGACGTCACGGCCGGTGACCTCGCCGAGCTCATGGTCGGCTCGGAGCTGCCCTCCCCGAGCACGGAAGAGTCCACGGTGACCGAGGTGCCGCTCCTCACCATCGAGGCGACCTCCCTGGACAACCCGCTCGGGGGACGGCCGCTGCTCACCGACGTCAACCTCACCATCCACTCGGGCGAGGTCGTCGGGATCGCCGGTGTCGAGGGCAACGGTCAGGACGAGCTCGTCGAGGTCATCATGGGAATCCGCGATCCGTCCTCCGGGCGGATCCTCCTCGGCGACGTCGACACGTCGAGCTGGCACACCCGCGAGCTGCGCGAGGCCGGGATCGGCTACATCCCCGCCGATCGCCATCGCCACGGCCTGTTGCTTGAGGCACCCCTCTGGGAGAACGTCATCCTGGGCCACCAGACCGAGCCGGTGTACGTGACCGGACCCGGCGGCGCCCTCATCAATGCCTCCGCGGCCCGTCACGAGACCGAGGCGGTCGTCGAGCAGTACGACGTGCGCACGCCGTCCATCAACGTCACCGCAGGTTCGCTGTCCGGTGGGAACCAGCAGAAGCTCATCATCGGCCGCGAGATGCGCCGGGAGCCCAAGGTCCTCGTGGCAGCCCATCCGACCCGGGGCGTCGACGTCGGCGCGCAGGCCGCCATCTGGGACCACATCAAGCAGGCCCGCCGGGCCGGGCTCGGTGTGCTTCTCATCTCGGCCGACCTGGAGGAGCTCGTCGGCCTGTCCGACACGATCCACGTCATCCTCCGTGGCCGGCTCACCGGCCAGTTCGACCCGGACCGGGTCACCAAGGAGGAGCTCGGCTCCGCCATGACCGGCGCCACGACAGAGGGAGCCGCCTGATGAGCCGCTTCGACCTGCGACGCCTCGGCTTCGCGCTGTCCGCGCCCGCCCTGGCCATCCTCGTGGCCGTCATCGTCACGTCCGCGATCCTCGTCGTCGCCGGAGACCCGGTGGGCGAGGTCTGGGGCACCATCCTGTCGGTGCCCCGACCCAGGGTCGTGGTGGCGATCGTCAACGCGGCGATCGTCTACTACATCTCCGCCGTCGCCGTGGCCATCGGCTTCCGGATGAACCTCTTCAACATCGGCGTCGACGGCCAGTACCGCATCGCGGCCTTCGCCGCCGCAGTGGTGGCAGGAGAGGGCTGGCTCCCCGGCCCGCTCAACATCCTGCTCGGGCTCGTCGTGGCGATGCTCGCCGGTGGCATCTGGGCCGGCATCGCCGGTCTGCTCAAGGTCTACCGCGGTGTCTCCGAGGTCATCTCGACGATCATGCTCAACGCGATCGCGACCGTGCTCGTCGCGTTCCTGCTCCGCAAGGTGGCGCCCCAGACCGGATCCAACATCGTCAGCACGAAGCCGGTCCCGGAGGGCTCCCGGGTGCCCGGGATGCCGCTGATCCCGGGCGTCTCGCGCGAGGTCTACGGCCTCCTCCTCCTCGCGGTCATCATCGGCCTGCTCTACTGGTTCGTCCTCAGCCGGACGCGCTTCGGCTTCGACCTGCGCGCCACCGGCCGCAGTGAGTCCGCGGCGGTGGCGAGCGGCGTCAAGGTCAAGCGGATGGTCCTCATGTCGATGGTCCTGTCCGGCGTCGTCGCGGGGCTGGTCGGCATGCCGCTCCTCTTCGGCCAGGACTACGCCTACGGCACGACGTTCCAGCCGGGTCTGGGCTTCGCCGGGATCGCCATCGCCCTCCTCGGTCGCAACCACCCCGTCGGCATCGTGTTCGCCGCCGTGCTGTGGGCCTTCCTCGACCAGCAGTCCAACGCCCTCCAGATCACTGCCGGCGTCAGCGACCGCCTCGTCCTCATCATCCAGGGCGTCATCGTCCTGTCGGTCGTCATCGCCTACGAGGTCATCCGTCGCCTCAACGTGCGCATCGAGCAGCGGCGCGTGGCCCAGGCGCTCGCGCAGCAAGGCGCCACCGTCCAGGAAGGGGCCCCGGCATGAGCCAGGTCGTCACGAGGACCGAGCCGGACCACGCCCCGGCCGACAAACCGCGGGGCCGGCTGGCTGCTCTCGCGGGGTGGCGTCGCCTCGTCGTGCTGGCCGCGGTGGGACTCATCGTCGTCTCGCTGACCCGCGTCGTCACGGGGGCCAACGACATCGACTCGTCCGGTGCGCTGGGCGCCGCGCTCGCGCTCGCGGCGCCGATCGCGCTGGCCGGTCTCGGCGGCCTCTGGTCCGAGCGCGCGGGAGTCGTCAACATCGGGCTCGAGGGAATGATGATCCTCGGCACGTGGGGGGCGGCCTTCTTCGCGTCGAACTACGGCCCGTGGGCGGGGCTGCTCGGCGCGATCTTCATGGGAGCCGTCGGCGGGGCGATCCATGCCCTCGCCACCGTGGTCTTCGGCGTCGACCACATCATCTCGGGTGTGGCCCTCAACCTGCTCGGCCTGGGGGCGGCCTCCTACCTCGCGGTCCGGACCTTCGAGGCCACTGGCGGCACGCAGTCGCCGAGCCTGCCCGAGCTGCCCCGGATCACCATCACCGGGCTGTCCGACTGGCTGGGCGAGATCGAGCGAGGCCGCACGTTCCTCGTGGCCGATGTCGCCAGCGTCTTCCGCGCCCTCGTCACCAACCTCTCGGTCGTCACCGTCCTCGTCGTCGGCCTGCTCGTGCTGTCGTGGTGGATCATCTGGCGCACCTCGTTCGGGTTGCGTCTGCGGTCGTGTGGTGAGTCTCCGACCGCGGCCGAGACGCTCGGCGTCAACGTCTACCTCTACAAGTTCGTCGCGGTCGTCATCTCCGGCGGGCTGGCCGGGCTCGGTGGCGGCTTCCTGGCCATGGTCGCCTCCAACCTCTACCGCGAGGGCCAGACGGGCGGCCGTGGCTACATCGGGCTGGCCGCCATGATCTTTGGCAACTGGCGCCCCGGAGGCCTCGCCGCGGGAGCGGGGCTCTTCGGCTACAGCGACGCGATCTACCTGCGCGGCGGCGGGGACGTCATCCACGCGTTCCTCCTGCCGTTCTCGGTGTTCCTGCTGCTCTGGGGCGCCTGGGCGCTCTGGCGTCGCCGGCAGGGCAAGCGCGTCGTGGGGCTGGTCAGCGTCGTCATCGCCGTCGCCGTCCTCGTCTGGTTCGCCCTGACGTCGATCTTCCCGAGGGAGCTGACGGGGATGACCCCGTACCTCGCGACCCTCATCGTGCTGGCCTTCGCCTCACAACGGCTCCGAATGCCCAAGGCCGACGGCGTCGTCTATCGGAAGGGGGAGGCCTCGTGACGGAGGCGGACCCGGGAGCCGGCTCAGCGGCATACGGCATCGACTGGGAGATGCTCCGCCTGCGGGCCGAGGAGCTCATGCACCGCGCCTACGCGCCCTACTCCCGGTTCCCGGTCGGCGTCGCCGGTCTCGTCGACGACGGGCGCGTCGTCGTGGGGTGCAACGTCGAGAACGCCGCCTACGGGGTCGGCCTCTGCGCCGAGTGCGGCATGGTCTCGCACCTGCACGCGACAGGAGGGGGCCGGCTCGTCGCCGTCTTCTGCGTCGGGAGCGACGGGGCGGCCCTCATGCCCTGCGGACGATGCCGCCAGACGCTGTGGGAGAACGGCGGGCCCGAATGCCTGCTCATGACTCCCGAAGGTGTCCTGAGCATGCGCGAGGTCCTGCCCCAGGCGTTCGGGATCGACGATCTGGGTGCGGTGCCCGGAGCCCAGGATGGGTGAGGATGGTTCCGTGACCGCACAGACGCCTGCGACCGAAGCCTTCGATGCCGTCGACATCATCGCCGCCAAGCGCGACCACACCCCGCTCCGTGACGAACAGATCGACTGGGTGGTCGACGCCTACACCCGGGGCGTCGTCGCCGAGGAGCAGATGGCGGCCCTGGCCATGGCGATCTACCTCAACGGAATGACCACCGAGGAGGTGGCCCGGTGGACCGATGCGATGATCCGGTCCGGGGAGCGGCTGGACTTCTCCGGCCTCTCGAGGCCCACCAGCGACAAGCACTCCACCGGAGGCGTCGGTGACAAGATCACGCTCCCCCTGGCACCGCTCGTCGCAGCGTGCGGGGTCGCCGTGCCGCAGCTCTCGGGTCGGGGGCTCGGACACACGGGCGGCACCCTCGACAAGCTCGAGTCGATCCCCGGTTGGCGCGCGACGCTGACGAACGACGAGATGCTGCGTCAGCTGGAATACGTGGGCGCGGTGATCTGTGCTGCGGGATCGGGCCTCGCTCCGGCCGACAAGAAGCTCTACGCCCTGCGTGACGTGACCGCCACCGTCTCGTGCGTGCCGCTCATCGCCTCGTCCATCATGAGCAAGAAGATCGCGGAGGGCACCGGCTCCCTCGTGCTCGACGTCAAGGTGGGGTCCGGGGCCTTCATGAAGGACCTCGCTCAGGCCCGCGAGCTGGCCCGGACGATGGTCCGGCTGGGCACTGACGCCGGCGTCAGCACCGTGGCCCTGCTGACCAACATGGCGACGCCCCTCGGGCTGACGGCAGGCAACGCCCTCGAGGTGCGCGAGTCGGTCGAGGTGCTGGAGGGCGGTGGTCCCGAGGACGTCGTCGAGCTCACGCTGGCCCTGGCTC
Organism: Intrasporangium sp. DVR; assembly: GCF_040365325.1. Taxonomy (NCBI): domain Bacteria; kingdom Bacillati; phylum Actinomycetota; class Actinomycetes; order Micrococcales; family Intrasporangiaceae; genus Intrasporangium; species Intrasporangium sp. DVR. The sequence goes on along the minus strand of NZ_BAABZW010000025.1, from coordinate 718 downwards.
GCGAGATGCTCGCCACCGCGGGGAAGGACGACGTCGACCCCGCCGCCGTCCTTGCGGACGGGCGCGCCATGGACGTGTGGCGGCAGATGATCCGCGCTCAAGGCGGGGACCCGGACGCGCCATTGCCCACCGCCAAGGAGACCCACCAGGTCCTCGCGCCCGCGGACGGAGTCCTGGTCAAGCTCGACGCGCTGGCGGTGGGCATCGCGGCGTGGCGGCTCGGCGCGGGACGCGCACGCAAGGAGGACCCGGTCCAGGCCGCGGCCGGGGTGGAGATCCACTTCAAGCCCGGCGCGGAAGTGCGAGGGGGCGAGCCCCTCCTCACCCTGCACACGGACACCCCGGACCGTTTCGAGCGGGCCGGCGAGGCCCTGTCCGACGCGTTCATGATCGCTCCCGAGGGGTCTCGCCCCGACCTCCCACCGATCGTCATCGAGCGCATCGCCTGAGGACCCGCCCGAGGCGGCCGGTCGCCGGGTCCCTCCGGGCCCGGCTGCATCGGCTGGAAGGGGACGTTTGCGCAGGTCAGAGCCCGTTTTCGCCCCTGCCTGGGGCGGGATTAGGAGATCCGCCGGACCCCGTGTAATGTTCTCTCTGCCGCAAGGGAAACCAAGCGAGTGGGTCCGGCGCCTCCAAGAGGCGGTCACGGATTTGACTCCCAAGCAGACGAGCGGCAAACTTGAAGGGTTGCCCCGGAGGTTGGCCTGGTTGGGCTGGT
>NZ_BAABZW010000024.1:0-237311 GCF_040365325.1 Intrasporangium sp. DVR | reverse complement strand
ACCGGAAACGATGCGGCATCAAACCCGTGCCGGTTCACCGGCCCAGCCCGCCGGGGAGATCAGGACCTGCAGGACGGGTTGCAGGGTCCGGGTCGCGGCTCTGCCACCGACCAAGGCGCTGGCTTCCGCCACGTGGGTGATGGCGTCGAAGGCCCAGCCTTCGAGGACCACCGCTTCGGTCGATCGGTCGCGGGCCACGGTCACATGGGTGACGCCGAGGGCAGCGAGACGGCCGGCGGTCGTCACGTCGAGTGCTGCGACCTCTCGGCGCCCATCGACCAGCACGACCAGCATCGGCATCACGCTCGCCTCCTGTCGCCTCGATCGGTACCACCGACGCTAGAGACGCAGACGCACAGAAGGTATCCGGGGATCTCCCTACTTCTTCTCGCCGGCGGCTGCCGCGTCGAGGTCGTCGGCATACCGCGACCCGAGCTCTGCTCGGTTGCGCACCGCGAGCTTGGCGAGCACTCGCGAGACGTGTTGCTCGACCGTCTTCGGCGAGATGAACAGCGTGCGGGCGATGTCGACGTTGCGGGCACCCCTGACGGCGAGACAGGCGACGTCGAGCTCACGACGGGTCAGGCTGGCAACGGGTGAGGCGTCCGCAGCGGGTCTGCGGGGCGGGGCCACTCGTCGCGCGCCGATCGCCCGGAGCCGTTGGTCGACGAAACCCTGCTCGGAGATGGCGCCCAGCTCCTCGGCCAGTCGTGACGCGGCGGACCACACCTGTCTCGCCGCGACCCGGTCCGCACCCGCAAGGACGGTGCCGAGGTCGATCAGGCCCCACAGCTCTTCCAGCCTCGTGCCCGACGCAGCTGCGGAGGCGATCACCTCACGCAGCAGTTCTGACGTCTCGGCGTCCCCTCCCGCGGCAGCCAGTGCGGCGTCAGCCCTGAGCCGGTGGAACATCGCGCGGGCATCGGGGTCAGGCCACTGAGCGTCCCAGGCGCGCAGGAGGCGGCGGGTCGCGGCCACCTCGCCGACGCGGGCAAGCGCCTCGGCGCCGATCACGTGGAGGTCGGCGCCGCACCGGACACAGCCGGCGCTCCGCGCGTCAGCGTCAGCGGAGTCGACGAGCTCCACGACGAGGTCCCTTGTGTCGGCGGGCGCAAACCGTGCGGACCACAACGCTGCTCGCTGCCGCAGGATGATCCGATAGTGGGGGTTCTCGTGGTGGTCCGCCTGCTGGCGGAGCGACTCGACGGCCGTGCGCCAGTCGGTCGACGACGCCTCGATCACCTCCCGCAAGCCGCACAGCCACGTGTCCGCGGCGTCGACCGACGCGCCGACGCGCTCGCACAACCGACGCGCGTCCTGATGCAGCTGTCGAGCCTCAGCCACTCGGCCCAGGTGGTAGACGACGAGAGCCAGCTCGAGTCCGGCGTAGGCCTCCATCCCGGGGTAGACCTGCTGGTGAGCGGCCCGCCTGACCTCGACGGCCCGGCTCTCCGCCTCCTGCCACCGGTTGAGGAGCCGCAGGGCCACGCTGAGGAACAGCCGCGCGTCGAGGTGCCGCTCGCCCATCCCCCTGGTGGCCTCGACCAGCTCGTCGGCGATGTCCAGCACCTCCGTCAGGTCTCCGGCCATCAGGTGCGACACACGTTCGGCGTCCACCGCCTCGACGTAGGCCTGACGGGCGGTTCGAGGAAGGGACTCGAGGGAGCCAGCCCGTGCGAGGAGGTCTCGGGCCGCGGTGATCGCTGCCGTCCGGTAGGGCCGCGCTGCGAGGGCGTCATGCTCCAGCCAGGCCAACCGGGCGAAGTCGAGGGCATCCGCTCCCACGTGGGTCCACGGGTCGTCCGAGCCGGCGCGTCGGGCGCGTGCGAGCAGGGCACTGGTCTCCGCGACCCGACCGAGCTCAACCGCGTGGCGTGCCGCAGCGAGCGCAGCCGATGCCCGGTCGGCGCCGTGCGGCAGGGTCTCACTCAGCTGTGTCAACCGCCGCAAGGCGAAGTCGCTGTCGCCGATCTCCTCAGCCAGGTCGGCCAGCGCGCGGTCGAAGGCGAGCCGTTGGGCGCCATCGGGGTTCGGCAGGTCGGCGACGGCGGCCAGCCGGTGCAGTCCGGACTGTCCGAGGACTCGACGCTGTGGCGACCTCGCGATCTCCAACGCCAGCTGGGTGCTCACTACACCGGCCGCACCCTCGTGCTCGAGGGCCTCCATGAGCACCTGGAGGTTCCCGGCTGCCCGCCGCTGAAGGACCGCGGCGAACTGGCGATGGAGGCGTCGGCTCTGCTCGTGGGGAAGCTGGCTCAGCGCTGCGGTGCGCACCAGGTCGTGGGCGACTCGGAACCATCCCGCCTCGGCGATGACGACGCCTCGGTTGATCAGCTCGCGCAACGCAGCGGCCACCCGCGCCTCGGGCCACGCGAGCACCTCGCCGAGCTCGAGGGGGTCGGCGGGCCGCCCGCCGATCACGGCAGCGGCCAGGCATCGCGTCGCGTCGGAGCCCAACACCCGGAGCATCGCCGTGATGGCGGTCGAACGCACGCCCGGGTCGGCGCCGGCCCGGATCGCCAGCTCGATCCAGAAGGGTGAGCCGGAGGCGGCGGAAGAGATCCGCTCCGCCTCGACGGAGGAGAGACCCGGACGCAGCCTCTGCGCCAGCTCGGCACCCTCGGCGCGGGCCAACGGACCCAGGGTGAGCTGCGCACAGTGGCCCGAATCCGCGAACAGGTCCTGGATGGACGCGACGAAGGCGGCGGAGTCCGGGCCCGGTCGCGTCGCGCAGACCATCAGCACACCCTCGTCGTCGTCGAGGGCGGCTCGCATCAGATAGTGGACCAGCGCCCGGGACAGGTCGTCGAGCCATTGCAGGTCGTCGATGACGAGTGCCGGGTCGGTCACCTCCCGGAGGGCGCGGTGGGCGGCCTCGAAGAGCCGGGCCGGCTCGACGCTGCCCAGCTCCGGGCCGGCAGGGACCAAGAGGGCTTGGAGCTGACCGACGGCGCGCCCCAGCTGGTCGATCTCGCGCAGGAACGGGAGCGCCGCACCCAGGGGAACGTGCCGCTCCGGCTCGAAGCCCGTCATCCGAAAGACCCGATGGTTGCGCAGCAGGTCGGCGGCCGCCGCCAGCAGCCGCGTCTTGCCCATCCCGGGGTCACCGACCACGACCGCGGCCGCGGCGCCGCCGTCCTGCGCGCGCACGAGCGCCTGCAGCGTCGACAGCTCTTCGGTCCGACCCACCAGCGCGCCGGCCCGGGCAACTGGTCCCATGGCACTCCCGGTCCGATCGGCAGCGCCGATCCATCCCAGACTAGGCCGCGGTCGCCACCGCGTCCCGGGTATGCCGCCAGCCTTCGAAGGCGGGTGCGAACGGGAGCAGCGCTCGACCGTCTGTCACGGTTGGTGCGGAATGCCGGAAAGATCAGGGCCCCACCTTCACCAAAACCGTGGCACTCGCAGGTCGGCAGTTCTACCGTGAAATGAAATCGTTTGCCCGAGTGGGGATTTGGCCGGGATGCGATGAAGTGGGGGGAATGTGACCGGGTGCGAGCGCGCCCTTCGCCCCGTCCGCCTCGACGCACTCACGGCCGGGGACGTCAGCACCGTCCGCTCGGGAGGGGGGAGGTGGGGTTCGCCCGCCTGCGTGGGGAGCAGGCCTGACAGTCGTCAGGGGGAGTGCGTCCATCCGTGGCGCACCGATTCATCACGATCAAGGAAGTGGTCCTATGCGCAGACTGCTCGCATTCATCGCGGTCTTCACCGCCTCGCTGCTCTTCGCTGCTCCGGCGGCGCTGGCAACGAGCCCGCACTTCGTCCGGGCGGCCGGGTCCATCAACGGGGACGGCTCGCTCACGGTGTCGTTCAAGGAGGCCGGCCTCGGCACCAACCAGAACATCAACTACACGCTCAGCGCGGACGCCTCGGTCACCTACGTCTGTGTCAACAAGGGCGGCGCCAACCCGTCCGCGTCGAACAAGACGACCATTGCGGGCCCGGTGAGCGCCTCCGGCACGTTCAGCTCGGGAAAGAACGGCCAGGTCACCGCCTCACTGACCGTCGACCCACCCTCGCCGGGAGACTTCTCCTGCCCCAAGGGCCAGACTCGGCAGATCGCGTCCGTGTCGTACTCCAGCGTGACGCTCGCCGACGCGACCAACGGGATCACCGAGAACCTCGGCACGTTCGACTCGGGCTGCCTGCTCCCGCGCGTGCGCGGAGCCTGCTGACCGTCCTCGACGGGGGTGGTCCCCGAGCCCATTCGGGGACCACCTCACGTCAGGCAGACCGTGATTGGTTCCCGGTCGACCAGGGGTCAGCCGCGCCGGGCGCGGACGACGGCGGCCCAGGCGTGCTCGTGCACGCGGTGCGTCCGTGAGATCTCGATGTCCTGGAAACCGGCGCCCGTCAAGGCTGCCCGGTAGTCGGCGTCGGTCAGCGCGCCGGCGATGCAGCCGGTGAACGCCTCCATGTCGGCCCGGGTCGCCTCGTCCATGTCCTCGTCCGCGACGACGTCCGACACGGCGAACCGGCCGCCGGGCCGGAGCACCCGGGCTGCTTCGGCGAGGACCACGGCCTTGTCCGCGGCGAGGTTGATGACGCAGTTGGAGATGACCACGTCGACCGAGCCGTCCTCGAGGGGGATGTCCTCGAGGTAGCCCTCGATGAACTCGACGTTGTCGACGCCGGCCGCCCGGGCGTTGCGCCGAGCGAGCTCCACCATCCCGGTGGTCATGTCGAGCCCGATTGCCTTGCCGCCCGGTGCGACTCGCTTCGCGGAGATGAGCACGTCACCCCCCGCGCCGGAGCCGAGGTCGAGAACGATCTCTCCGGGGTGCAGGTCGGCCACCGCCGTGGGAACGCCGCATCCGAGCGACGCCTCGACGGCCTGCTCGGCCCCCTCGATCGACTCGTCCTCGTACAGCGCCGAGCCGAACACGGCCCGCCCCTGGTCGTTGGTGGTCAGGTCGACGAACGTCGTGGACCCGCAGCATCCTCCGCTCGAGGGCGCGGACGCCTCCTTGGCGGCAGCGGCGTACTTGGCGCGAACGGTCTCACGCAGGCTCTCGGTCATGGCTCTTCCTTCTCTGGGAGGGTTCGGTCGGGCCGGCTTGGGGCACAGCGCTCGTCGGGCTGCAGCACGAGATCACCGGGCCGTTCATGATCGCGGCGGAGGCGCCCGGCAGGGCCGTCATGCAGGCGGCGTTGACGGAGTAGTACGTGCTCGTGCCCCGGCGATCCGCGATGACGAAGCAGGTGCGAGCCAGCGCCGCAAGGTGGTGGCTCACGGTCGACTGGGACAGCGGGAACGTCGCCACGATGTCCTTGACGGGCACTGGCGCCGGCTGACGCGCCAGCCAGGCCAGCAGCTGAACCCGGGTGGCGTCGGCGAGGGTGCGGAACCACTCTGCGTACTCCTCGGCGTCGTCGCGCCCCATGATCTCGTCCATCGATTATCGACGATAGTCGATCAACGGGCTCCGAGCAAGAGGCAGCGGGGCCCCGCACCCTCGTCAGGCGACCGGTTCCACGACCGCTCGCTCCCCGGGCATGCCGGTCGCGTGGACGACGGACGCTCCTCGGCCACCAGGCCACTCACGAAAGTCGCGGAAGGCCATCGGCAGTCCGCGAGCGACGGCCAGGTCTGCGTTGTCCATGACCTGGAGATGGACGTGGGGCTCGGTGGAGTTCCCGGAGTTGCCGCAGTCGGCGACGTGCTGCCCTTCGGTGACGGCCTCGCCGACGGCGACGCGCAGCGACCGGGCCTTGAGGTGCACCATCGCGACGAAGCCCCGGTGCTGCCCCAGGGAAAGAACCAGGTGGTTGCCTGCGATCGCGCCGATCCCGGCCTTGAGCCGGGCGCGCTGGCTGAGCGCGTAGGGCACGAGCGCCAGCTGCGACCGTCGCGCCTCGTGGTCGACCTCACCGTCGTGGACGGCGACGACGACGCCGTCCACGGGCGCGAGGAGGGGCTTGCCGAAGCCGACGAACCGGTCGGGTGGCTCCGTCGCGAGCCACGTCCGCCAGTCCCGGCGCGACGCGCTGCGGCCCCGGTCGTCGACCGCGACGAAGTCGATGGCGTAGGTCTCGCCGAAGAGGTCGACCCCGTGGCTCGGCAAGCGCCGGGCCGGGCTGTTCTGAGCCATCCACGGACCGTCGAAGGGCAGCCGGAGGACGATCGGCTCGGCGGAGACGGGTGGCGGGGGACCCTCGGCCATGTCGGCCACCCTAGAGGGCCGACGCCGCCTCCCTTCGAGCAGACCTCCGAGCGGGCCGGAGAGCCGCCACGGAGCCCGCACGTGGGCGCGGACCGAGCCCAGCGGCATACGACGTGATCCGTATGCCGCTGGGCTCGCCGCCGAGCGCCCCCGCGCTCAGGTGGGCGGTGGGGTTTGCGTGCGGCGGGGTCTCTGGTGGGGGATGGCCTCGAGCGGCAGGTCGTGCCGGCGGGCCCACTCGACCCACTCGGCCGTGGTCCGGCCCCGGAAGGCGGCGGCGATGGCCTCGCGGTCGCTGCCCCCGAGCAGCTCCTGGAGCCGGGTGAGGAAGTGCGGCTCGAGCGCCGCGCAGGCGACGAACCCGTCCTTCGCGGCATAGATCGCGTAGCCCGGCAGGGCGCCGCCGAGGATCCCGCCCGGCGCGGTGAGCCCGTGCCGCAACGGGTCGGCCATCCCCTCCGCGGCGACCGACAGCGCGACCTCCTGGTGGCTGCCGACGCCCGACCGCTCTCGGGCGAACAGGGCGGTCACCGCGGCCGTCGCGGCCCGCTCAGCACCGGCCAGGTCGGCGACGAGGGTGGCCGGCAGGCGCGGGGACCCCTCGTCGGCGAAGATCAGGCCGTTGACCGCCTGGTAGGTGAGGTCGTGGCCGGGGACCTCGGCCTCCGGCCCGGGGTGCCCGACGATCGCGACGTGACACAGCCGCGGATGACGCGCGTGGATGCTCGACCAGTCGAGGCCCAGACGGGTGAGGGCGGAGGGCCGGTGCGACGTGATGAACACGTCGGCGGCCGCGAGCAGCGCCTCCATCGCCACGACGCCCTCGGGAGTCTTGAGGTCGAGGGTGACGACCTCCTGGCCGGCCGTCAGCTCCGCGTAGTAGTCCGGGGCGACGCGCGTGATGAGGTCGCCCGACGGCGGCTCGACCTTCGTCACGGTGGCACCGAGCGCCGTCAACCGGGCCGCGGCCACGGGCCCCGGGATGTTCGTCGCGATGGTGACGACCGAGATGCCGTGGAGGGGAAGGGTTGCGTCACTCATGTCGTTTCAGCGGCGCCGACGTGAGGTGCCGAAGATGCTCCGGGTGATCTCACGGCCGATGACCGTCCCCGCTGACCGCAGCATGGACCGGAACGCCCCCGAGGAGACGACCTGCTCGACGAGGCCGGGGTCCTCCTCGGCTTGCCTGGTGCGCGTCGACGGGGTCGTCGCGGGCGCCGGGGCCGGCTCCTCCTGCGGGCTCGGTGCGCTCTCGAGCCGCTTGGCCAGCAGCTCGTAGGCCGACTCACGGTCAGCGACCTCGGCGTACTTCGTGGCGAGCGGAGAGCGAGCGATGATCGCGTCGACTGTGGCCTGAGGGGCTGGGTCCATGAGGGAGTTGGGCGCCTTCATCCGGGTCCAGGCCACGGGGGTGGGCACGCCCTTCTCCGACAGGACGGTGACGACGGCCTCCCCGATCCCGAGGGACGTGAGCAGCTTCTCCATGTCGTACTGCGTGTGCGGGTACGTGGCGATGGCCTGCTTGAGGGCCTTGGCGTCATCGGGGGTGAAGGCACGCAGGGCGTGCTGGACCCGGTTGCCGAGCTGGGCGAGCACGTCCGGCGGCACGTCCTTGGGCGACTGGGTCACGAAGAAGACCCCCACGCCCTTGGACCGGATCAGGCGGACCGTCTGCTCGATGGCATCCATGAACGGCTTGCTCGCGTCGTCGAAGAGCAGGTGTGCCTCGTCGAAGAAGAAGACGAGCTTCGGGCGGTCGAGGTCGCCCTCCTCCGGGAGGTCGTGGAACAGGTCGGCGAGCAGCCACATGAGGAAGGTCGAGAACAGCTGCGGGCGGTCCTGGACCTGCGGCAGCTCGAGGCACGAGATGATCCCCTTGCCGTCGCCGGTCGTGCGCAGCAGGTCGTTGGTGTCGAACTCGGGCTCGCCGAAGAAGGCATCGGCGCCCTGGTCGGCGAAGGTGATCAGGTTGCGCAGGATGACGCCCGCGGTCGCGGACGAGAGTCCTCCGAGCTCCTTGAGGTCCGCCTTGCCCTCGTCGGAGGTCAGGTGCGTGATGACGGCCCGCAGGTCCTTGAGGTCGAGCAGGGCCAGGCCGTTCTTGTCGGCGTAGTGGAAGATCAGGCCGAGGCTGCTCTCCTGGGTGGCGTTGAGGCCGAGCACCTTGGACAGCAGGACCGGACCGAACGACGTGATCGTCGCGCGCACCGGGATGCCGCTGCCCTGGCCCCCGAGGGAGTAGAACTCGGTCGGGTAGCCGCGGGCCTCCCACGGCATGCCGACCGACGTCGCCCGGTCAGTGATCTTCGCGCCGCCCTCGCCGGGGCTCGCCAGACCGGAGAGGTCACCCTTGATGTCGGCGAGGAAGACCGGGACGCCCGCGTCGGACAGCTGCTCGGCCATCAGCTGGAGCGTCTTCGTCTTGCCCGTGCCGGTGGCTCCGGCGACGAGCCCGTGCCGGTTGAGCACGGTGAGTGGGATCTGCACGGCGGCATCGGGGTGTGCCTCCCCGTCGAGCACCGCGGCGCCGAGCTTGATGACACCTCCCTCGAACGCGTATCCGGCGATGATCTCGTCGAGCTGGGTCGCTGCTGAAGCTGGGTCGGTCACGCATCGCACTCTAGCCACGGGGAGGACCTCTCGGTGGGGTGGACACGGGCTGGTCTGACGGGGACGGGACCCGAGCAAGTCCCCGGCTCGGTCGGAACCCTGCCTATAGTGTCGAGGTGATTTTCAAGGCCGTCGGCGACACCCGTCCCTACCCCGACCACGGCCTCGTGACGGCCAAGGACTGGTCCAACGTCCCGCCGCGCGTGGTCCAGCTCGGGGAGCTCATCACGACCAAGAGCACGCTCGACCTCCGCGGCCTCCTCGCCGACGACTCCACGTTCTTCGGAGACCTGTTCCCCCACTGCGTGGAGTGGGAGGGCCAGCTCTACCTCGAGGACGGCCTCCACCGGGCACTTCGGGCCGCTCTGCAGCAGAGGCCTGTTCTCCACGCCCGAGTCCTCGTACTCTCCTGACACGGGCTCTCCCGACGCGCACGGGGGAGCGTCACGGTGGGTTTGCCGCGGGTAGAGGAGTCCCATGAGCCTGGTCGACGATGCCGACGCTCTGGAGTTCCGCGCCCGCCGCCGACGGCGCGCGACGGTGACCCTGGCGGTCCTCCTGCTCGGCCTGGCCGGCGCCTTCTACTACGCCTCGACCTACTTCCGCGAGACGACGCCGCGGCCGGGGCCCTGCACCACGGTCGTGGCCCAGGCGCCTCTCACGCCCGCCGACGTGACGATCAACGTCTACAACGCGACGGGTCGGCAGGGCCTTGCCCTGGCGACGTCGAAGCGGGCCGCGGACCGCGGCTTCAAGATCGCCAACGTCTCCAACGACCCGCTGAAGAAGACCATCAAGGCGCCCGCGCAGATCCGCTACGGCCCCGCCGGTGAGGAGTCGGCCAAGCTGCTCGCCCAGCACGTCAAGGGCGCCGTCCTCGCTCGTGACAAGCGCAAGGGGGACACGGTCGACCTCGTCCTCGGCAACGCGTGGAAGCAGTTCGGTCCCGCCCCGACGGCGACGGCGACCGGGCCGGCCCTGCCGCCGTGCCCCACAGTGACCATCGAGGGCTGAGCGACCGGACCGCCAGCCGCGCCGCAGCACGGCGCCGGCTCCCTCTCGTGGCCCCTCTCGTGTCACCCACGCGCGACCGCTCCCGTCCCGCGGGCGCGGAATCGTGGTCCGCCCGTGGACTCACCCTTGCCTGGGGACATACGGATCATTAAGGTCATCGGACATCGTATGTCGGATGACGCGATGAGGTCCTGATCTTCAACGTGGAGGAGCAGTTCATGCATGTACGTCGCGCGGCCCTGGCCGGCCTCGCTCTCTGTCTGGCGACACCCGCAGTGGTCGCTCCGACTGTCGCCACGGCGGCAGAGGAGCCCGGGATCTTTCGGACCGACCTCGACCACACGGGCGACGGGTACCCGGTCTACCGCATCCCCGCCCTGACGACATCGACCGAGGGGACGCTGCTCGCCGCCTACGACGGGCGGCCCAACTACGGCGACGTCCCGAACAACATCGCCCTCGTCCTGCGCCGGAGCACGGACAACGGCACCACCTGGCAGGACCGGCAGGTGGTCCGCTACGAGCCCGGCAAGCCCGGGTTCGGGGACCCGAGTCTCGTCACCGACCGGCAGACGGGGCGGATCTGGCTCTTCCACGCAGCCTCGATCAACCAGGGGTACTTCGGCTCGAGCACCGGCAACGACGACTCCGACCCGAACGTCCTGCACGCAGACGTCAGCTGGTCCGACGACGATGGCCTGACCTGGGAGCACCGGCGCCTGACGAGCGAGGTCAAGGACCCGCGGTGGGCCGGGCTCTTCGCCGCCTCGGGCGAGGGCATCCAGATCACCCGGGGTCCGCACCGCGGCCGCCTCGTCCAGCAGTACGCGGTCCGCTACCAGGGCGGCAACTGGGCGGCCAGCCTGATCAGCGACGACCACGGGGAGACGTGGCGTTTCGGCAAGCTGCTGGGGCCCGGGATGGACGAGAACAAGGTCGTCGAGCTGTCCGACGGTCGACTCATGCTCAACTCTCGGGCCGCGGGCGGCTACCGCAAGGTCGCCTTCTCGAACGACGGTGGTGAGACCTGGTCCGGCCTGCACGCCGACGACGAGCTGATCGACCCGCAGAACAACGGGTCGATCATCCGCTATGACGCCGAAGCAGCCCCGAGCTCACCTGATGCGAGCAAGCTCCTCTTCAGCAACACGGCGACCCAGAGCGGGCGACGCAACCTCACCATCCGCCAGTCCTGTGACAACGGCGTCACGTGGCCGATCCGCAAGGTCGTGGAGCCCGGTGCCGCCGAGTACTCCACCCTGACGCCCCTGGGTGACGGGCAGTTCGGCCTCCTCTACGAGCGGGGCGGCTACCAGCACATCAGCTTCGCCCGCTTCGGCGACGACTGGATCGACGGCGTGTGCGCGCCCGTCACGAGCCGCACGCAGGCCCCGGGCGAGCCCGGAGGGACCGCCGAGGTCGAGGTCACGGTGACGAGCCAGGAGACCGGAGCCATCGACGGAGGCCGGGTCGTCCTCGACCTGCCGCCCGGGTTCACGGCGCCCGAGGTGCCGGTCGCGAAGCTCGAGCGCGGAGCGAAGGCCACCGTCCGCGTCCCGGTCCAGGTGCCCGAGGGCGTCGCGACGAACGCCTACCCCTACACGGTCACGTTCGTCAGCGACAAGGGGTCCTCGCACGGCAGCGGCAGCATCGTCGTCAAGGGCGGCAACCTCGTGCTCAGCGACACGACGCAGCGCAGCTACGACGGCGCGACCATCACCGACCTGACCGACCAGGTCGACGCCGTGAAGGACCTCACGGGAGGTGCCGTGACGGTGCGGTTCAGCACGACGTCCCGGCCGGCGGTGGGGACGCTCCTGTCGCTCGCCGACCCGATCAGCGCCGTGCGGGATGTCATCGTCTCGCTCAACGGCGGTCGGCCCTACGTCGAGGTGCGCACCGCAACGAGCGTCTATCCCGTCCGGCTCCAGAGCAACGTCGACGTGGCCGACGGCCAGGTGCACGAGCTGATCGCGGCCAGCAACGCCGGCGTGACGTCCCTGATCCTCGACGGCGACGTCATCGCCCAGGCCAGCGGCCAGGGCTTCTTCGCCGACGTCACGGCGCTCACGCGGCCGCACACCCTCAACCCGAGCGGAAAGCCCAACCTCACCCTCGGAATGAACCGCGGACACTTCTCCGTCAACGGCGGACCGGCCGCCCCGAACAACCGCTGGGGCTTCGTCGGCACCATCCACGGCGTCGAGGTCTCCAACGACCTGCGGTCGGGCGAGGAGCTCGTGCCGGCCTCCGGCATCTCCATCGCCTCGGTCTCGAGCGAGGAGACCCTCGGCGAGGACGGCCGAGCCGTCAACGCCGTCGACGGCAACCCGGCGACCATCTGGCACTCCAGGTGGACGGGGACGCCCGCCCAGTACCCGCACCAGATCACGCTCGACCTCGGCGAGGAGCAGCCGCTCACCGCCCTCCGTTACCTGCGTCGTGCCGTGGGCACGAACGGCGACATCGCCGACTACGCGGTCTCCGTCAGCCGGGACAACACGAGCTGGACGCAGGTGGCCACCGGCAGGTTCGCCTCGTCCAAGGGAGAGGAGGAGGTCCGGTTCGCCCCGCACAGCGCGCGCTACGTCCGGCTGGAGGCGCTCAGCGCAGTGAACGGTCTGGACTTCGCCGCGGCCGCGGAGCTCCGTCCGGTCCGGACGCGCTGACGTTCCGCCGACACGGAAAATGACCGGCGCGTGACCCCGACGGGATCACGCGCCGGTTCCTTCCGAGTGCTCAGAGATCGGCGAGGGTGGCGACGAGGAGGGCCTTGATCGTGTGCATCCGGTTCTCCGCCTGGTCGAAGACGATCGAGGCCTCGGACTCGAAGACGTCGTCGGTGACCTCGAGCTCCTTGAGCCCGAACTGCTCGTGCACGTCCCTCCCGACCTTCGTCTCCAGGTCGTGGAAGGCGGGCAGGCAGTGCATGAACCGCACTCCGGGGGTGCCGGTCAGCTGCAGCAGCTCGGCATTGACCTGGTAGGGGGCCAGCAGGTCGATGCGCTCGGCCCAGACCTCCTTCGGTTCGCCCATGGACACCCACACGTCGGTGTGGACGAAGTCGACGCCCTTCACACCCTCAGCCACGTCCTCGGTGAGGGTGACCCTGGAACCACACTCAGCGGCATACGACCTCGCCTGTGCCACGACGGCGTCGGAGGGCCACAGCGAGCGTGGCGCCACGATCCGCACGTCCATGCCGAGCATCGCCCCCATGACGAGGAGCGAGTTGCCCATGTTGAAACGCGCGTCGCCGACGTAGGCGAAGGCGACCTCGCTGTCCGGCTTGGCCGCGTGCTCCCGCATCGTCAGCGCGTCGCAGAGCGACTGGGTCGGGTGCCAGTCGTCGGTCAGGCCGTTCCAGACGGGGACTCCGGCCCACGCCCCGAGCGTCTCGACGACGTCGTGCCCGGCGCCGCGGTACTCGATGCCGTCGTAGTAGCGGCCGAGCACCCTCGCGGTGTCCTTGATCGACTCCTTGTGCCCCATCTGCGAGCCCGCTGGGTCGAGATAGGTGGTGCTCGCCCCCTGGTCCGCCGCCGCCACCTCGAAGGCGCATCGCGTCCGCGTCGAGGTCTTCTCGAAGAGGAGCGCGATGTTGCGCCCCTCGAGGCGTCGCTCCTCACGACGCTCCCGCTTGGCCGCCTTGAGCTCAGCCGCGAGGTCGAGCAGGGAGCGGAACTCGTCCGGCGTGAGGTCGGTCTCCTTGAGGACGTTCCGGCCGTGGAGCCCGCGGAGCGTGCCGAGGCCGGAGAGTGCAGCGAGGGTCATGACCTGATGCTTCCAGCCCATCAGGCGGGCGGGCAAAGGAATCTCACCGAGTGTGACCAACGTGCCGACAAGGCGACCGGGATGAGCACGAAGGCCCCCCGTGCGCTCGCACGGGGGGCCCACTCGGTGGCGGAGGATGGGGGATTTGAACCCCCGAGGGTTTTATCCCAACACGATTTCCAATCGTGCGCACTAGGCCACTATGCGAATCCTCCGTCGGGCAGGCTACCGGAGTCGGGCCGCTTCGATGAAATCCGCGGCCCCCCGGACCAGTGGGTCCTTCAGGGTCTCATCAGCCGTGACCTGGGTGCCCGCTCCATCGCCTTCCTCGTCGTCGTGGCGCTCGCCGCCGAGCGTCGGCTGCCCGCGCACGTCAACGGTCTGCGGCGCGCCGTGGTGGAGCCGACCACGGCGGAAGCCCCATTTCAGGTTGACGAGCCCAGCGGCATACACTGACCGTCGGCACCCCGCGTGGTGGTACCTCCCCGAACTCCCCCAGGGCAGGAATGCAGCAAGGGTAGGAGAGCTCTTCCAGGTACGCGGGGTGTCCCTGTTTCCCCGGTGGCGACGGGGTCGGATGCCGCTCCGCTGCGTCCCCCGGTCGTCTCCCCCGAGAGGTTTGACCCATGTCTGCGATCGCACCGCCGACCCCCGCGGTCCGCACGGCACGCAACGCTGTCTTCACGGCGTTCGCCGTCAACGGTGCCGCCTTCGCGGCGTTCGCCTCGCGCGTGCCGGACATCAAGCACGAGCTCGGCCTCACCGCCGGCGAGCTCGGCCTCACGCTGTTCGCCCTGTCGATCGGGGCCGTCGTCGGCCTGCCCCTGTCGGGGTGGTTCGTCCACCGCTTCGGGGCGGCCCGCTCCACGCTCGGCGCGGCGCTCGTGCAGAGCATCGGCCTGGTCGCGGTCGGCATCGGGGTGACGGCCCTGGCGAGCCGCGGTGTCGCGATGGCCGGGCTGGTTCTCGTCGGCGTCGGCACGGGGGTCTTCGACGTCGCGATGAACCTCGAGGGCGCCTCGGTCGAACGCCTCCTCGGCCGGTCGATCATGCCGCACTTCCACGCGGCGTTCAGCGGCGGGACGGTCGTCTCCGCGATCATCGGCGCGGGCCTCTCGTTCCTGCACGTGTCCGTGCTCGTGCACGTCATCGGCACGGTGGTGCTGCTCCTCGCCGTGACCCCATGGTTCCTGCGCGCCTTCCTGCCCCGTGATGCGGAGGACGACCAGTCCGGCGAGCGGACGGGCGAGGCGAGCGCGAACGCGGGTCGCGGCAAGGCCGGTATCGCCGCAGCCTGGCGGGAGCCGCGCACGCTGCTCATCGGTGTCGTCGTCTTCGCCGCCGCCTTCACGGAGGGCACGGCCAACGACTGGATCGGCGTCGCGTTGTCCGACGGCTACGACCTGCCCCGGTGGGCCGGCGTCCTCGGGTTCGCCGTGTTCCTGTCCGCGATGACGGGGGGCCGGATCCTCGGCACCCGGCTCCTCGACGAGCGGGGCCGCCTGCCGGTGTTGCGGGTCCTCTTCGTCGCGGCCGTGGCCGGCAGCATCCTCGTCGTCTTCGGTGGCCCGGTCGTGGCCTTCATCGGCGCCGCCATCTGGGGGGTCGGGGCCAGCCTCGGGTTCCCGGTCGGGATGAGTGCCGCGGCCGACGAGCCCCGTCGCGCACCCGCCCGGATGAGTGTCGTGTCGACCATCGGCTACACGGCCTTCATCGCCGGCCCGCCGCTGCTCGGCTTCCTCGGTGACCACGTCGGTGTCCTGCGGTCGCTCGTGGTCGTCGGGGCGATGGCCGTGCTGGCTCTGGCCGCGCTCCCCGCTGTGCGCGAGCCGAGCCACTCCTGACCCGGCGTCAGGTGTGCGCGGGCCGCAGGCAGGTGAGCCTCAGAAGTACTCCGTCAGATAAGGTTTGCCGGCGAACATCGCGTCGAGGGCCCGGTCGGTCTCGGGCCGACCACCGCTGACCAGCCCGGCCAGCCGGAGGCGTGAGACGCTCCACCCGCACCACAGGCCCGCCAGTCCGCGTGCTCCCAGCCGGGTCGGCTCGTGATCGGAGTCGTATGCCGCTGGGCTCGCTCCCGCCCGACCGGTGCCGTCGGGCTCGCCGACCCGGTCTGCTCGACCGGAGCCGGCGTCGACCGAGATCGTCCACGTGCCGGAGTTGGCCGGGACCTCGGGATCCTCCACGACGACCTCGGCCGACGCCGTCACGTGCGGTGAGAAGCCACGCGCTGCCATGGCGCCCCGGAGGTCGAGCACCCGGAGCATCCAGACGTGCTCGCGCACGTCGAGCTCAGGCACGTTGCCGAGGAGGAGGCGGCCAGGATCCCGCGGGTCGAGGTGGCCGCGCACCGTCGGCGCAGCGGACGAGCCGGACCCGACCACCGCCCACAGCGCGGCGGTGGCCTCGGGTGACTCGCCGACGATCTCCTCGACCGTGAGGACCTCGTCCGCGAGGGAGTACGAGACGAAACCCCTCGGCCCACCGGCCGCATCGAGCACGTAGCTGATCTGCTCCTCGTCCTCGAGGTAATCGCGGCACGTGTCCACCGTGGGCAGCATCGGGCCGCTCAGCGCGTGCCGCGCGTGATGGTCCCGGAGCAGGGAGTGGACGAGCTCGGCGTCGCCGGGCCGGGCTGGCCTCGGACGCAACCCACCACTGCGGGAACGGACAGCGCGGACGTCGTGAGCGGCATACGAGTAGCGGGGTTGGACCCCGCCCACCTCGAAGCCGACGCCACGGTAGAGCTCCGGGGCGGTCGGGAACAGGCACGAGACGACGTCACCGAGCTCGACCATGCGGGTGATGAGGCCACGCATGAGCAGCGAGGCGACGCCCTGGCCGCGCGCGCTGGGCTCGGCGTAGACCCCCGCGACCCCGCCCATGCGCAGGTGACGGCCGCCCCACGCCTGCTCGAAGGGCAGCGCCCGGCCCGTGGCGAGCATCGTGTCCGCCTCGTCGACGACGGCAAGCATCCGGTCGGGGAGGACCTCCTTGGCCAGACCGTCCCACCAAGCCTGCCCGCCCGTGCCGAGCGGGCCGAAGGACCGCCGCCGGATGGCGAGGGCGGCAGGCAGGTCGGCTTCGGTGACGTCTCGGATCCGCAGGTGGCTCACCCCCGGGACTCTAGGGCCCGGACCTCCTCGGCTCGACCCGACCAGAGTGCGATGGCCCACCTGCTCGAAGAGGGAGGCCGCCCTGGATGCGCACAACCGGCGGCGCGGACGTCCGCGGTGATGACCCGGACCATCCCCGTCGTCACTCTACGAGCGAGGTCAGCCCTCGCTGCCCACCGGTGGGCCCACGACGAGAGCCAGCCCCGCGAGCGCGGCGACCGCGAGGAGGCCGACGGTCACGGCGACGGCCGGGCGAGCCACCAGAGAGGCGACGAGCCGCTCCGCCGGCGTGGCCGGGGCGTCGGCGGCGTGGCTGAGGCGCCAACCGCCCTCGAGGCGGCAGGCCCGCTCGAGCCGGCGCTCCCACCACACGGTGAGGAACGGCGGGACAGCGAGGACCAGGCCGAGGACCAGCTCGCGCATCGTCCACCGCTGGTTGACCCAGAGCAGGAGGGTGACCAGGGCGAAGCCGATGAAGACGACCCCGTGCACCAACCCGAAGACGCGCACGCCCAGGTCAGTCGTGCCGGTGACGTACTTGAGGACCATTCCCACCAGCAGCAGGGCCCAGGTCACCATCTCGGCGAGCGCGATTCGGCGGTACAGGGTGCGGGGCGACATGGGTCTCCTACCAGGTGTCGTAGCAGCGGCACCCCATCCTCGGCAACACACCCGCTCATCGACAAATCACCCCGGCTGCACCAGGTGCCGGCAGACGGTGAGCGGGTGTGTTGCGGGGCGGGCGAAGGGCGGGAGGGCGGGGAGCGAGCGGGCGTCCACAAGCCGGCTCAGCGGCATACGACATCGTCGGTGAGGGCGGTTAGGGTTTCGTCCATGGCCACCGCCCTGTACCGCCGCTACCGGCCCGAGAGCTTCGCCGAGGTGATCGGACAGGAGCACGTGACGGAGCCGCTCATGCAGGCCCTTCGCACCGGCCGCGTCAACCACGCCTACCTGTTCAGCGGTCCCCGCGGGTGCGGCAAGACCACGAGCGCGCGGATCCTCGCCCGGTGCCTCAACTGCGAGCAGGGGCCGACGCCGGACCCGTGCGGGGTCTGCGATTCGTGTGTCGCCCTGGCCCGTGGCGGGGCGGGCAGCGTCGACGTCATCGAGATCGACGCGGCGAGCCACGGAGGCGTCGACGACGCGCGTGACCTGCGCGAACGCGCCTCCTACGGTCCCGCCCAGAGCCGCTTCAAGATCTACATCATCGACGAGGCGCACATGGTGACGACGCAGGGCTTCAACGCCCTGCTCAAGATCGTCGAGGAGCCGCCCGAGCACGTGAAGTTCGTCTTCGCGACGACCGAGCCGGAGAAGGTCATCGGGACGATCCGGTCGCGCACCCACCACTACCCCTTCCGGCTCGTGCCCCCGGCCAAGCTGACCGCCTACATGGAGAGCCTGCTCGAGCAGGAGGGCGTGGCCGTGGCCCCCGGCGTGCTGTCCTTCGTCGTGCGGGCCGGCGGAGGGTCGGTGCGCGACTCGCTGTCCGTCCTCGACCAGCTCATCGCCGGCTCCGGCCCCGAGGGGCTCACCTACGAGAGCGCCGTCTCGCTCCTCGGGTTCACCGACGGTGAGCTGCTCGACGCCACGGTCGACGCGCTCGCCGCGGGCGACGGGGCGGCGACGTTCCGGCAGATCGACCGGGTCATCGAGTCCGGTCTCGACCCGCGACGGTTCATCGAGGACCTCCTCGAGCGGCTCCGCGACCTCATCATCGTCGCGGCGGTGCCGGAGGCTGGGCAGGTCCTGCGCGGCGTCCCGGAGGACCAGCTCGAGCGGATGCGGGTGCAGCAGGCGGCATTCGGTCCCGGTGCGTTGTCCCGGGCGGCCGACATCGTCAACGCCGGGCTCACCGAGATGACCGGCGCGACCGCGCCCCGCATGCAGCTCGAGCTGATCTGCGCCCGCGTGCTGCTCCCCGCGTCGTCCGGTGAGGCCGGCTACGGCGCCCGCCTCGACCGGCTCGAGCGCCGGCTCGAGGTCGGCGGGGTCCCGAGCGCCGCGGCTCCGTCCCACGGCCCAGCCCCAGCCCGTATGCCGCTGAGCTCGCCCCCACAGGCACCCCCCGTCCCAGCGCCGCCGGACCCCGCCGAGTCGAGTGTGCAGAACGCGCCGGCCCCTGCCGACTCGAGTGTGCAGAACGCGCCGGCCCCCGCCGACTCGAGTGTGCAGAACGCGCCGTCGTCGGCTCCCGGTGGGATGGACACCGATGCGATCCGCCGAGCCTGGCCGGAGGTCCTCGGCCGGATCTTCTCGCGCCGCCGCATCACGTGGACGTTCGTCTCTCAGCACGCGCAGGTGATGGGCTACGACGGCACGACCCTGACTCTGGGCATCGCGACGGCCGGGTTGACCAACACGTTCCGATCCGGCAACCACGCCGAGATCGTCCGCCAAGCGCTCATCGACGAGCTCGGCGTCGATGCCGTCGTCGACGGGGTCCATGTCGCCGATGTCGGGGGGGCCGGCCACGCGTCGTCCCCCGGCGCCCCGCCCGAAGGATCCGGTCCGCCCGGACCCCGCCCGGACCCCGAGGATCCCCGTGGCGCCGGCGCACCGGCAGACCCTGCGGACTCCGGCCCCCCGCCCGCGGTGGGCGGTTCGGCAGACTCGCGGGAGTCGTCGGCGCCTCCACCGGCCCGTCCACCGACGCGTCCAACGAGCCGGCCGCCCGCCGGTGGGCCCGCACCGGCTGGCCGCTCCCTCGAGGACAACGCCGGCTGGGGCAGCGTGAGCGCCCCCGCCCCCGAATGGGCGACGCGACCATCGACCGGCGCCGCGACCCAGTCAGAGCGAGAGGGTCCGCCACCTGTGAGGTCCGCGACAGCGCCCGGGGCGAGCGCCGTCCGCGAGTCCCTCGGCGCGGCTCGGCGCGGCGGTCTCAGGTCACCGGGCGAGCCGCCGGCCAAGGCGGTCGCGCTCGGCCGGGTGACCGACGACGCGGCCGTCAGCGACGACGACGAGGACATCGAGCTGTCGGGCGACGTCGGCCGGGCCGTCATCGAGAAGGTCCTCGGCGGACGAGTCATCTCGGAGATCGACGACTGACCCCTGCCCGGCGTAGCGTCGGACCGTGTTCGACGTCGCCGCTGACGCCTACGGACGCTTCATGGGGCGCTACTCGGAGCCTCTTGCGGAGCAGTTCGTCGACTGGGTCGGGGTGCGCCCGGGGGAGCGGGCGCTCGATGTCGGCTGCGGTCCCGGCGCGCTGGCGGCGCGACTCGTCGACCGGCTCGGGACGGCGGCGGTGTCCGCAGTCGACCCGTCACCGCCGTTCCTCGACGCAGTTCGGGCGCGACTCCCCGGCCTCGACGTGAGAGCTGGAGCTGCCGAGCAGCTGCCCTTCGCCGACGACACCTTCGACCATGCGCTGGCGCAGCTCGTCGTCCACTTCATGGGGGACCCCGTGGCCGGCATCGGGCAGATGGCCCGCGTGACCCGTCCCGGCGGTTCCGTGTCGGCCTGCGTCTGGGACTTCGCGGGCGGTCGCGCCCCACTGTCCACCTTCTGGCACGCTGCGACTGACCTCGACCCGGAGGCGCGGACCGAGGGCGACCTGAGCGGCGCCCGCGCCGGCGACCTCGAGCGTCTGCTCGAAGGCGCGAACCTGACCGGGGTGCGATCGGGGGAGCTCGTCGTGCGGCTCGCCCACCAGAGCTTCGACGAGTGGTGGGAGCCCTACACCTACGGCGTCGGCCCGGCCGGCGCGTATGTCGCGTCCCTCCCGGAGCACGCGCGCGTCGCCCTCCGGGAGCGATGCCGGCAGCTGCTCCCCGAGTCGCCGTTCGAGCTCGAGGCCACGGCGTGGGCTGCGTGCGGAACAGTCTGAGGTGGGCACGAAGAACGACATCCCCGGCTGACCCCTAAAGTGAGCGCCATGTTCTACAGCCTCGGTCGAGGGGTGCTCGTGCCGCTCAGTCACGCGCTCTACCGGCCGACCATCGAAGGCAAGGACAACGTTCCCCGCAAGGGCGGCGTCATCCTGGCGAGCAACCACCTGTCCTTCATCGACTCCTTCGCCATCCCGCTCGTGTCGCCTCGCCAGGTCCGCTTCCTGGCCAAGGAGGACTACTGGACGGGCAACGGCGTCACGGGGGCGCTGCAGCGGGCCTTCTTCGACGCCGTCGGCATGGTTCCCGTGAACCGGCACTCGCCGACCGCGGCCCAGGAGAGTCTCGACAAGGGCCTCGAGGTGCTTCGGGCCGGGGACGCCTTCGGCATCTACCCGGAAGGGACCCGCTCGCGGGACGGTCGGCTCTACCGCGGTCGCACGGGCGTGGCCTGGCTCGCGTTGAACGCCCAGGTGCCCGTCGTGCCCGTCGGGCTCATCGGCACGCAGAACATCCAGCCGGTCGGGGCCAGCTTCCCGACGCTCGCGAAGGTGACCGTCCGCTTCGGGACGCCGATCGGGGTCGAGGCATACCAGGGAATGCCGGCGGGGCGGGCTCGCCGGCGGCTGACCGACGACGTCATGGACGCCATCGCGTCGCTCACCGGCCAGGAGCGGGTCGACGCCTACAACGAGGTGCCCGGCGGCGCAGCCGAGGACTGAGCGGCGCGGCCGCGTTCCGCTCCTGCACGGGAGCGGTCGGTCCTGGGGCATAGGCTGCAGGGGTGTACGAAGGCGCGGTCCAGGACCTGATCGACGAGCTCGGCCGACTTCCCGGCGTGGGTCCCAAGAGCGCGCAACGCATCGCCTTTCACCTGCTCCAGGCGGACATGGACGAGGTCACCAGGCTCGTCACGGCGCTGACCGAGGTCAAGGCCAGGGTGCGCTTCTGCGAGGAGTGCGGCAACGTCGCGGAGGCGGAGCGCTGCCGGATCTGTGCCGACTCTCGCCGGGACCACACCGCGATCTGCGTCGTCGAGGAGCCCAAGGACGTCGTCGCGATCGAGCGCACTCGCGAGTTCCGCGGTCGGTACCACGTGCTCGGCGGCGCGATCAGCCCCATCGACGGCATCGGCCCCGACGACCTGCGGGTGCGCGAGCTGATGCAGCGGCTTGCCTCGGGGGAGGTCCAGGAGGTCATCATCGCCACGGACCCGAACCTCGAGGGAGAGGCCACGGCCACCTACCTCTCGCGGCTGCTGCGCGACGTGGGGGTCACGGTCACGCGGCTCGCCTCCGGGCTGCCGGTCGGCGGCGACCTGGAGTACGCCGACGAGGTGACTCTGGGCCGCGCGTTTGAGGGTCGCCGGCGGGTCGACGCCTGACCCGGCCACCCGGCAGACTGGACCCGCGAGCGAGACCCAGCTCAGCGGCATACGACACGCCATTACCGGCAGGGGGCTGACCACATGACGACCGACGACACCGCCCACGAGGACACCGTGCGCGGCGAGGCCGACGCCAGTGCGACGGACGAGGTGAGCACCGCGCACGACGAGCTGAGCAGTCTCGCCGACCTCACGGCCCACGAGGCGAGCGCCTTCCTCACGGCCGTCACCGAGGTCGCCTCCGGGAACTCTCCCGACACGGCCATCCCGCTGCTGACGCTCGCGCTCTCCCAGATCCTCGGGGCAGGGGCGCGGCTCGGTGCGATCCAGGACGTCGTCCTCGAGGAACGCTTCGAGGCGGACCCGGGCCCTGACGACGACCCGGACCCGCTGCGTGACGGGCTCGCCAACCTGCTGGTGGGCATCGACGACTACGTCTACGTCGTCGACCCCGTGACGTCGCCCGAGCGGGTGGACGGCTCGATCACGAACGACCTCGCGGACATCGCCCTGGCCCTGACCCATGGCCTCAAGCACTACGCGAGCGGGCGCACGGTCGAGGCGCTCTGGTGGTGGCAGTTCAGCTACCTGTCGTCCTGGGGCGACCGCGCGCTCGCGGCGATGCGGGCCCTGCACTCGATCCTTTCCCACCTCCGGCTGGACGCCGACGAGGAGCGCGTCTCCGAGGCGGAGTTCGACGCGCTCCACCCCTGAGCGCCCACCGGTCCTCTCAACCCCTGCCGCACTGACCCGTCCCACGAATCAGTGCGGGTTGTTGTTCGGTCGACGGTCGCGGCATGAGCCGCGCCGCGACTCACGCACTGACCCGTCCGGCGGGTCAGTGTGTGAGCAGGGCCTCGGGTCAGTGTGTGAACAGGGCCTCGGGTCGGTGTGTGACCCGTCCGGCGGGTCGGTGTGTGAGCAGGGCCTCGGGTCCGGGTGCGGCGCAAACAGGGGGCAGGGCCGGGGCGGTGTCGGTGGGGCGTGGCATGGTTTCTGCGGGGCAGAGAAGGGTGAACCATGCCATCTGCCAATGCGTTTCGCCGATCCTTCGAGGGCGCAGAGTCCAGCCAGGCCATGGACGTCGGGGGCCTGATACTGCGCGCTCGACGGCACGGTGACCTGAGCCAACGGGAGCTGGCCGCCGCCGTGGGGGTCTCGCAGTCGACCGTCGCCGCCCTCGAGGCCGGGGCCCGTGATCCAGCGCTCTCGCTCTTCCGCCGCATCCTCGCCGCTGGTGGGCTGCGCCTGGCCGTTGTCGACTCAGCTGGCCAGGTGGTCGCCCCGGTGTCCCCCGACACGGTGCGCGACAACGGGGGAAGGCGCCTGCCGGCTCACCTCGACGCCGACCCGCCCGACCGGCGGCCCTGGTATCGGTCGGTCTGTCCCGAGAAGGGTCGCGAGCCCGTGAAGGCGTGGTATCGGATGCGGGAGGAACGTGACCGGGTCCGTGATGGAGCCACCGACCTCCCGGACCATCCGACGCGGACCGAGCTCGAGGCGCGCCGGAGGCGCCAGCTCTACGGTCCGCGGCCACCCGCACCGGGCTCGGAGGACGCGTCGGCTCATCTGGACTGCGAGTGCGAGACGGAGTGTTGGCTCGGCACAGCGTGCGCGCCCGAGTGCCTCTGCCAGTGCGAGCCTCTCTCCGGTGCGATGGCCACGCTCGGTCGGCTGCACGTGTCTCAGGATTCCGACTCCCTCGTGGGACCTCCGAGCCGCGCCCTAGACTGCGAAGTCCGCACTCCAGGACCCCGGGAGCAACAGTGAGCATCGTCGTCCAGAAGTATGGCGGCTCCTCCGTCGCCGACGCCGAGTCGATCAAGCGGGTCGCTCGCCGCATCGTCGAGACCAAGAGGCAGGGCCACCGGGTCTGTGTCGTCGTCTCCGCCATGGGTGACACGACCGACGAGCTCCTCGACCTCGCGGAGCAGGTCTCGGCAGCACCGCCGGCCCGCGAGCTCGACATGCTCCTCACCTCGGGTGAACGCATCTCGATGGCCCTCGTCGCCATGGCGATCGCCCAGCTCGGCGAGGAGGCCCGCTCCTTCACGGGCAGCCAGGCCGGGGTCATCACCGATGATGCGCACGGGGCAGCGAGGATCATCGACGTCACGCCCGGTCGCATCCAGAGCGCGCTCGATGCCGGCCACATCGCGATCGTCGCCGGGTTCCAGGGGGTGAGCCAGACCACCAAGGACATCACCACGCTGGGGCGCGGCGGCTCGGACACGACCGCGGTCGCGCTGGCTGCCGCCCTCGCCGCCGATGTGTGCGAGATCTACACCGACGTCGACGGCGTGTTCACCGCCGATCCGCGCATCCTGCCGAGCGCCCGGAAGCTCGATGTCATCTCCATGGAGGAGATGCTCGACCTGGCCGCCAACGGCTCCAAGATCCTGCACCTGCGCTGCGTCGAGTACGCGCGGCGTTACGGTATTCCGATCCACGTCCGCTCGTCCTGGTCGCAGCGACCGGGCACGTGGATCAAGGACAACCCCTACGAAGGAGAAGGCGCTGTGGAAGCTCCGATCATCGCCGGCATCGCCCACGACCGCAGCGAGGGCAAGATCACCATCGTCGGCGTGCCGGACCGGGTCGGCATCGCGGCAAAGATCTTCGGCGCGGTCGCGGAGGCCGGCATCAACATCGACATGATCGTCCAGAACGTCTCTGCTGCCGAGACGGCGAAGACGGACATCTCCTTCACCCTTCCGAAGGGAGACGGACCCAAGGCAGTGGCGGTGCTTCAGGGCATCAAGAACGATGTCGAGTACGGAGACCTGCGCTTCGACGACGCCATCGGCAAGATCGCCCTCGTCGGCGCGGGGATGAAGTCCCATCCGGGGGTCTCCGCGAAGTTCTTCGGCGCCCTCGCCGAGGCCGGCATCAACATCGAGATGATCTCGACCTCCGAGATCCGGGTCTCGGCCGTGACGCGAGCGGACCAGCTCGACGACGCAGTCCGTGCGGTACACACCGCCTTCGGTCTGGACTCGACCGAGGACGCGATCGTCTACGGCGGCACCGGCCGCTGACGGGGCCGGCTGTCGCCTCAGGTCGGCAGCCTTGTGCTGAAGCCGTGCCGGGCGTTCCACGCGTGGGCCCCCTGGTAGGCGTCGACCATGCCCCAGATCCAGAACCCCAGGACACCGAAGATCCCCACGAAGACGATGATCAGCAGCCAGCTGACCGCGTAGCCGACGAGGATCCTGAGGCCGCGCGCGACATCGCCGTTCAGCATCGATCCGAGGCCGGGCACGAGGAACGAGGCGACGAGCGACAGGGCCGGGTTCTTCGGGGCCACGAGACCGTGGGCCGCGAAGCCCGACCGCGGCACCCAGGCGCCGGGAGCGATCGGGCGGCCCCACGGTGGGGGTTGGATCGTGTGCGGCTGCGGGGCGGGCCAGGAGGGGATGCGCGAGTCGGGCGCGGGCTGCTGGTCGCGGAACGGTTGCGGGTGTGCGTGAGTCGCGCCGCCGTGCTGCGGCTCATGCCGGAAACCGTGCACGTCGGTCGGCGGCGGTGACTCGCCGGAGGCAGGTGCGGGCGCCCGGACCCGGCCGGTCCAGGCCCGTCCGTCCCAGAACCGCTCGCTGTCGCCGACGGGATACCACCCGGCGGGTGGGTGTGACTGTTCCGTCATGAACGTCTCCTCGTGGCGGAAGGCACGGGGCGGGCGGGCTCACCTGAGCCTAAGGTGCCACCGTCACCCGGTGACCGCCAGCGGCGGCTGGGTAGGAGAAGGGCATGACTGCCGATCAACCGAAGCTGCTGCCAGACGGTCGTGTCTTCCCGCCGGTGACCCCGGACCCCCCGCCGCCGCCCGGTCAGGAAGAGATCGTCGTTCCGGACCTCGTCATCGGGTCGGGTGCCGAGGGCCAGGACGAGTCGGCGGACGAACCGGCGGACGAACCGGCGGACGAGGTGCACGCCGGATCGGAGCCGCCGGCGGGCGAGCCCTCCGCGTGAACAGTCATTCGCTCCCAGGGTGTGGTCTCCTGTCGGGCAAGCGGTCCCGTATGCCGCTGGGCTCGCTGAGCGCGCTCGTGCTGGCCGCGCCGGTGGCGTTCGCGCTGGGAGGCTGCGGTTCGCCCGAGGCGGCCTCGGCAGCGTCGGCCGCCTCACGCTTCGTCCGCCTCGCTGCGGACGACCCGGCGGCAGCGTGCGAGCTCCTCGCTCCCAGGACCCGGGAGAAGGTCACCGAGGAAGCAAAGGGTAGCTGCGCGGAGGGGCTGCGCTCCCAGCTCGCCTCGGCCGCGACGGACGGACCGGACGTGGAGCCCGAGATCGCGGGGCACACGGCCAAGGTCGCCACCGGAGGTCAGACGGTCTTCCTGTCGCTGTTCGAGGACGGCTGGAAGGTCCTTGCCGCTGGGTGCACTCGCGCGTCGGAGGACACGTCGACGCCTTACGACTGCGCGCTGGAAGGGGACTGACATGCGCGCGATGTTCTGGGCCCTCGTCGCGTTCATCGCATCAGGCCTGTGCTTCCAGATCGCGATGGGGCTGTTGCAGCGATGACCGGGCAGCCACGAAGGGCGTTCCTCAAGGACAACGCGCTGTCCCTGGCCTTCCTCGTCCTGCTTCTCTTCAGCCTTGCGGGACAGGCACTCTCGGGCGTTGCGGAGTACAACGAGCAGGCGCGGATCTCGAGCCTGCAGGAGATCTCGGTCTGGCGCTACGTCACGTCGTCGCGCTTCGCCGTGGACACGGCGGAGAACTGGCAGTCGGAGTACCTCCAGTTCGCCGTCTTCATCTTCCTCACCATCTGGCTCGTCCAGCGCGGGTCGTCGGAGTCGAAGAAGCCGGGCGACGAGGGTCGTGAGACGGACAAGAAGCAGCTGGTGGGTCGGTATGCCCGGGAGGACTCGCCCCCGTGGGCCCGCGCCGGCGGTTGGCGCACGACGGTCTACTCCCACTCGCTGATTTTCACGATGACGACGATCTTCGTCCTCGCGTGGACGGCCCAGGCGGTCGCCGGCCGGGTCGCCAACAACGAGGACCGGATGCGCGACCTGCTCGAGCCGTTGACCCTCGGGCAGTACATCGCGTCGCCGGACTTCTGGGGCAGGACCTTCCAGAACTGGCAGTCCGAGATGCTGGCCATCGCCAGCATGGCGATCTTCTCGATCTACCTGCGGGAGCGTGGCTCTCCGGAGTCGAAGCCCGTCGGCATGCCGCACGACGAGACGTCCGCGGACGACTGACGCTCAGTCCGCCTCGTTGGGCTCGGCCCCGGTCTCGATGACGCGTGACGCGATCTCGCGCAGCTTGATGTTGCGCTCCTGGGAGGCCGTCTTGAGCATGGTGAAGGCCTGGGCGGGCGTGACGCGGTGCCGTTCGATGAGGATGCCGATGGCCTGGCCGATCATCCGGTGGCTCTCGATCGCCCGGGACAGGTGCGACTCCCGGTCCGCGAAGGCCGTCGCGGCGACGACGCGGTCGACGGCGAGCGCGAACGCCTGACCGAGCAGGTCGCCGACGATCCGCTCATCGGTGGCCACGAGCCGCGGCCGGCGGAACTGCACCCAGACCCGACACTCCGAGGACGGGTGGTTCTGCGGGCTGATGAGCAGCCCGGCCACGCGTTCGTTCGGCGCGGGCACCTCGGGTTCAGCGGCCGTCAGCAGGTCCCACAGGGTGTCGTCCAGGTCGGCCCGATGCACGGGACCGGCAGCCGTGAAGACGTGCTCCTCCGGCCCGGCGAGGGCTCGGACGGTGGAGTCGCCGTCGAACAGCTCCGCGAAGCCGGTCACGGCGGCCTCGAGCACCTGCTCGAGGTCGTCAGCGCCACCGAACTCTGCGGAGAGCGTGGCCGCCGCCTGCCGACGCTGCCGAGCGGCGTGCTCGCGGGTCACGTCCTGCAGGGTCATCACGACGTAGTTGGGCTGGTCGCCGATGCTCTCCACCTCACGCGTGCTGAGCCGGACCCAGACGTCGCGCCCGTCCTTCGTGACGAGGCGGCACTCCAGACCGGTGATCGTCGATCGGCGCAGCGCGCGCAGGAGGGTCTGCTCGACGTGCTCGCGATCAGTCAGCTGGCCGTCCGTCGGGCCGTCCGGCTCCTCGGCCGGCCACCACGGGTGGGGCACGGCGAACGGGCCGTCGACGGAGGAGTAGCCGAGGAGCTGCGTGAACGCGTCATTCACTTCGACGACGTTGCCCTCGGCGTCAGTGATGAGCAGCGCGTCCTGGAAGGACTCCATGACCGCCCGGCGCCAGGCGGCGTCGCGCAGGCGGGCGCGGGAACGCTCGAGGTTGCTCGCCAGCCGGGCCTTGAGCTCGGCGACCGAGAAGGGCTTGGAGACGTAGTCGTCCGCGCCCGAGGTGAGGCCCTCGGCCGTGTCGCTCTCAGCGGCGCGGGCCGAGAGGATCAGGATCGGCACGTCCCGCAGCGCGGAGTTGCGGCGGATCGCCCGGGTCAGGGCGAAGCCGTCGAGGCCGGGCATCATGGCGTCGGCGAGGACGATGTCCGGGCGCGAGGCCACGGCCTGCTTGAGGGCCGCGGTGCCGTCGGGGACGATCTCGAGGTCGTAGTCCGCCTGGAGGGCCCCGCGCAGGTAGGTGCGCATGTCGGGGTTGTCCTCGGCGACGAGCAGCCGGGGACGACCGCCGGGCGGGGCGGGCTCAGCGTGCTCTGAGCCGGGGGCGGCCTCAGCCGCAGCGTCCGGTCCGGTGGTGTCGGAAGCCGACCCAGCGGCATACGGCTGGGACCATTCCTCGGTCTCGGCGAGGAAGGCGTCGACGTTGCGCGGGGTGATCGACCGGTCCTCGACCGGCTCCTGAGGAGGGCTGCCCCAGGGGAGCCGGACGGTGAAGGTCGACCCGCGACCGAGGGACGACTCGACCTCGACGGTGCCACCCATGAGCTCGGTCAGCTGCTTCACCATGGCCAGGCCGATCCCCGCCCCACCGTGGAACCGGGCCTTGCCGCGCTTGGGCAGCTGCTCGAACCGCTCGAAGACCCGCGCCAGGTCGCGCCTGCGGATCCCGATGCCGGTGTCGGCGACGGAGACGGCGAAGCCCTCCGAAGCACACTCCAGCCGGAGCGCGACGGTCCCCGTCGGGGTGTACTTCAGGGCGTTGCTCAGCAGGTTGAGGACGACCCGCTCGTACATGTCGCGGTCGAGGTAGGCGAGCTGCTCCGTCGCGTCGCAGTCGATGGTGAAGTCGAGCCCGGCCCGGTCGAACGCCCGGGCGAAGGACTCCGCCATGGTCCGGGTCTGGAGGGGCACGTCGAGGGGCTCGAGACGGGGCTGGACCTTGTTGGCGGCCATCCGGCCGAAGTCGAGCATCGCGTCGACCATGCGGGCCAGCCGCACGGTGTTGCGGTCGACGAGCTCGAGCCGCTCGCGCTGGTCGGGCGTGAGCCGGTGGTCGGCGAGGGCCTCGGTGACCGGACCGCCGATCAACGTGAGCGGCGTGCGCAGCTCGTGGCTGACGTTGGTGAAGAAGGCGCTCTTCGCGCTGTCGAGGGCCTCGAGGGTCTCGGCCCGCTGCCGCTCCGTGTCGAGCACGCGGATGGCGCTCAGGGCCGTCCCGAGGTGAGTGACGCAGAGGGCGACATAGGTGGCGATCGCCGGGTCCCAGCGGCGTTGCGAGGACCGGCCGATGACGAGGACCTCCGACATCTCCTCGTCGCCCGGCAGCGTGATCGGCATGGCGTGCAGCCCAGCCACGGACAGGCCGCGCTCGAGCGGGACCGGCACCGGCAGGTCGTGGTGGACCTGGCGGCGCATCGTCGCCGCCTGGGTCGCTGCCGCGAGCACGTCGGCGCGCAGCTCCTCGGGGACGTCGAGGTCGCGAGGGTCGTCGGGCAACATGCTCGCGTCGGCCATCGCGACGAGAGGGTGGTCCTGCGGGTTGGACAGGAGCACGGCCGCGGCGAGCCGCCGGACGTGCTCTGCATCGGTCGCCTCACCGAGGCGCCGGGCGAGCACACCCAGCGTGCCCATCCGTCGTTCGCTGAGCACGTGGTCGGTGGTCTCGGTGACCGCGGTGAAGATGCCGCCGACCTCGCCACCCGCGGTGGTGATCGGGCTGTAGGAGAAGGTGAAGTAGCACTCCTCGGGATAGCCGTTGCGCTCGGCGATGAGCTTCTGGTCCCGCGACCACGTGGCCACCCCGGTGTCCATGACGCTGTCGAGCATCGGGCCGATGGTGTCCCAGATCTCGGGCCACACCTCCTTGCCCGGGCGACCAAGGGCGGCAGGGTGCTTCAGCGTCCCGAGCATGGGCCGGTAGCCGTCGTTGTAGATCATGACGTACTCGTGGCCCCACCAGACCAGCATGGGGAACCGCGACGTGAGGCAGATGCTGACGGCGCTGCGCAACGCCTCTGGCCAACCGGCGATCGGGCCGAGCGGAGTGAGCGACCAGTCGATGGCGGCAAACCGCGCGCCGAGCTCTCCCGGGTGCTCTGGGCTGAGCTCCCGTCCCGGCGAACGGGGTGGTGCGGTCATGTGTGTTTGCCTTCGCTGTCGGCGACGTATCAGCGTGTGTGCTCCACTGGGTTCGCCCTCTTGCGAACACTGACACGGACGCAGGCCCGTGGCAAGCCCAGTCTCTCACCCGGATCGAGTCAGCGAAGCCGGAAGACCGCGTCGAACGCCTCGAGACTTCGGCGCTGCAGCTCGCCGAAACCGACCTGTCCTGCGGGCCCCGGCAGCAACGGCAGGCGAGCCATCGATCCGTCGATGGAGCGGGTCGCCGGGTCCATCCACACGTCGACGAGCTCGAGGCCGCGGGCCATGTGCTCGATCTCCTGGTCGGGGACCACGGCTCCGAGAACCGGCGCCTCCACTTCCTCCTCGGCGCGGGTGTGCCCGCTCAGGGCCTCCTCGAGGAGGCCGAAGTAGATCATGAAGTCCACCGAGTCCGGGTTGAGCCCCTCCAGATGGGTGATGACGGCCTCGATCTCGCGCTCCTCGGCGACGCGGCCCTGCACCGCTGACATGTCGCCGACGGACCTGATCGCGACGGGGTGCATGAACGTCTGCTCCGCGGACTCGTGCAGGGCAACGTACTGGAGCAGGTCCGTCACCGCCCCCTGCCGCTCCCGCCCGACGGACTCCATGACCCGGGACGTGAGCGAGGCGATGTGTGCGTGCTGGCGCTGCAGCACGCGAAGCAGGCTCTGCGGGGGCGACATGGGTTCCTTGCGGTTTGTGTGAGCTCAGCAGGCAGGTACCCAGCCCCGGAGTGGGTAACCGTGCCCTTGCACCTCTCTCACGACGGACGGCCGCGGTCCGACGCCCGGGCGGGGTGGCCACGGGATGTCGGGGACGTCATCTCGGGGACGTCATCTTGGGGACGTCATCTTGGGGACGTCGAGGGTGGAGGTGGTGACCATGCGTCTGAGAAGGAGTGATCCGGCCAAGCCGGGTCTGCGGCGGGTGCGCCGGGGCAAGGGTTTCGCCGTCGTCGACGCCGAGGGCCGTCCGGCGGACGCGGAGACCAGGGAGCGGGTCAAGGCCCTGGTCATCCCCCCGGCGTGGGAGGACGTCTGGGTGTGCCCGTGGCCGAACGGCCACATCCAGGCCGTGGGCACCGATGCCGCCGGTCGCCGGCAGTACCTCTACCACCCGGCGTGGCACGCGTCCCGAGACCGCACCAAGCACGAGCGGGTCGTCACGCTGGCCCGACGCCTCCCCGAGGCCCGTGCTGAGGTCGGTCGGCGGCTGCGTCGATCCGGCCTGGGGCGCGAGCGCGTGGGGGCGGTGGCCCTGCGCCTCCTCGATGCGGGACTCTTCCGGACGGGAGGGGAGGAGTACGAGAACGAGAACGGCAGCCACGGCGTCGCCACCCTGCTCAAGGACCACGTGCGGGTCCAGGGCGACGTGGTGTCGTTCTGCTTCCCCGCCAAGTCCGGTGTCGAGCGCGAGGCCGAGGTGCGCGACGCCTCGCTCGCCAAGGCCGTGGCGTCGCTCAAGCGGAGCCGCGGTCCGAGCGACCGGCTGCTCCAGTACCGGACCGATGGTGGCCAGTGGTGCGAGCTGACGTCCACGGAGATCAACAAGGACTTCAAGGAGCTCGTCGGTGACGAGTACACCGTCAAGGACCTGCGCACCTGGGCGGCGACGCTGCTCGCGGCGGCAGCCTTCGCCGACCGCGCCGATGGGGAGCCGCCGACGTCGGAGCGCGAGCGCAAGAAGATCGAGCGCGAGGTCATGACGACGGTCTCGGAGCACCTGGGGAACACGCCTGCGGTCGCGCGTCGCTCCTACGTCGACAGCCGCGTGGTCGATGAGTATGCCGCTGGGCGCACGATCGCTCGGGCCCTCGCTCGGGCGTCCGCGGCAGATCTCAGGCGGTTGCGTCGTGGTGACCTCGCCGAGGTCACCGGCCGAGCCGCGCTGGAGCGTGCGCTCGTGCGGCTCCTCTCCTGAGGTGGGGAGCGCGAGGTTAGGCGCCGCTCGCCGAGGGTAGGCGCCGCCCATGAGCACGCACCCCACCGCGCACTCGATGCAGCTGCTCGAGACAGGGACGCGCATGCCGCGCCTGGACACGATCCCCGAGCCACCGGAGCGGCCCATGCCGCCTCCGGAGCCGGGCCCGGGCCCGGGCCCGCACCCGCCGGGCCCGCCGACACCCGGACCCCCGTCGCCCGGCCCGTTCCCCGGGCCGGACCCGACCCCCGGGCCCCCGCCCTTCCCCGAGCCCTATCCGACGCCACCCCACCCGACGCCGCCCAACCCGGCGCCGCCCAACCCGGGGCCCGAGCCGGTGCCGGACCCGTCCGACCCGGGGTCGGTGCGGGACGGGCCCGGCTGAGGACCGGGCCGGCCCGGTCATCGGAGGTGGGGCACGCGCCCGGTGGCGCCGCACCGGGCCGAGCCCGTCAGGTGCGGGTCCCACGGGGGGCCACCTGGCCGTCATCCCCTCTCCGATGTCCGGGCACCTACCCCACGGGTGGGTAGAGGGCGTTCGTGGACTCCCAGGAAGCCGTGCGCCCGGACTCGAACCCCCACGACGCCGTGGTCATCGGTGCGGGACCCAACGGCCTCGTCGCGGCGAACCTCCTCGCTGACGCCGGGTGGCGAGTGCTCGTGCTCGAGGCGCAGTCCGCCCCGGGCGGTGCGGTCCGCAGCGACGAGGACGTGCGGGCCGGCTGGGTCCACGACACGTTCAGCTCGTTCTATCCCCTCGCCGCGGCATCGCCGACGATCCAGGGGCTGGGTCTCGAGCGCTTCGGCCTCGAGTGGATACGGGCGCCGGCATCCCTGGGGCATCCGCTCCCCGGTGGCCGCTGGGCCGTGGTCCACCCCCGACGTGAGGACACGGCGGCCTCGCTCGACCGGCTGCATCCGGGTGACGGGGACGCCTGGCTGCGCGCCTGCGCCCTGTGGGACCGGGTCGGCGATGACCTCATCACGGCACTCCTCAGCCCGTTCCCGCCGGTCCGGGCTGGCGCGCGGCTCGCTGCCCTGGCGCCCCGAGTCGGCGGACTCGCCTTCGTGCGCGACCTGTTGCTCCCCGTGCGCCGGCTCGGTGACGAGTGGTTCGGCGGTGACGCGCCCAAGCTGCTGCTCGCCGGGAACGCCGCTCACGCCGACATCGCCATGGATGCCCCCGGCTCCGGCCTGATGGGGCTGCTCCTCGCGATGCTCGGGCAGACCCACGGCTTTCCCGTCCCCCGCGGCGGTGCCGGGCGACTCACCGCTGCCCTGGTCGCCCGCTTGGAGTCGGTCGGCGGCGAGGTCCGCACCGACGCCCACGTCCGGGCGGTCGTCGTCCGCTCCGGTCGGGCGGTCGGCGTGACGCTGGACAGTGGCGAGTCGATCGCTGCCGGTCGCGCCGTGCTGGCCGACGTCAGCGCGCCCGCGCTCTTCGGGGGCCTCGTCCCGTGGTCCGACCTGCCTGACCGGCTGAGACGGCGGATGCGCTCGTTCGAGTGGGACGCCGGGACGATCAAGGTCGACTGGGCGCTGAACGGCCCGATCCCCTGGGCCGCGACGCCGGAGCTCACGCCCGGCACCGTCCACCTCGCTGACAGCGTCGCGGACCTGGCCATCGCTGGAGCACAGCTCTCGGCGGGCCGCGTCCCCGAGCGGGGGCTGGTCATCCTCGGCCAGATGGCCGCGACCGACCCCACCCGTGCGCCGGTGGGCAGCGAGTCCGTCTGGGCCTACGTCCACGTCCCGCAACGTGTCGCCGTGGCGGACCAGCCGCACCCGGAGATCGTCGACGAGCAGCGCGCCGAGCAGGCCGCGAACCAGGTGGAAGGCCGGATCGAGGAGTTCGCACCCGGCTTCCGCGACCGCGTGCTCGACCGCCGGGTCCTCGGGCCGGCGGAGCTCGAGCGCCGGGACGAGAACCTGGTCGGCGGAGCACTCAACGGCGGGACCGCGGCGATCCACCAGCAGCTCTTCTGGCGCCCGGTCCCGGGACTGGGGCGACCGGAGACCCCGATCCAGGGTCTCTACCTCGCGTCGGCGTCCGCCCATCCCGGAGGCGGCGTCCACGGCGCGTGCGGGTCGAACGCGGCCCGCGCCGCCTTGGCCCACGACCGGTTCGAGCGCGTCACGAGCCGACGCCTGCTCCCCGCCGCGGTGGCTCGAGTGGGCTCCTTGGGTAAGAGACGACCATGAGCCGCACGAGCCGATTCATGAGCTGCACTCCTGACGACGTCTTCGAGATCCTCGCGGACGGCTGGAGCTTCGCGTCCTGGGTCGTCGGTGCTGCGCGCATCCGTGAGGTCGACGACACCTGGCCCCGGCCGGGCAGCCGGATCCACCACTCGGTCGGCCTGTGGCCGCTCCTCATCGACGACACCACCTCGGTCCTGCAGCTCGACCGCCCGCATGCCATCGAGCTGAAGGTTCGCGCCTGGCCCACGGGGGAGGGCAGGGTCCGCCTCGACTGCACGGTCGAGGAGGGCGGCACTCGGGTCGTCATGACCGAGGACGCGACGAACGGACCCGCCACGCTCATCCCCCGCCTCGTCCGCGACCCGGTCCTCGACGCCCGGAACGCTGAGGCGCTGCGCCGGCTGGCGTTCCTGGCCGAACGCAAGCTGGCTGAGACTCGGCGCGACAACCGGGTAGGGAAGTCGTAGGACAAGTCCGCTCCATGCCGACCCCCCGTCGCCGCGCGCCCAGCGCATCGCGGCAGGAGTCGCACCACTGAAGGGAACCACGCATGTCCGGAGTCATCACCCTCATCAAGGAAGACCACCAGAAGCTCGAGTCGGTGTTCAAGAAGCTCGAGAAGGCCGAACCCGCACAGATCCCCGACCTGCTCCGTCAGGTCCAGGAACTGCTCGTGCCGCACTCCAAGGCCGAGGAGAAGGTGGTGTACCCGGCGATCAAGTCGATCACCCCGGACGAGTCGTCGGATGTCGACGACGGGCTCCAGGAGCACCAGCACGTCGAGGCGACGCTCGAGCAGCTGCTCGCGTCCGACCCGGAGGCCCCGGGGGTGGACGGGCTCATCGCCGCGTTGATCGGCGAGGTCCGCCATCACGTCGAGGAGGAGGAGGAGCAGATCCTGCCCGCCTTCGGTGACGCGGCGACCAACCAGCAGCTGAGCGAGCTCGGCGAGCAGTTCACCGCAGCCAAGGAGGAGGCGCTCCAGTCCCTCCGGGCCGGCTCGCCCGGCGCCTGACCTGACGCCTGACCGGACGCCTGACCGGACCGCTGACCGACGTCTGACCGGGCCTCTGACCTGGCGCCGCCCGCGTCGCCGGCGTCGCCGAACGCCGAAGCCGACAGCACGGAACGCCCTGACCCCCGGGTCGGGGCGTTCCGGCGTTCGTGCTGTTCCCGGGACGGTTGCGTGGGTACGGGATGACACGTCGCCGACCAGCAGATCCGAGAAAGGAACGATCATGCCTCGCCGTGATCCGGGTCCGTCAGTCAAGGACAAGAAGCTCTACGAGTCCCTCCGCGATGACGGAGCGAGCAAGGAGAAGGCCGCCCGTATCGCGAACGCGGCAGCCAAGTCCTCGCGCAGCTCCGTCGGCCGCAAGGGCGGAACCTCGGGTGACTACGAGGACTGGACGAAGGAACGCCTGCTCAGACGCGCCCGCGAGATCGGCATCGAGGGCCGGTCCAAGATGGACAAGGGCGAGCTGATCAAGGCCCTGCGGAACCACTGACGGGGAACGCCAATGGTCATGACCGAGGGCGTCGCGCTCGGCCTGGGCTGGCTCGTCTTCCTCGGTCTCCTCGGGTTCCTCGCGCACACGCTCCTGAGCGGCCGCCGATGAGGTCGCCCGGGTGGGCCGTTGCAGCCACCCTCCTGCTCTCCGGCTGCGTGGCCCCAGCCGTCGACACCGGCGCCTTCGAGCAGAACGCCCTCGCCGCGCTGGAGTCCGCCGTGTCCACCACGCGGGTCGCGGCCCTGGCCCTCGACGCGCGGGCGGAGGAGCGCGTCACCCACGCCTACGCCAACACCGTCGTCACGGAGGCCGAGGACGCCATCGACCCGATCGAGGCGAGCTTCGGTGTCGTCGATCCTCCGGACCGAGCCCTCGACGCCCTCCGCGCCGAGGTGCTCGACCAGCTCGCCGACGCCGGGGACCTGCTGGCCGAGGCCCGGACGGCCGTGCGTCGGGGGGACTCCGAAGCCATGGCCTCCCTCGCGGACGAGCTGCGCACGGTGGCCGACGGGATGGAGCAGCGCGCCGAGGACCTGTCGTGAAGAAGTTCTTCGCCATCGCCCTCGGGATCCTCACGGCGATCGGCGGCTTCGTCGACATCGGGGACCTCGTCGCCAACGGCCTCGTCGGCGCACGCTTCGGGCTCTCGCTCGCCTGGGTGGTCATCGTCGGCATCGTCGGCATCTGCGTCTTCGCCGAGATGAGCGGCCGGGTCGCCGCCGTCAGCGGACGGGCGACGTTCGACCTCATCCGGGAACGGCTCGGCCCCCGCGTCGGGCTGCTCAACCTCGCCGCCTCGATGGCGGTCACACTGCTCACCTTCACCGCCGAGATCGGCGGCGTGGCGCTCGCCCTGGAGCTGGCGACCAGCGTCAACCCCTACCTCTGGGTCCCGGTGGTCGGGGCGGCCGTCTGGCTCGTCCTCTGGCGGGTGCGGTTCTCCGTCCTCGAGAACGCCTTCGGCCTCGCCGGCCTGGCGCTCGTCGTCTTCGCCGTCGCGCTGTGGCAGCTCGGGCCGGACTGGTCGGCGCTCTGGGAGTCGGCGAGCCGCCCGTCGCTGGCGGAGGGGGAGAGCCGTGCCGTGTACTTCTACTACGCGATCGCGCTGTTCGGAGCGGCCATGACCCCCTACGAGGTGTTCTTCTTCTCCAGCGGAGGAGTCGAGGAGGGCTGGACGGCGAAGGACCTCGGCGTCATGCGCGCGAACGTCTTCATCGGCTTCCCGCTCGGAGGACTGCTGTCCATCGCCATCGCCGCCTCCGCGGCAGTGACGTTCTTCCCCCAAGGCATCGAGGTCGACACCCTGGGCCAGCTCGGCCTGCCGGTCGGCCTCGCGCTCGGCAAGCTGGGCCTGGCCTTCCTCCTCCTCGGCTTCTTCGCCGCGACGTTCGGGGCAGCCTGCGAGACGGGGCTCTCCGTCGGCTACAGCATCTCCCAGTACTTCGGGTGGCAGTGGGGCAAGTTCGTCGAGCCGCTCCGCGCCGCCCGGTTCCACACGGTCCTGCTGGTGAGCACCATCATCGCGGTCGGCGTGCTGCTGACGACGGTGGACCCGATCATCCTCACCGAGTACTCCATCGTGTTCAGCGCGGTGGCGCTGCCGCTGACCTACTTCCCGATCCTCGTCGTCGCGAACGACCGGACCTACATGGGGGAGCACGCGAACGGGCGGCTGGCCAACACCCTGGGGACCATCTACCTGTTCATCGTGGGAGTCGCAGCGGTCGCAGCCATCCCGCTGATGGTCCTGACGAAGGCAGGGCAGTGACATGACGTCCGACCACCTGGACATCGTCCTCCGGGTCCTCGACCACCAGGTCGTGGGCCCCGAGCGGGAGATCGTGGGCAAGGTCGACGACCTCGAGCTCACCGGACCCGGCACCGACCTCGCCGTCACCGGCTTCGCCGTCGGGCCGGGAGGGCTGAGCCAGCGGCTGCCCGGTCGGCTCGGCGCCTGGGTCGGGGCGGTGTGGCGGCGGCTGTCGAGCAGCTCGGACCCACAGCCGGTCGTGGTGCCCGTCGTCCACGTCGCCGACCTGGGCTCGGCCATCGTGCTCGGCGAGCGCGTCGCCGAGGCGCTCCAGGCATCCTTCGGCCTCGAGCGGTGGCTCCGTCGTCACGTC
The DNA here is from genome assembly GCF_040365325.1 of Intrasporangium sp. DVR. NCBI lineage: Bacteria > Bacillati > Actinomycetota > Actinomycetes > Micrococcales > Intrasporangiaceae > Intrasporangium > Intrasporangium sp. DVR. The sequence goes on along the minus strand of NZ_BAABZW010000024.1, from coordinate 199,183 downwards.
GTGTCACGCATCCCCGGGGCGAAGGGCGGCGAGCAGGAGACGGAGGCCGGCGCGGCCTCCGGGTCCGATGCCACGGCTTCCCCGGCACCCGGACCGGAGGCCTCCGCCCGCCCGACCGACCCACCCACCCGGCCACCCCGGCCCGGGGCCCGATGGCTCAGCGCGCTCCTCGGCGCCCCGGTGCTCGACGAAGATGGCCACCACCTCGGCGACCTCATCGAGGTGCACTGCAGGTCGGGCCCACGGCGCTGGACGGTCACCCACCTGCAGGTCACCCGCTCGGCACTGGGGACCGAGCTCGGCTACCACGCCGACCCGCACCAGGGGCCGGCGCTGCTCAAGTGGGCCTTCCGCCGGTTGCAGCGCCGCGACCTGCTCGTCCCGGTCGCGGACATCACCGAGATCCGGGACGAGCCGAGCCGGGTCGTCGTCTCGACGCGGGCCGACCGGCGGCACCCCCACCACGACACCGACGCACCCTGACCCGGGGACCGAGCCCAGCGGCATACGGCCTCACGCCCACCACCTCGAAAGGCAGCGACATGAGCACCCACGAAGGCACGCACGGCAGCGTCTGGCTCGACGACCCCACCCGGCGGCGCGAGCCGGCGCCGCCGCTCGAGGGAGAGGCCGAAGCAGACGTCGTCGTCGTGGGGGCCGGCATCACCGGGCTCACCACGGCCCTGCTCGCCGCCCGGGACGGCAACCGGGTCCTCCTCCTCGAGGCTCGCCACATCGGCGACGGCACGACCGGCTACACGACCGGCAAGGTGACCGCGCAGCACTCGCTCATCTACGCCCACCTCGTCGACTGGGCTGGGACCGAGCGTGCGCGCCAGTACGCCGACGCCAACCGGGCCGGGATCGACCTCGTCGCCGAGCTGGTGGGGGAGCTCGGCATCGACTGCTCACTGACCCGCGCCGACGCCCTCGTCTACACGACCTCGGAGGAGTCCCACACGATCCGCGCCATGGAGGACGAGGCGGTGGCCGCGCGGAGGCTGGGCCTGCCGGCCTCCCTCGTCAGCAGCTCCGACCTCCCCTTCCCGATCACCGCCGGAGTGCGCTTCACCGACCAGGTGCACCTCCATCCGCGTCGCTACCTCGACGGGCTCGCCGACGCGCTCGTGGCCGCGGGTGGGGTCATCCACGAGAGCACCCGCGTCACCGGCGTGGCCGAGGAGCGCGGACACGTCGTCGTGGACACCGACGGAGGACGGGTCTCGGCGACCAGCGTCGTCATCGCGACCCTCCTGCCGATGGGACTCATCGGCGGGTACTTCGCCCGGACCAGACCCAGCCTCTCCTACGGGCTCGCGATGCGGCTGCGGACGGAAGCCCCCAGCGCCATGACGATCTCCGTCGACGACCCCGTCCGCTCCACGAGGCCCTGGCCGGACGCCGGCCCGGAGGGGCTCATCGTCGTCGGCAGCGGTCACGAGGTCGGCGCCGACGTCGACACGGAGGCACGCTACAGCCAGCTCGAGCAGTGGGCCCGCGACACGTTCGACGTCGCCGAGGTCACGCACCGGTGGAGCGCCCACGACTACGTCACCCCGGACCGCGTGCCCTACATCGGGCGGCCCCCGCTGCACCAGAACGTCTACGTCGCAACCGGGTTCGGCAAGTGGGGGCTCGCCAACGGCACTGCCGCCGCCCTGATCACGAGCAACCTGGTCGCCGGCCACGAGAGCCCGTGGCTGCCGGTCTTCGACGCCGGGCGCATCGAGGGCGTGCGGTCCGTGCCGGCCCTCGTCGGCGGCAACGCCAAGGTGGCGGCCGAGCTCGTCACCGGCGAGCTGAGACGCGAGGCGCCCCGGTGCTCACACATGGGCTGCCGGCTTCGCTGGAACGAGGCCGAGGAGACGTGGGACTGCCACTGCCACGGCTCCCGGTTCGCCTCAGACGGAGCCGTTCTCGCCGGGCCCGCCGTCAAGCCGATCGACGTCGGGTAGACGTCGGTCATGACAGCACGGTGGTACCGCAGCGGGGTGATCTACAGCCTCGACGTGCGCCTGTTCCAGGACTCGAACGGCGACGGGGTCGGCGACTTCGCAGGCCTCACCAGCCGGCTCGACCACTTGAGCCGCCTCGGCGTCAGCATCCTCTGGCTCAACCCGATCCATCCCAGCCCGTTCCGCGACGGCGGCTACGACGTCGCGAACTACTACGACGTCGACCCCGCGCTGGGCAACCTCGGTGACTTCGCGGAGCTCATGGCCGAGTGCGACGAGCGCGGCATCCGGGTCATGCTCGACCTCGTCCTCAACCACACGAGCGACGAGCACCCGTGGTTCCGGGCCGCGCGGTCCGACCCGGAGTCGCCGTACCGCGACTGGTACGTCTGGTCCGACGAGGAGCCCCCGAACCGCGACCAGGGGATGGTCTTCCCCGGGGTGCAGGAGGCGACCTGGACGTTCGACGAGACGGCCGGCGCCTGGTACCACCACCGCTTCTACTCCTTCCAGCCCGACCTCAACGTGCTCAACCCCCAGGTCCGCTCGGAGATGAAGAAGATCCTCACCTTCTGGGAACGGCTGGGGGTCAGCGGGTTCCGGCTCGACGGGGCGCCGTTCCTCATCGAGAAGACCACTGTCGAGGGCGGCGCCGGGCGGGACCACGGCTTCCTCGTCGAGCTGCGTGACTGGCTGTCCTGGCTGCGCGGTGACGCGGTCTTCCTCGCCGAGGCCCACGTGCCGAACGACGAGCTGCTCGAGTTCTTCGGCGACGCCGACGGAGCGGCGAGCCGGGTCCAGATGCTCTTCGCCTTCCGGCTCAACGAGGCACTCATGCTGGCGCTCGCACGCAGGGAGGCCGGCGCCATCGAGGACGCCCTGACCGGGCTTCCCCCGCTGCCGCGGAACGCGGCCTGGGCGACCTTTCTGCGCAACCATGACGAGGTGGACCTGTCCCAGCTGACCGAGGAGGAGCGGGCCGACGTGCTCGCCGCCTTCGGCCCGGAGCCGGAGCACCAGCTCTACGAGCGCGGCATCCGCCGCCGGCTCGCTCCGATGCTGGGCGGGGACGAGGCGCGGCTGCGGCTCGCCTACAGCCTGCAGTTCACCATGCCGGGGACTCCGGTGCTGCGCTACGGCGACGAGATCGGGATGGGGGAGGACCTCGCGCTGCCCGAGCGGGACGCCATCCGGACGCCGATGCAGTGGTCGGGCACCGAGAACGGCGGCTTCTCCACCGCGCCGCAGGACCGGCTGATCCGGCCCCTCGTCGGCGTGCCTCCCTACGGTTTCAAGGAGGTCAACGTCACCGACCAGCGGCTCGAACCGAACTCGATGCTGACGTGGTTCGAGCGGATGCTCCACACCCTGCGGGAGTGTGAGGAGATCGGCGCAGGGACGCACCGCATCATCGTCGGCACGCCGCCATCGGTCCTCGTCCACGTTGCGGAGGGGCCCACCGGGCTCGTCATGTTCGTCCACAACCTCGGCGACACTCCGCAGCACCTCGAGATCGACGACGTCCCGCTGGGCGAGCAGCCACCGGTCGAGGTGTTCTCGGACCACCCCTACGACGGCGAGCTCGACCCGACGCGCCTGGACGTGGGCCCGTACGGCTTCCGGTGGCTCCGTCTGCGCCGCTCCCACGGCCCCGCGCCCGGCTGACCTCCGGCGCGTCTCCTGTCGGCCGTATGCCGCTGGGCTCGTCCGCGCCCACGCCGGGCCCGTGCCGTGCGAGGTGCCAGGCACGGGGGCCGGGGCAGGCGGGCACTGTCTTTCGGGCCGGGCCGACAGGTGTCAGAGGGTGAGGTCGACCCGGAAGTCGGTGCCGTCGTTGCGGAGCAGGAACCCGCCCTCCGCAGGCGGGACCTCGGTGCCGTCGTGCCGGACGCTCTCCGGACCGGCGCCGTGGAGGACGAGCCGGAAGGCGGTGCGCCGGAACTCGGGGTAGCCGTCGCCCGTGACCGCACCGGTGAGGGTGACCTCGTCGCCGGTGCGGGTGACGGTGAAGGTCGTCGTCCGGTGCGCGCCGTCCCTGGAGGCGAAGCTCAGGCCGTCGTCCTCGACCAGCCGGGACTCGTACCGCCCGTCGCCCAGCGGGACGAACAGGTGCAGGTCGACCACCTCCGGGTGGTAGCCGTCGGTGGACGGCGGGGCCTCGGGCCACATCGGGATGACCGAGCCGGCCCGCGCGTAGACCGGGATCCGGTCCATGGGGGTGGGGGCGATGACGTAGCGGCGTCCGACGTGCGGCTCGTCGCTGAACCAGTCGTACCAGCCGCCGGCCGGCAGGTAGACCTGGCGGGCCGTCATGCCGGGCTCGTCGACCGGGGCGACGAGCAGGTCCCGGCCGAAAAGGTACTCGTCGTCGATGTCCGCGGCGGCCGACTCGTACTGGAAGTCGAAGACGAGCGGCCGCTGCACCGGCTCACCCGTCTCGGACGCACGCACGAAGGCGGCGTAGATGTAGGGCATGAGGCGGTAGCGGAGCCGGACCGCGTCACGGACCAGGTCGTGCACGACCTCGCCGAAGGCCCAGGCGTACTGGTCGATGTAGCCGGTCTCCGAGTGGTTGCGGCAGAACGGCGTCAGGGCGCCGTACTGCATCCAGCGGAGGAACAGCTCGGCGTTCGCGTTGCCCTGGAAGCCACCGATGTCGGCGCCGACGAACGGCTGCCCGGAGACGCCGAAGCCGCACCCCATGGTGATGCTCAGCCAGAGGTGGTCCCACCGGGACTGGTTGTCGCCCATCCAGTTCGCGGCGTAGCGCTGGATGCCGGCGAAGCCGGCGCGCGAGAGGATGAACGTGCGCCGGTCCGGCATGGCATCGAGGAGCCCCTCGGTCGTTCCCATCGCCATGAGCAGGGCGTACTGGTTGTGGAAGCGCTCGTGGGCGTGCTCGCCGTGGCCGAACCGCATCGGGGTGGAGGAGATGACGCCGGTCGCCGGCTCGTTCATGTCGTTCCAGATCCCCGCCAGCCCGGACTGGACGTGGGCCGCGTTGAGCTCACCCCACCAGGCCCGCGCCTCCTCGGTGGCGAAGTCGGGGAACGCGGTGTTGCCCGGCCACACCTGCCCGATGTAGATGTCGCCTCCCGCGGTCCGGCAGAAGAGGTCGCGCTCCAACCCTTGGTCGAACACCCAGTAGCCCGGTTCGTACTTCACCCCGGGGTCGATGATGGTGATGACCCGGAAACCGTGCTCGCCGAGGCGTTTGACCATGCCCGGCCCGTCGGGGAAGGACTCGGCGTCCCAAGTGAAGACGCGGTAACCGTCCATGTAGTCGATGTCGAGCCAGAGCGCGTCGCAGGGGAAGTCGTCGTCGCGGTGCCGCTGCCCGAGGGCTTCCACGGCCGCCTGGTCGTACTTGTGCCACCTGCACTGTTGGTAGCCGAGAGCCCAGATCGGCGGTAGGGACATCCGCCCGGTGAGCTCGGTGTACGCGCTGAGGATGGCAGGCATGTGTGGGCCGGCGAAGATGTACTCGGTGTACTGCCCGCCCTCGAACGTGATGCGGTACTCGTTCGGCGCGGAGAACTCGTAGTGGCCGCGGTACCCGTTGTCGAGGAAGGATGCGCTCATCTGCCCGTGGGGGTAGAGCTGGTGGTAGAAGAACGGCACCGAGACGTAGTAGGGGTCGAACTCGGTGCTCGTGCGGTCCCCCCGAGGGTCGCCGGGGGCCTTGCCGGCCGTGAACTCCTGGGAGCCGACCTCGCTGAGGACGTCGTTGTTCCACAGGGTGAAGTCCCGGCCCTTGCGGTCGTGCCGGCCGCCCTTCTCGCCGAGGCCGAAGATCCGGTCGGCGCCGCCACATCGGCGACGGACGGTGAACGTGTCGTTGAGGGTGGCGTAGGTCCAGTAGCGGCCCTCCTCGTCGGCGGCGCTCTCGACGACAGGGGTGCCGTCCGTGCGATGCACGTCGATCCGGAAGGGGTCGAGCCAGAGGGACACGACCACTGCCGAGGTGACCAGACGGACGCGCTCGTGGTCCTGGTCGACCTCGAGCTCGACTGGTTGAGCCAGAGGGTCGACACAGACGGCGTGCGTGGGTTCCTCCTCGAAGACGCCGCCACGACTGATCTTCAGCCGGACGACGTCGTCGCGGACCACGTCGATGCGCAGCTGCTCGGAGTGGAGCGTCGCCACCAGCCCACGTGGGCTCGGCTCGACCGATGTGACCTGCTCGAAGCGGATGAAGTGGTCAGTCTGCAGCATGCCTGTTCTCCTCTGGCCCGGTTCGGGCCGGTGGGGGTCCTGAGTCGTCTGCTCGCCCAACCTCACCGCGGCCGCCTCGAGCCCGCTGCTGAAGGGCGTCGTCGCGCCGGGCGCAGCCGGCTACGCGGTCTCGCGTCTCGGGCTCGTCGGGTCCCCGACGCCGTGGAAGCGGGCCCGGTAGATCTCCGTGGCCGTCTCGATCGCCTCCGGACCGACCCACCCGACCGGCTCGGTGGCGGCGACGAGCGGCTCGTGGTCGGCGCCCGAGCCGACGATCACTCCGGTGAGCAACCACGGCCGGTGCCCCTCGGTCGAACCTGCCTGGCCCATGAGGTCGAGATAGGTGCAGAGCCGTCGGGCCACCCAGTCCTCGTCGGGCCGGGTCCACCACGGCTCCGGGGTCAGGCTCGCGACCGGGAGGCCGGGCAGGGCCACGTCCGCCTCGACGTCACGGCTGGGCTGCTCGGAGTCAGGGCCGGGTCCGGCTGAGAGCCGGACGTAGAGGGGGGCTCGCAGCCGGGCGAGCTCGACCACCTCGTCGAAGGTGTCAATGGTCTCCACCCCGTTCCCCTACCCACCCGGGGCCCCGGCTCGCCGTCACTTCGGCGGTCGGTCACCCGGTCGGTGCAGGAGCAGCCAGCGGTAGCCGTAGCCCTCCACCTCCAGCTGGGCGTCACCCTGCTTCGAGACTGGGTGCTCAGTGCGGTCGTTGATGAGGTCGAAGAGCGAGGAGCCCGGCTCCACCTCACCGATCGACACGTCGACCAGGGCGCTCTCGGGGGAGAGGTTGTGCAGGGCGAGCATCGTCCAGCCGTCCGCCTCCCTGGCGATGTGGGCGAGCACGCTGCGCGGCTTGGTCCGCGGCACCTCCACCGTCGACCAGCCGATCTGCGGGTACTGCCGTCGCAGCCGGATGAGGTTGCGGATGAACCACCACAGGGAGTCGTGGTCGTGGCGCTGGCTCGCGACGTTGACGCGCTCAGGGGAGTAGAGCCCGTCCGGCATCGGCCGGGTCAGCTTGCGCGGTGGGGCATCGGTGAAGCCACCGGTCCGGTCGTCACCCCACTGCATCGGCGTGCGCACGGCGAGCCGGCCGGGCACGTCGAGGTTCTCTCCCATCCCGATCTCCTCACCGTAGAAGAGGACGGGCGTCCCGGGCAGGGAGAACATGATCGAGTAGACCAGGCGCAGGCGCCGGCCGTCCCCGCCGAGCATCGAGGGGAGCCGCCGGCGCAGCCCGCGGCCGAAGAGCTGCATGCCGGGGTCGGGGCCGAAGGCGTCGAAGACCTCCTGGCGTTCGTCGTCGGTCAACTGGTCGAGGGTGAGCTCGTCGTGGTTGCGGACGAAGTTGGCCCACTGGCTGGTGACATCGAGGTCTGGCCGCCGCCGGAGTGCCCCTTCGATCGGCCGGGCGTCCTCGCGGGCGAGGGCGAGGTAGAGCGCCTGCATCGCGGCGAAGTCGAACTGCATGTTGAGCCCGTCGCCGTCCGCGCCGCCGAAGTAGGTCTTCTGCTGCTGGTAGGGCAGGTTGACCTCGCCGAGGAGCAGCGCGTCGCCGACCCGCCGGGTGACGTACTTCCGCACGTCACCGAGGTAGCGCTTCGGGTCGAAGGGGATGTGGTGGTGGTCGGCCGGCACGGTGTCCGGGGTGAAGAGGAACGGCACCGCATCCACCCGGAACCCGGACACACCGAGCTCGAGCCAGAAGCCGATCGTCCGCGCGATCTCCTCCTGGACCGCAGGGTTGAGCACGTTGAGGTCGGGCTGGTGCTTGTAGAAGTGATGGAGGTAGTACTCGCCGGTCCGGGGTTCGAGCTCCCAGATGCTGTCCTCCTGGTCGGGAAAGACGATGTCCTTCGGGTTGGTCCTCGGCTTGGTCGGGCTCCACACGAAGTAGTCCCGGTACGGGTCGTCCTTGCTGCGGCGCGCGGACTTGAACCAGGGGTGCTGGTTGGAGGTGTGGTTCATGACGAAGTCGACGATGACCCGGACGCCGTGGGCTCGGGCGGTGCGCACGAGCTCGACGAAGTCGCCGTGCGTGCCGAGCCGCTTGTCGACGCCGTAGAAGTCGACGATGTCGTAGCCGTCGTCCTTCGAGGGCGTGGGGTAGAAGGGCATGAGCCAGAGGCAGGTGATGCCGAGGTCGGCGAGGTACTCGACCTGCTCCGTCATCCCCCTCAGGTCGCCGATCCCGTCACTGTCGGAGTCGTAGAAGGTCTGGACGTCGGCGCAGTAGAGCACCGCCGTCTTCCACCACAGGTCACCCGTCTGGCTCATCCTCATGGCTGCCGGTTACCCACGAATGGTGTGTGACCCACCGCTTTGCCCGCGGCGTTCGAGGTTTTGCCCGAGGTGCCGCGGGTAGACGGGTGCTGCACGGTGACGACGGCTCGATGCCGACGACGCTGGCGAAGCTGACGACCTCGACGACCTCGACGACCTCGACCAAGGACGGACCCGGATGGCCATCATCGGCTTCCACTGCTCCCACGAACAGATTGCCCCCTCTCAGCTCCTCGAGGACGTGAAGCACGCCGAGGCGGCGGGTTTCACGGCCGCGATGTGCTCCGACCACCTCGAGCCGTGGAGCACCGACCAGGGTCAGTCGGGCTATGCCTGGTCGTGGCTCGGCGCCGCGCTGAACGCGACGCGGCTGCCGTTCGGTGTCGTCACGGCGCCCGGCCAGCGCTACCACCCCGCCATCACCGCGCAGGCGATCGGCACCCTCGGTGAGATGTTCCCCGGCCGGTTCTGGGCTGCGCTGGGCTCGGGCGAGGCGGTCAACGAGCACGTGACCGGCGACGGCTGGCCGCGCAAGGAGCTGCGCGACCAGCGGCTCGTCGAGTGCGCGGACGTCATCCGCCGGCTGCTCGACGGGGAGCGTGTCTCCCACGACGGGCTCATCACGGTCGACCGCGCCAAGGTGTGGTCCCGTCCGAGCACGCGGCCGGGCCTCGTCGCGGCGGCCGTGAGCACGCAGACGGCGGTTCGGGCCGCGACCTGGGCGGACGGCCTCATCACGGTCAACCAGCAGGAGGGCGCTGACCGCCGCGCGGTCGAGGCGTACCGCGAGCACGGCGGTCGCGGCCCGGCCCGGCTCCAGCTGCACGTCAGCTGGGCGCCGTCCGAGGACGAGGCCCTCGACATCGCGATGCGGCAGTGGCGCAGCAACGTCTTCGGCTCACCGGTGGCGTGGGACACCGACTCCGTGGAGGCCTTCGACGAGCTCGGGCGGCACGCGACCGAGGAGGACGTCCGGCGGTCCGTGCACGTCTCGGCGGACCTCGAGTCGCATGCGGCCCGGATCCGACAGGCCTTCGACGACGGCTTCGACGCGGTCATGGTGCACTTCGTCGGCACCGACCAGTCGCCCTTCATCGAGGCTTTCGGCGCCGGGGTGCTCCCGCAGTTCACCACCGCAAACCTGTCCGGAAGGAGCACGTCGTGACCAGCAGCATCGGCGAGCACGCAGCCTCGATGGTCCGCAAGGACGACAAGGGCGGGTTCCCGCCCCAGCAGCAGGACCCGCCCGGCCTGACGAAGCGGATGGATCCGGTGCCGGACCACGGCGAGGAGACCTACGTCGGTCACGGTCGGCTGGAGGGGCTCAAGGCACTCATCACGGGCGGCGACTCGGGGATCGGCCGTGCCGTCGCCATCGCCTTCGCCCGGGAGGGGGCCGACGTGGCGATCAACTACCTCGCGGACGAGCAGTCCGACGCCGAGGACACCGCGTCCTGGGTCCGCAAGGCCGACCGCGCGGCCGTCCTCGTGCCCGGTGACCTCACGGAGCGCGCGACCTGCGACCGTGTCGTCGCCGTGGCGGTCGAGGGCCTCGGCGGCCTCGACATCCTCGTCAACAACGCCGGCTTCCACTGGGACAAGGGGCCGGGCGAGGGGCTCGAAGGGCTGACGGACGAGAACATCGAGCGGGTCATGCGCACGAACCTCCACGCGGTGCTCTGGCTGTGCCGCACCGCGCTCCCGCACCTGGGGGAGGGGTCGTCGATCATCAACACGACCTCGATCCAGGCGTACGACCCGTCGCCCGCTCTCCTCGACTACGCGGCGACCAAGGCAGCCCTGAACAACCTCACCGTGAACCTCGCTCAGTCGCTGGGTCCCAAGGGGATTCGCGTCAACGCGGTGGCACCGGGCCCGATCTGGACGCCGCTGCAACCGGCGACCCGGGAGACGGAGAAGATCGAGACGTTCGGCTCCGACACCCCGTTGGGGCGTGCCGGTCAGCCCGGTGAGGTGGCCCCGGCGTTCGTGTTCCTCGCGTCGCCGTCGGACGCCAGCTACGTCTCCGGCACCGTCCTCGGCGTCACGGGCGGGGGAGCGGTGTTCTAGCCGAACCAGGTCGTATGCCGCTGGGCTGGCTGCCAGCGCACGGGCGCCGAGGGTTCCCGAGGCGTAATGTCGAAACGGCGAAGCCGATCGTGGACCGGCCCCCTCGGAGGCGGCGCTCATGGTGGGCTGACCCCCTGTGGGTTGGAGGTAGGGATGGTCAGGACAGTCGGTGTCGAGGAGGAGATGCTCCTCGTCGACGTGCGCAACGGTCGGCCGAAGTCGGTGTCCGGGCAGCTCGTCCTGCGCGCCGCGATGCAGCAGCAGGCGGTCGCGGGCCTCGGTGTCCACGGCGCCCTCGAGGGCGAGTTCCAGCAGCAGATGATCGAGACCCACACGTCACCCGTCGAGTCGCTGGACGACCTCGACCGTGAGGTCCGGCACTGGAGGTCAGAGGCGAACTCCGCTGCCCGGCAGCTGGGCTCGAGCGTCGCCGCCCTCGCGACGTCGCCGCTGCCCGTCACCCCCATCCCCGTCGAGTCGAGCCGCTACGCCTGGATGCACGAGCGCTACCAGATCGTCGCCCGTCAGCACCTGACGTGTGGCCTGCACGTGCACGTGGCGATCGAGTCCGACGAGGAGGGGGTCGGCGTCCTCGACCGGATCCGCGTGTGGCTGCCCTCGTTGCTCGCCCTCAGCGCGAACTCCCCCTTCTGGAACGGCGAGGCGACCGGCTTCGCGAGCTGGCGCTCCCAGTCGTTCGGTCGCTGGCCGTCGAACGGCCCCACCGAGATCTTCCGCTCGGCCGAGGCGTACCACCGCATGGTGCGCGACATGACGATGTCGTCGGTCATCCTCGACGAGGGGATGATCTACTTCGACGCGCGCCTGAGCCAGCACTACCCGACGGTCGAGATCCGGGCGGCCGACGTGTGCCTCCGCGCCGGTGACGCGGTCCTCATCGCGGCGCTCTGCCGTGGTCTCGTCGAGACGGCCGCGCGCGACTGGGCCCGGTCGCTGCCGGTGCCGGAGGTTCCGACGACGATGGTCCGGCTCGGGACCTGGCAGGCCGCCCGGGAGGGAACCTCGGGGCGTCTCCTCGACCCGTTCTCCTCGCGGCCACGGCCCGCCTGGGACGTCATCGACCACCTCGTCGAGCACGTCGGCCCCGCGCTGTCGCACTCCGGCGACATGGAGCTGGTGAAGGAGGGGCTGGAGCGGATTCGGCTGCGCGGCAATGGTGCCCAGCTGCAGACCCGCACGATGGAGCGGACCGGCCAGCTGATCGACGTCGTTGCGCAAGCGGTCCGGGTGACCGCTGGTCAGGAGGAGGAGGACTGACGGTGCCCGCGACGCCCCCGACGCCCCCGACGTCCCCGACGTCCCCGGCCGAGCCGCCACCCGCCTCGCGGCAGGCCCGGGCCGACTACCCCGGCGCCGGGCCGTTCGTGCCCGAGCGGCCGACCCTGCGACGACTGCAGGAGGCCGTGGACGGCTGCCGGGGCTGTGACCTCTACCGGGACGCCACGCAGGGCGTCATGGGTGATGGCCCGGCGGGGGCGCGGCTCATGCTGGTCGGCGAGCAGCCCGGCGACAAGGAGGACCTCGCCGGGGTGCCCTTCGTGGGTCCTGCGGGCCGCCTGCTCGACCAGGTTCTCTCCGAGGCCGGCATCGACCCGGCCGACACCTTCCGCACCAACGTGGTCAAGCACTTCCGACACGTCGACAAGGGCGGCAAGCGGATCCACACGTCGCCGGTGCGATGGCAGGTCGCCGCCTGCGAGCCGTGGCTGCTCGCGGAGCTGGCGATCGTCAAACCCGAGGTGGTCGTCATCCTCGGTGGCACCGCCGGTCAGGCGATCTACGGCCCGGGCTTCCGGGTCGGCACCTCCCGTGGCCGACCCCTCGACTGGCCGCGCCCTCCCAATGCACGGGGCAGGGCCGCGTCAGTCGATCCGATGCCCGTCGCGGTGGCGACCGCGCACCCGTCGGCGGTCCTGCGCTCGAGGCAGCGTGAGGTGGACCGGGCCGCGCTGGTGCAGGATCTTGTCGTGGCCAGGACCCTGCTGGACCGCGGCTGACCTCGGGAGGGCCGGCAGGCCCTTTCGCCACGGAGCGAGGTCAGCGGCATACCCCTTCACGGTCGCCTCACTCGTCACGCTCCCACGGGGCCTGCTCGCCCCACTTCGCGTAGTACTTCGCGAGGTGGCTGCGGACCCGATCCCGGTCCTGGTCCGGCAGGTCGACGCCCCCGCGCGAGCCCTGCATCACCGCGGCAGCGGCCATGACGCCCCGGGGCACGGCCTTCAGCCGGCCGTCGACGACATCAGCGATGAGCAGCTTGTACGCGGTGAAGTTGTCCTTGTTGTCGGCGTCGTACCAGACGTGCGCGTCCCGGTACTTCTCGTTGGGACCGTCCTCGGCGCCGGCCCAGTCCCGGACGCGACGCTCCGCTGCATCACCGTCCCACTCACGGTCCCGGTCCGCCAGCGGCAGGTCCTGGAAGCTCGTCACGCTCACGGTGACTCCTCTCGTCCATCGGTCGGCACTGCAGAGAGCCCTGCGAGCGGCGTCTACCCGAATGTGGGGGAGGGCACCAGCGAACTCGGGCAATTCGGGCGCGAACTTCGTTTTCGGGGGTCAACGGCGGCAAAGTGTTCGTTCTGGTGGTGGTGAGCCGAGGCGCATCCCCGAGAAGGTTGAGGGGACTTCACGAGCGGTTCAACCACGAGCTGACTCCGTCACCCGCACAAGCAGGAGATGAGTCATGTCACGCATGAAGTCCGTTACCCCCACCACGATGCCCACCCCGATCAGCCGCCGTCGCGGCCGATTCGTCGAGAGGGACCGGAAGGCGGAGGAGCTGCTCCTCACGCTCTCGCGTACAAAGAACTGCGCGGAGCGCGAAAGGCTCACCGACGAGATCGTCCGGCTCCACCTCGACCTGTGCGATGGCGTGGCAGCGCGCTACGCCGGTCGCAGCATCCCGACCGAGGACCTCGTCCAGGTCGCCCGGCTCGCGCTCCTCGTCGCGATCAAGCGCTACCAGCCCGGGCCCGGCACGTCGTTCATCGGCTACGCGCTCCCGACCATCTCGGGAGAGCTGAAGCGGCACTTCCGGGACCACGGGTGGATGGTTCGCCCGCCCCGCCGGCTCCAGGAGCTCGGCCCCGTGCTGCGCCTGGCGCGTGAGCACTGGGAGCAGGAGCACGGCACGGCCCCGACCGCGCGGGACCTCGCCGAGGAGATCGGCGTGGACCCCGACCAGGTGTCCGAGTGCCTGTCGGCTGAGCACAGCTACCACCCGCTCTCGCTCGACCTCACCTTCGGCGACGACGAGTCCCGCTCCCTCGCGGAGAGCCTCGCGGAGCCCCAGGAGGAGCTGGAGTCGGCTGCCGATCGCGTCTCGCTCGGGGCAGCCCTGAGCACCCTGTCGCCGAAGGACCGTGAGCTGCTCCAGATGCGGTTCGTCGACGGGATGACGCAGAAGGAGATCGGGCTGGCCCTCGGCGTCAGCCAGATGCAGGTCTCCCGCCTCGTGCGGGCGGTCCTCGACAAGCTCCGCGCCCAGATGGGCGTCACGGTCGACGACTCGAGCGGGGCCGCCGCCGCCTGACCGGAACGGGCCGCTCCGCAACCACCGGAGCGACCCCCCGACAGAACCACGAGTGAACGCGCCGACGGGTTGTCGGCGCGTTCACCGTTGTCCGGGTCCCGCAAGAGCCGCGCCGCGTATCTCCCATCGTGTGGAAACTTGGGATAAGGTCGGAGAGTCGGTGGCCGGAGACGGCTGCTGATGGGTCAAACCACGGCCCTCGGACACGTCAGCCTTGGAGTTGAACATGTCCCTATCGACCATCACCCCGAGCACCACCCACAAGGTCACCTTCACGGCGACCGATCCAGCCGAGATCGAGCGGATCTGCGCGGAGGAGCTCGGCGTCCCTCTCCGTCTGGTCGGCTGCCCCGACGAGTATTACTTCTCGCTGGCGCACACCGACGCTGGTCGGTTCTCGATCGACGTGCTGTCCGGTGCCGGCCTGTCGGCGATCCTCGACCCGGGCACCGACGATGGCACTGCCGTCGAGGAGTCGCATCGGGCCCCTGAGTCGGCGCTCTTCGTCACCGGCGAGCGCGGGGTCATCACCCTCGACGCGGCCGGCGTCGTCGAGCAGATCGGACCCGGCGAGTCAGCCTGCGTCGTCCGCGCCGCCGAGACCCGTCGAATTGACTGGACCGGCGACGAGCCGCGGGCGCACTGCGTCCGGCTCGACCTGGCTCTGATCCGGGACATCGCCGCCGCGACGACCGGCGTGGCCGACGTCGTCTTCACCGGCAGCCGGCCGGTCAGCCGCGCCGCCGAGCGACACTGGCAGGAGACGGTCGACCACGTCAGCCGCACCCTCGTCGGGGCGCCCGGGATCCCGGTGACACGGCTCATCGTCGGCGAGTCGGCGCGGTTCCTCGCCGCGGTCGCTCTGGCGACCTTCCCCAACACGACCATGGAGTCGGTGCGCCGCTCGGCCGCACACGGGACCGGGCGGGACGAGGGCCCCGAGACGGCCGGCCGGGCGCACCCGCGCGGGTCGACCAGCGCCACCGACCTGCCGATCACGGCCGAGACGGTGCGCGAGGCGGTCGCCTACATCGAGCAGCACGCCGACCACGACCTCACCGTGGCGGACATCGCTGCGGCGGCCGGTGTCACCCCTCGGGCGATCCAGCTCGCCTTCCGGCGCCATCTCGACACCACGCCGATGGCGCACCTGCGCCGGGTTCGTCTCGAGCGGGTGCACATGGAGCTCGAGAACGCAGCCCCCGACGACGGCGTGACGGTGACCGAGGTGGCCTCGAAGTGGGGCTTCGGCGGGTCGAGCCGGTTCACGTCGTACTACCGGGACGCCTACGGCGAGGCCCCGAGCGAGACCCTGGCGAGCTGACGACCCGGACGGGCTCGGTGCGCGACGGCCGTATGCCGCTGAGCTCGCCCCCCGGGACACGCTCGCTCCCAGCCCTTCCGCTCTCCCACTCGAGTGGGCACTTCGTGCCGGCACGGAGTGCCCACTCGAGGTGGCGTCGGGGTGTCTACGCTGACGGGCATGTCCCCCTCGACGGGCTACACCGGTGAGCCGGCGCCGAGTGAGCTCAACCTCGCCGAGCTGACCATCGGCCGGGCCGCGGCTGCGGCCCCCGGGCGAGACGCGCTGGTCGTCGTCACGGACGCCGGTGCGCCGGCAGAGCAGGCCGAGCGATGGACCTTCGCCGAGCTGGACGGCGCCGTCCGCCGCGTCGGCGCCGGACTGCTCGACTGCGGCCTGGAGCCCGGCGACCGGATGCTCATCCGCATGGGGAACACGAGCGACTACGCGCTCCTGCACTTCGGCGCGATGGCGGCCGGTCTCGTCTCAGTTCCGACGTCACCCCAGCTCACCGCCGAGGAGGTCGCCTTCCTGCTGGCCGACTGCGGCGCCCGAGCAGCCGCCACGAGCGACGCCCTCGCGGTCGACCTTCCCACCGGGGTGTTGCGGGTCTCGCCCCAGGACGTCGCCCGCTGGCGAGGGGAAGCGAGCCCAGCGGCATACGGCAGCACTGGTGCGGACGACCCCGCCTTCCTCGTCTACACGTCCGGGACGACGGGTCGACCGAAGGGGGTTCTCCACGCACACCGCTCCGCCTGGGGGCGCAGGCCGATGCACGACGCCTGGCTCGGGCTCCGCGAGAGCGACGTGCTCCTGCACGCCGGGGCGTTCAACTGGACCTACACCCTCGGCGTGGGCCTCACCGACCCGTGGGCCAACCGGGCAACGGCCTTGATCTACAACGGCCCTCGGGACCCGGGGGTGTGGGCGCGCCTCGTCGAGGCGCACGGTGCCTCCATCTTCGCCGCTGTGCCCGGCGTGTACCGGCAGCTGCTGCGCAGCGGCGCACTGGAGGCCAGCGACACCACGTCCCTCCGGCACGGCGTCACAGCGGGGGAGGCGCTGCCCCCCGCGCTCCTCGAGGAGTGGCGGGAGCGCACCGGGCTGGAGCTCTACGAAGCCCTCGGGATGAGCGAGGTGTCGACCTTCATCTCGTCCGGGCCGGGCACGCCGGTCAAGCCCGGCAGTCCCGGGAAGCCGCAACCCGGACGGTGCGTGGCGGTGCTGCCGGTCGACGGTGGCGACGAGCCCCTCCCGAACGGGCAGACCGGGCTGCTCGCGGTGCATCGCACCGACCCGGGGCTGATGCTCGGCTACTGGCGCCGCTCCGACGAGGAGGCCCAGGTCCTGCGCGGTCAGTGGTTCGTCGGCGGGGACCTCGTCGACATCGGAACCGATGGCTACGTGATGTTCCACGGCCGAGCCGACGACGTGATGAACGCGATGGGCTACCGCGTCTCCCCGCTCGAGGTGGAGGACTGCTTGGCGCGTCACCCCTCGGTCGCGGAGGTGGGCGTGACCGAGGTCGAGGTACGGCCGGGGGTGCGCATCATCGCGGCATTCGTCGTGCCGGTCGACGCCGACGACCCGGATCACGTCGACGCTGCCGGCCTGCTGGCCCACGCGGCTGAGCACCTCGCCGCCTACAAGCGCCCACGCGAGGTCGTCTACGTCGACACGCTGCCGCGGACCGGCAACGGCAAGCTGCGCCGCCGCGACCTGCGGCGCCTGCTGTCCTGATCTGAGCCCTGCTCAGTCCGGGCCCGGGGCCTCGAGGACCGACAGGATGTTGCCCGCCGGGTCGGTGAACCAGGCGATGAGTGGGCCCCCACCCCGGAAGATGCCCTTGGCGTCGGTCTCCACCGGCGTCCCCTCGTAGCGCTCGAACGTGACCCCGGCAGCCACCAGGTCGTCGACCGCTCGCTCGATGTCGTCGACCGGGAAGTTGAGGACCGTGTAGGTCGCCGGCGCATGGTCGCCCTTGGGGTAGACGAGCACCCGACCGGCGCCGGCGAGGTGGAGGGTCAGCATGCCGTTCTCGTCGGTCACCTCGAGTCCCAAGGTGTCGCCGTAGAAGGCGCGGGCCCGGCCCACGTCATCGACCGAGAAGCTGCTGAACGCCTTGGTGTCGCGGGACATGTCGTCACCTTTCGTGGGGAGCCTCCAGTACAGCCCCGTGGGGCCGCCCGTGTCAGCAGGCGGCTCAGGCGGAGTCCGGCGCCGCAGTGGTCGTGTCGGCCTCTTCGACGCTGCGCCACGTGGTGATCGCCGACCAGGCGACAGCGGCGAAGGGCACGGCGAGGATCGCCCCGATGATGCCAGCGGAGATCGTGCCGGCAGACAGCGCCAGGAGGACCACCAGGGGGTGCAGCGAGAGCGTCTTGCCGAGGACGTACGGAGCGAGCACGTCCCCCTCGAGCTGGTTGACGACGATCACGACGGCCACGAGGATCAGTGCCGCCACGAGGCCGTTGCTGACCAGCGCGATGAGCGCGGCCAGCGTGCCGGCGGTCGTCGCGCCGAGCAACGGGACGAACGCACCGATGAACACCACGATCGCGATGGGCAGCGCCAAGGGGACACCGAGAACGGCGACGGTGCCACCGATGAGCGTCGCCTCGACCAGGGCGATGAAGGCCGTGCCCCGCACGTAGCCGCCGAGCGTGGACACCGCCTCCTCCGCGACCCGATCGAAGCGCTGGGAGTGGCGATCGGGCAGCAGCTCGCCTCGCAGGAAGCTCCAGATGCGCTCGCCGTCCTTGAGCAGGAAATAGAGCAGGACGAGCCCCAGGAAGATCCCCGCGATGATCTCCATGACCAACGTGGCGCCGCTGATCACGCCTTGGCCTCGAGGGCCGGCCATCACCTCGCCGGCCTGGTTCCAGAGCTCCTCGAGTCGCTCCGGGGTCAGCCCCCAGGGCGACTGCGCGAGGAAACGCTCGAGCTCCTGCACGCCCTGACGGGCGCCCTCGGCGAGCTCGCCCCACTGGTCCTGTGCCTCGCGGGCCACGGCCCAGATCAGTCCGCCCAGGATGGCGAAGCCCGCGAGGAGGGTGATCCAGACGGACGGGGCACGGGGCAGACCGCGGCGGTTCAGCCACGCGACGATGGGGCTGGCGGCTGCGGCGATGAGGACGGCGATGAGCAGGGGAACGACGACGAGCCGAAGCTGCACCCCGACCCACACGGCAATGACGACGAGCGTGAGCACGGCGAGCACCTGGATGCTGCGGGTCGCGGCCCGCCCCATCCGATCCTGCCAGGGCCCCGGTGGTGCCGCCGGGGGTTGCGGTGGGTTCATGACCGGAACTCTCCCACACGACTACCCGTCGACGAGCAGTCCGCGAAGCGGCCCTTGGAGCCGGTCGGCTCGGCGTGAGACGTGCTCGAGAAGTCGGAGCCGATGGGTCGGCGGCAGGTCGTCCCGGTGGCGCCGGGCCTGCTCCTCGGCGATCGGCCGCCAGACCGCGTCGATCACGGTGTGGGGGTCGCCGTCGACGGCCTGGACGGGCTGCTCGGTGTGCTCGCTCCACAGGCGCAGTCGCGTCGATCGCGCGAGCTCCCGGTCGCACGTGAGCACGTTCATCTCCGTGTCGTTGAAGAGGGAGTGCTCGTTGAGGTTGGCGGAGCCCACCGTGAGCCAGCGGTCGTCGACGATGCCCACCTTGGCATGCACGTAGACCGGCGCGGACGTGCTCTCGTCGTGCGCCGAGATCGTCGTGGCCAGCAGCCGACCCGCGTCACCGTCGGCCTCGAGCAACCGAGCCAGCTGGCCCCGGGTTGTGTCCGCACCGTTGTTCGGCCGGGCAGGCAGGAGCAGCAGCACGCGGAACTCCTCACGAGGCGGACGCTCCAACTTGTCGCACAGCACGTCGACGATCTCGGGGGACCAGAGGAACTGGTTCTCCAGGTAGATGTAGTCCTGCGCGGAGGAGAGTGCCTGCAGGTAGGCGCTGAGGATGGTGAACTCGCCGTGAGGGGAGAAGCCGTAGATCCCTTCGGGAACGGTCCGCAGCACCTGCACCTCGACCCCCTGGGGAGCCTCCGACGGTGGTGGAGGCGGCGCCGGCTCCGGCAGCTGGTCGCCCGTGACGTCGTTCCACCGCTGGACGAAGTGCCGGGCGACGTCGACCACGGCGGGACCGGCGAGTCGCACTGCCACGTCATGCCAGCCGAGGGGGTCACGAGGCGGGTGGCGGTCCTCGTCGTGACGGTCCCCCTGAAGCGCCGTGAGGTCGATCCCGCCGACGAACGCCACCTCGCCGTCGACGATGACGATCTTCTCGTGATGGCAGTGCAGGGTGCGCTCCCGCCGGTCGAGCACGCACTCGACCTTGCTGCCCCGAGTGAAGCCCTCTCGTGCCGCCCTGGCCATCGTCCTCGTCGGCTCGAAGACGGGCAGCGGCGGCCCCGCCCAGAGCAGGACCCGGACAGGGACCCGTTCCGCGACCTCGGCCAACAGGTCTCGGAGCCGGGGAGCAGCCGGCCCGCGAGAGAGCTGGAAGTCCGGCGAGGAGTGCCATCCGGCGATGTGGACGTGGTCGCGAGCGCCGCGCACCGCCTCCTCGATCGCGGGCAGCGCGGCCGCACCGTCGACGAGGACGTCGAAGGCGTTCCCCGAGCGAACCGGAACCCGAGGCGACCACCACGCGGGCTCCGCCGGAACTCCGAGAGCGTCGGACCAGCCGAGCCGGCGCAGCCTCCGGACGTGATGCCGGCGCAGCACCGCCTCGAGCCCGTCCCCCACCTTCGCGTCCAACCGAGCCAGTCGGGAAGAGAGGTCCATGGATGCATCGTTGCGCAGAATGCGGACCGTGGCACGGTTCGCGGGCAGGCTGGGGACCCGCTCGAAGCGGACCCGGGCGGTGCTGGCCTCCACGCCCAACGCCGAGCGACGCACCGACGAGTCAGTCGCGCGGGATCCAGCGCTCGCCCAGCTCCGCGTCCGATGGGGGCGGTCCGGGAAGGTCCGCCGGAGCGCCCCGTGACCTGCGGGCGCTCAGGGCATCGAGCTGGAGCGCGAGATAGCGGCGCCGGAGCACCCGCGTCCGAGCCGGGTCGGAGACACGCACGGCAGTGGCCTGTTCGAGGATCATCGCCAGGTCGTTGAACACGAGACCGGGACGCAGTGCGCCGGCTTCCTGGGCCGCGTCGAAGACCTTGGCTCCCAGGGCCGTCGCTCGCTCTGCGAGCTCGGCGAGCTCTCGTGTCGGCGTGAACGTGCCGGCCAGTCGGACCGTCAAGGAGTGGACGTCCTCGTCGACGACCTCGGTGATGAACCCGAGCAGGCGCTGCCACGGACGGGCGGTGCTCGCCAAGGCGCGCTCTGCCGCTGCGATGTAACGCTCCAACCCCTCCGCACAGAGGCTCGCGATCATGCCCTCCTTGTTGGCGTAGCGCCGGTAGAGAGCGCTGATGCCCACGCCGGCCTCGACTGCCACGGCGGCGATGGGGGCGGAGGGGTCACGAAGGAAGACCGTCCGCGCGGCATCGAGGATCAGCGCGTCGTTGCGCGCCGCCTGGGCCTTGCGGCCCGGCAGGCGGAGGGTCGGCGTCTCGCTCACGGACGCCATCATAGAGCTTGCGCGGAACGGAGCATTCCGGTACGTTTGAACGGAACGATCCATTCCGTTCTGAAAGGAAGCCTGATGGACACCACTGAGATCCGCCCCTTCCGCGTCGAGGTGCCGCAGTCCGACCTCGACGACCTCCGAGACCGACTCCAGCGGACCCGCTGGACCGACGAGATGGACGCGACGCAGCCTTCGTACGGCGTGCCCCTGGCCAGGGTTCGTGAGCTCGCGGACCACTGGCTCGGCAGCTTCGACTGGCGCGCCCTCGAGGCCCGGATCAACGCGCACCCGCAGTTCACGACGACGATCGACGGCCAGAACATCCACTTCATCCACGCCCGCTCCGACCGCGACCACGCGCTCCCGCTCATCCTCACGCACGGCTGGCCCGGCTCCGTGCTCGAGTATCTCGACGTCATCGAGCCGCTCACGAGTGCCGGCTTCCATCTGGTCATCCCGTCCCTGCCGGGCTATGGCTTCTCCGGCCCGACGACCGAGCCCGGCTGGGACAACGTCCGGATCGCCGGCGCATGGGTCGAGCTGATGAGTCGGCTTGGATACGAGAGGTACGGGGCGATGGGCAACGACGCGGGCTCGATGATCTCGCCGGAGATCGGACGCCTCGACCCCGAGCACTGCATCGGCGTCCACGTGACGCAGCTCTTCTCCTTCCCGAGCGGCGACCCGAGCGAGCTCACGGAGCTCACCGCCGACGAGCAGGCCGCCCTCGACGTACTCACGTGGTTCTGGGAGAACATCGGCGCCTTCAACGTGCTCCACTCGCAGGCACCGCTGACGCTCGCCCACGCGCTCGCCGACTCCCCCGTCGGCCTGCTGGCGTGGAACTACCAGCTCATGCTCGACCAGCACGACGACTTCGTCGTGG
Organism: Intrasporangium sp. DVR; assembly: GCF_040365325.1. Lineage (NCBI taxonomy): Bacteria > Bacillati > Actinomycetota > Actinomycetes > Micrococcales > Intrasporangiaceae > Intrasporangium > Intrasporangium sp. DVR. Next base: position 177,345 of record NZ_BAABZW010000024.1, on the reverse strand, counting down.
GCAACGTCGCCACCTACTGGTTCACCCGGACCGCAGGCTCGTCCCTGCGGCTCTATCGGGAGAACCACCTCGCCCAGCACCGGCCCACCAGTCCGACCACCGTGCCCACAGCCTTGTCGTCCTGGCGGAACGACTTCCAGGCCATCCGCCGGTTCGCCGAGCGCGACCACTCGAACATCGTCAGGTGGAACGTCCGAGACGGGGGGAGCCACTACGCCGCCCACAACGACACCACCACCCTCGTGGGGGACGTCGTCGAGTTCTTCACCAGCCTCTGACCGGCGCCGCCGGAACACTGCGGGAGGGCTCCACGGGGCAGGTGACCCGCGAAGCCAGCTCAGCGGCATACGGCATCGTCGCGGAGACGTCCCCACCGGTCAGGAATCGAGAAGCGGCCGCGCCCGGACCGCTCCTAGCGTGGGCACATGACGTCGATCGTTCGATCACGCTCCGCGCGGCACGGCTGTCGGCCGGTTCCATGGGCTCTGCCGGCTCAGCGGACTGAGTGAGCCACGAATGTGCAACCCGCTGTGGCGCCGGGCGCAGGAGGAGGCATATCGAGCCGGTCCGGCCCCGGGGGTGAACCCCGGGCCTGTCGGCGACACGTCCCCCGTGCTGCAGCCGAAGGGTCAGGTCGGGGAGCGCGGTTCGGGCCGGCCACGGCTTCCGGCGCGGCCCTGGCCACGGTCGCCCGGCGGGGCAGGGCCAGAGGCGCCCACTCTGCTCAGGCAACCAGTACCTGGGTGGACGCTTCCTTGATCTTGGAGTTGGCCCACTTCATCTGGCGCGTCGTCTCCTGCTGGCACCGGTGCGCGAGGGATACGAGCTCCTCGTCCTTGATCGCCTGAGCGGCTTGGCCGATCATCTCCCAGTCGGCGAGCACCGCAGCCGCGTGGAGGTAGACGTCACGCAGATCGCGGAGCATGAGGAGCCCGGCGTCGGGTGTCCGGCCCAGGAGCTCGCTGCCCTTCTCCCGGAGGGCGGCGACCGGCCCGAGCTCGCCGTGGGGTTCGGGGTCGAGCTGCTCGCCGTACTTGCGGGCGATGGCGGCGATCTCGCCCACGTGGCGCCGCGACCACTCGGCGAGCGTGCGACCGAGGTGGAAGATGTCGTGGTCGACGCGGTGTCGCTCGGCCACGGTGAGCAGGTTCTTGACGAGGTCGTTCTCTGCCTCGTGCAGCTCGCGAAGGACGGTCCCGATCTTCACCTCACACCTCCTGTGGCCGGCGCCGGGGTCTCCTCCACATACGCGTCCTCCCCGCCCTGCGTCGGCGGAGGACTGCCGGCGACGGGCGCCGAGGCTGTCGTCGTGGGGGCGGGCGACGGCGTGCCGTCGGCAGGAGCGAGCCTCGTCACCGACGCCGCCGCGGTCTTGTAGATCGGCTGCTTCGACGCGGCGTCCCACGCGGTGATGGTCAGCTCGTTGGCAGCGCGGCCGGCGCCGTCCGGCTCGTGCCCGGCGTCGGTGTCCCAGTAGCCGTAGTGGAACGGCAGGAAGACGACACCCTTGCGGATCCCGCTCACTCGGGCCCTCGCCTGGACCCGTCCCCGGGGAGTGCGGATCTCGGTGAGGTCACCCTCGGCGAGGCCCAAGGTGGCCGCGTCCGGCTCGGACACCTCCACCCACACGTCCGGCGCCGCCGCGTCGAGCTGCGGTGCCCGAGCGGTCTTGGTCCGGGTGTGGAAGTGGTAGACGGTTCGACCGGTGATGAGCTGGAACGGGTACTCCGCGCTGGGCATCTCCTGTGGGGGCGAGTACTCCGCCGGCTTGAGCATGGCCTTGCCGTCGGGGTTCATCGCCTTGTACTCGTCCGCCTCGATCGGGGCGCCGGTCAGCAGGTCACGGCCGTAGTTCTCGCAGACGTCCGGTGCGGCCCAGAACGATCCGTCCGTGTAGAGACGCTCGGTCCCGTCGGGAGACTCGGCTGTGCACGGCCACTGGATGCCGCTGTTCCCGCGCAGCTTCTCGTAGCTGAGTCCGCTGTAGTCACAGAGACGCCCGCGAGAGCACTCCTTCCAGGCCTCGAAGGCCGACTCCGGGTCGCCCCACTTGACCAGCGGCTGACCATCCTTGTCCTTCAGGCCCATCCGCTGGGCGTACTCGAGGAAGATGTCGAGGTCGGGGCGCGCTTCACCCGGCGGGTCGACGGCCTTCTCCGAGAGGTGAACCGTGCGGTCGGCGTTCGTGTAGGTCCCGGTCTTCTCCGCCCACGCGGCAGCGGGGAGGACGACGTCGGCGAGCTGCGCGGTCTCTGTGAGGAAGATGTCCTGCACCACGAGGAAGAGCCGCTCCTGGGCGAGGATCGACCTGATGCGTCCGAGCTCGGGCAGTGAGACGACCGGGTTGGTCGCCGAGACCCACAGCATGCGGATGGAGCCCTCCTCGGCGTACCGCATCATCTGCATGGCATGGGTCGGCGGGGTGGCGTGCGGGATCTGGCTCGGCTCGATGTTCCAGATCCGGGCGAGCTCCTCCACGTGCGACATGTTGTTCCAGTTGCGGAAGGCCGCCATGTCGCCGTCAGCGCCGGACTCACGGGTGTTCTGCGCCGTCGGCTGGCCGTTCATCTGCAGGAGTCCGCAGCCGGGCTTGCCCAGCATGCCGCGCAGCAGGTGGATGTTGTTGACCTGAACGGCTGCCGCGGTCGCCTGGTTCGACTGGTAGAACCCTTGCAGGACCGTGGAGAACAGGGACTCTGCCGTCCCGAGGATCCGCGCGGCTTCCCGGATCTGGTCCTCGGGCACGTCACAGATGCGTGCCGCCTCCGCCGTGGTGTGGTCCTTGACCTGCGCAACGAGCTCGTCGAAGCCCACGGAGTGCGCGTCGACATACGCGTGGTCGACCCAGTCGTTGGCGACCAGCTCGTGGAGGATGCCGTTCATCAGGGCCACGTTGGTGCCCGGCCGCGGCGCGAGGTGGAGGGTCGCCGCGGCGGCGACAGGTGTCAGTCGAGGGTCGACGCAGATCAGCGTCGGGGGGTTCGGGCCTGCCAGCCGGTCCAGGAGCCGGCTCCACAGGACGGCCTGGGTCTCGGCCATGTTGTGGCCCCAGAGCGCGATGACGTCCGCATGGTCGATGTCGGTGTACGAACCGGGCTGGCCGTCGCACCCGAAGGACTCCTTGAGCGCCTCGGCCGCCGTCGCCGTGCAGAGCCTCGTGTTGCCGTCGACGTGGTTCGTCCCGATGCCGCCGTGTGCCACAACCGCAAGCGTGTAGTACTCCTCGAGGAAGAGCTGACCTGACGTGTAGAAGGCAACGGCACTCGGGCCCTGCTCCGCGAGGAGGTCGTTGCTGCGCTGCACGATCCGGCCCATCGCCTCGTCCCAGCTCGCCTCCACGAGCCGACCGTCCCGGCGCACCAGTGGTCTCGTGAGTCGGTGGGCTGATGCGTTGGCCTGCCAGCCGAAGGCGTCCTTGGGATCCAGGCGGCCATGGTTCACCCGGTCATCTGCGCGGCCGCGCACCCCGACGATCCGCCCGTCCTTCACGGCGATGTCGAGCCCGTCGCCGTTCGAGTGCAGGATCGCCGCGCTCTGCACCCATCGGTCGACGTCGGCCTCCGACAGGCCGTCTGCGAGGTACGAGTCCACCCGCTTGGGCCAGCGCTCTGCGCGGCCGTACGGTGTCCGCGTCCCCCAGGGCTCGGAGATCCGGTTGCTGCGCGCCATCAGGCACCTCCTCGCACCGTCCCCATGGGAGCGGTGTCATCAGTGGTCTGCAGATGTCGGCGACACTCTCGTCATACCCCGTAGGCGTGCATTCGAAGCGGCGCCGGCGCTGGGCCCTCGCGCCCTCGCGCCGTGGCGCGAGGGCCCGGTGGCGCCGTGGCGCGGTGGCGCCGTGGCCTCGACCTTCGGGAAGTCCGCCAAGCCCGCTTCGGTCTCGGCGCTCGGATCATCTCGATCGGCACGCGAGCATCCTCCCGCACCTCGCGACACCAGCTTCGTTCCTGTCGCGAGGTGCGGGCTCTGGGAGCCTGGTCGCCTGTGCTGCGAGCGGGTCAGGGCCGTTCATCCTGCCCAAGGGGCCCCACGGGTGCGCCACTGACCTGCGCCGCAGTGCCCGGCCTCCCGCCACAAATGCGGCCTGCCGGAGTGCAGTGGGGGCAGGTACGTTGAAACGATGCAGACCATCAATCTGGGAAAGGCAGAAGGGTTGCCGCCGGTGGATTGGACCGTCGTTGCGGCGAAGCTCGACGCGGGGTCGGCGCCGGCTGCGGATGCAGCGAACGCGCGCACGACGTGGTTGTGCACCATCAACCACGACGGCAGCCCGCACGTCACTGCTGTCGGTGCCGTCTGGGTGGACGGCGCATTCTGGTTCCAAACGGGTGCTGGTACACGCAAGGGACGCAACGTCGCGCGTGATCCGCGGTGCTCCGTTGCGGTGTCCATCCGTGACGCGGACGTGGTGATCGAGGGTGACGCAACCCGGGTGACCGACCCCGCGGTCGTGGCACGCATCGCCAAGGTCTGGGCGGACAGTGGTTGGCCCGCGCAGCCCGACGAGACCGGGACGGGCATCACGGCGCCGTTCAATGCGCCGTCGCAAGGGGCGCCGCCGTGGAACGTCTATCGCATCGAGCCACGTTCAGCCACTGTGGTCCTGGCGACGGAACCGGGCGGACTGACCCGCTTCAGGTTCTAGCCAAGCTCTGGTCACCAGACCCGGCCGGACCAGCAGGCGGTCCCGCCGCTGCTGCCCGACAGGGTTCGTCACCGTGCCCTATCGATCCCGAACCTGCTCATCGCCGCCACCGCTGAGCTCGCGGGTCTGACGGTGCTCCACTGGCCAAGCACTGTCGCCGTCGTCGTCGACTGGGATCTTCTCCTCGGTCCACAACGGCCCCGGACCGTAGTCGGACAGAACTCCAACAGGCTCACGACAAACATCCAGCCAACCCATGAGCCTGTATCCGAGGGCCTCTCCATCTGCCGCCGGTCGCGGTGACGATTCTCGCGCCAAGGTCTAGCATCGCCCGCATGCGCAGGTGGCTCCGGGCCGTGTTGATTTTCGTCGGCACACTGCTGATGGTCACGACCGCGACCTACCGCTATGCGTACGGGACTTGGTGGCAGGCGCCAGCACGCATCCCCTACTGCGGCCGGACGTACATCCCGGTCACGGCGCACCTGAGCCTCGCGGAAGTTCGTCAACGCGAGAGCCAGACCGCGTTGCCCGGCGATCAGCCGTACGCCGTCGTGCCCATCGGCAAGGCGCCACCTGTCCTCGGGGCGAAGATGGTGGCCGCCGTCACTCCTGAGGCCCAACGCGAGAAGTTGGGTGTGCCCTGCGCGATGGGGCTTTACGTCAAGACAGGCGATGATGAGTTCACCGCGTACGGCATCACAGGAGGTCCGTAGGTCTCGGATCCGCCTGACAAACCAACCCGCTCACCGCGCGCCACCGCGCGGACGTCGTCGTGCTGGCCAACCTCACATCGGCTCGCGACTTTTCGAGAGACTGAACTGGTGACAAGGGACCGTGATCTGCGGCGCCCAAGGAGAGGGCCCTGACCGCGTTTCCGCAGGTCAGAGCCCTGTTCCGATATGTCGGGGGACACGATTTGAAACAGTTTCTGCGCCTCGAGGCAGAACGTGACATGAGCGGCCAAAGAGGGCCTGACCTGCAACAACGTGCGGCCCGCGGGGGGCGGAGGGCTGGCCAGAAGTGGCCGCGACGTGACTCCAGTTATGCCCCAGTTATGCCCCAGCCGCAGGTGCGGTTGCCGGCCGGACATTGGGTCTCCAGCCGCGGTTGCCGGCTTCGCGTGTGGCGCGAGAAGCAGCTGGCTGTCGAGGGCAGATAGCTCCGGCATGGTGACCTCCTTACGCAGTCCCAAGGGCGTGCGAGCGGCCAGGGCGGTCACGACGCCAGCGCCGCTATCACTGCTGCGCTGCGACCGGCCGGCGTTGGCAGCCGCGCGAACGTTCAGCGGTCCGGCCAGCCCACCCCTCAAGGTCAGGAGGGCGCTACGACGACCTTGACCCCGCGGTCACGGAAGAGTCCCAGCTGCCTGGGGTCCGCCGACTCATCGGTCACAAGTGTCCACCGCGCCGGCATGACGGCCCAGGCGTGGAAGGGTGCCTGTCCGAGCTTCGCTCCGTGCGCGAGGACGTAGGTTTGCTCGGCGCGGCCCATCATCAGCTCCTTCAGCCGTGTCTGGTCGAGGGATGCCTCGCAGATCCCGCGATCCGCGTGAACGCCATCGGCGCCCATGAATGCGCGATCGAACGAGATCCGGGACACGGCCGCTTCCGTCAGAGGTCCGACGAAGGCCTGGCTTAGTGGCCGGAGCCGACCACCTAGGGCGATGACGTCTATGCCCTCGACCTCCGCGAGGTTGGCCATCGCTGTGAGTCCAGCCGTCACCACGGTGAGCTCGGTGACGCGAGGGACCCCGCGCAGTTCCTCGGCCAGCGCACCGGCCGTCGATCCGGCGTCGAGCAGGATCGTCTCCCCGGATTGGACCTGCGAGGCGGCCCAGCGAGCAATGGCGTGCTTGGCGGAATACGCCTCGCCGAGCCGCTGGCGCAGCGGGGCCTCGGGGTGGTGCGCGAGCGACATCGCGCCGCCGTAGGTGCGCGCCAGCTTGCCTTGCCCGGTCAGCTTGGCGAGGTCACGGCGGATCGTCGACGCGGTGACGCCCAGCAGGGTCGACAGCTCCTCGACGCTGGCCAGGCCCGTAGTCGTGGCCAGCCTGACGATCTCGTCCCGTCGCGCCCGCGCAGTTTGACTCGCCACGCTGCGCACCTTAGGCGTCCTGCGGGTGCGGCGCCATCTCCGCGCCGAGTCGCAGCGCCTCGATCATCGAGCGGTGGTCGGCGATACCTGTGCCAGCGATGTCGAAGGCGGTCCCGTGGTCGACCGAGGTGCGGATCACCGGCAGCCCGACGGTCACGTTGACGCCGGCCTCCAGGCCCAGGACCTTGACCGGCCCGTGTCCCTGGTCGTGGTACATCGCGACGACGAGGTCGTAGTCGCCGCGCCCCGCCAGGAAGAACAGAGTGTCCGCCGGGAGCGCGCCATGGACGTCAATCCCGTCGGCGCGGCAGGCCTCGACACCGGGGTTGATCTTGCTCTCCTCCTCGCCGTAGCCGAAGAGCCCGTTCTCGCCGGCGTGCGGGTTGATGCCACACACCCCGATCTTCGGATTCGGGTTGCCCGCGTCGACGAGAGCCTTGTGCCCACGCTTGATCACCCGCTCGACCAGACCCGGCTCGATGCGGGCGACCGCATCGATGAGCCCGATGTGTGTCGTGACATGGATGACCTTGACCCGCTCCGTGGACAGCATCATCGAGACCTCGGGTGTGCCGGTCAGGTGCGCCAACAGCTCCGTGTGTCCGGGGAAGAGGTGCCCACCGGCGTGGAGCGCCTCCTTGTTCAGGGGTGCGGTGCAGATGGCCTCGACCTTCCCGGCCACGGCGAGCTCTGCGGCGACCCGCACGTAGTGGAAAGCCGCGTCTCCGGCGAGCGGCGAGAGCTCGCCCCACGGCAGGTCTTCCGGTAGCAGGGCCAGATCGATGACATTGATCCGGCCTGGCAGCTCCTGCGCCTCGCTGACGTCGGAGATCGGCACGATGTCGACTGCGCTGCCGAGCACCTCCGCCGCCTGCTTGAGCCGCAGCGCGTCACCGACGACGATCACGCGTGCCAGCCGCGCGACCTCGGGGTCGGCGAGTGCACGGACGATGATCTCCGGGCCGATGCCCGCCCCGTCTCCCATGGTCACGGCGATGCGCGGTAGGGCTGTGCTCATGAGTTCTCCTTGGTGGTGGCCGCTTCGGTCAGCAGCTGTCGGGCGGTGCGGTTCAGGGAGTCGGCGTCGCCGAAGCTCCCAGGTCTGGTGACGACAACCTGGCCTGTCGTCGTGGTGCTGACGACGGTCCCGGGCTCAAGCTCGGCCATGACGGTGAGCGCCTGCACTCCGAGGAGGTCCAGTACCGCCCGCGCGGTCTCGCCGCCCGAAAGGAAGACGCCCGCGAACCTGGCGGCCAGTGGGGACACCACCTCGGCGAACCCCTGAGCCAGCTGTGCGCTCCGAGCCGGCTCGACCGAGGCGCTCGGGTCGAGTGTGACGACGACGAGACCCGTCGCCTCGACGCGTGCGAGGCGCTCCTCGATCGCGCCGGGATCCGTGAGCAGCTCGCTCGGGGAGACGACATCGACGTATGCCGCTGAGCTCGCCAGGCGGTCGAGCTGGCTCCCGATCCCACGCGCTCTCGTGCCGAGGGCGACGAGTAGGCTGGACACGCCGAGGATGGGACGCGGTGCTGTCGAGGCCTGGTCCGGCCCGAGGCTTCGCACAGCAGCTGCCACGAGAGCGGACGACCCGACGAGCAGCGGGCGTGCCCAAACGCTGCGGGCAGCCCTTGTGATCGTTGCGAGGTCGTCGTCGTCGGCTGCGTCGCAGACGGCGATGCAGCCCAGGGACTCCGCTTGCCGCAGAGCCTGGGCGATGGCCGCGACGCCGCTGGCGACAACCTCTTGCCTCACGTCGAGTGTCTGCAGGGGTGAAAGGGCCTCCGCAACCGAGCCGGGCGGCATACGGCCTTCGATCTGCCAAAGACCGGTCTCGTGCAGCGGGGTGCCATCGACGTAGAGGACTCCCGCGCGCACCGCGCGACGCATCCGCGGGAGCGACACAGCGACGACGGGCGTGCGTCCGAGCTCATCCTGCAAGGCGCCGACCTCGGCCGCCACGTTGCCGCGCAGCAGGGAGTCGACCTTCTTGACCACGATGCGGGCGGACTCGACCTGCCGGGCCGCGGCGCGCACCATCGAGCCAGCCTCGTCCGGGGGCAGGCCGCGCGAGTTCGTGTCGATGGTGAGGATGCGTGCGTCACGGACCGACTTCACCGGGCCGTTCACCTCGGTGTGTGACGAAAGGAGCACTACATTGCGCGGAATGCGCAAGGGAGCGGTGCTGGCCGATTCTGCCGCCCCACTGAGGTCATCAGCGATCACGGCGAGCTCCAAGCCTCGCATCGTTCCTCCCTTCACGCTGCTATTGCCTGTATTGGCAAGGGAATTTGGCTCCGATGCCAAGCGCGTTCGCGACCAGGGGGAGCCTTCTGAATGGAGATGGCTGCTCAGTTCGCGCAAAAAAGACGCTACATGTCTTGCGCGTTGTGTGCAATAGATGTCAGGGTAGTCCCCACCAGAGCAGCGTGAAGTGCGCAGGCTCGGGAGGCCACCGCTCAATGAGGAGTTATCGATGACCAAGCGCATGCCCGCTCGTCACATCCCGTCCGACCAGCCCGCGCAGGCACTGCCGCGCCGCTCGGTCCTCAAGTTCGCCTCGCTTGCGGGCGCCGGCGTGCTCTTCGCGCCCGCCCTCGCCGCCTGCGCCGGCCCAAAGGGGTCCGCCAACTCCGCCGCCTCGGGCGCGGCAGCCAGCGGCGGCTCGATCAGCATCGTCCTCAACCGCAACCTCGTCAGCCTCGACAACAAGCTCAACCAGTACGACGCGGCCGTCACTGTGCAGCGCGCGGTTCGTGAGGCCCTGACCAAGATCGGTGATGACCTGACCCCGCAGCTCGTCCTGGCCGAGTCCTTCGAGCAGACCGAGCCGACGGTCTGGACCGTCAAGCTGCGCGGGGACATCCACTACTCCGACAAGACCCCGGTTACCGTCGAGGACGTCGAGACCGCCCTCAAGCTCTACTTCGAGGTCAAGGCCGGGTATGTCGCTTCGCAGTTCCCGGAGCAGCCGAAGCTCAAGAAGATCGACGACCGGACCTTCACGCTCACGACCACCAAGCCCGTGGCCTCGCTGAACTCGCTGATGTCCAACATCCTCATCACACCCGCCAAGGACAACAAGGCGGAGGAGCTCGGCACGGGCCTCGGCACCGGGCCCTACACGATCGCAGATGCCAGCTCCGGCACCGGCACCTACCGGCTCGTCAAGAACCCCAACTACTGGGGCGAGGCGCCCAAGCTCGACGAGATCAAGGTGTCCTACCAAGAGGAGGAAGGAGCCCGTGTCATCGCCATCACCTCTGGGCAGGCCGACGTCATCGACACGATAACCCCCGAGTCAGCGGCCAAGCTCAAGACGGACGCCAACATCGACGTCGTCGAGACTCCCGGCACGCGCCTGATCCACCTCTTCTACAACTTCCGCAAGCCGGCCAGCCACCCGCTCGCCAACCCCAAGGTGCGTGAGGCGCTCAGCTACGCGATCGACCACGAGTCCCTCATCAAGGCCCTCATGAACGGCCAGGTCACCTCGGCCGAGGGCGTCGTGCCGAAGACCCTTGCCGGCTTCGCCAAGACGGGTGAGTTCTCGTTCGACCCCGCCAAGGCCAAGTCGATGCTCGCGGCTGAGGGTGCGTCGGGGCTCAAGGTGCGGATCATCTGGGAGGACTCGGAGTTCGCCGGGGCCTCGCGCGTCCTCGAGGCAGTGGCCCAGATGCTGAGCGACGTCGGCGTCACCGCCGAGCTGAAGATGATCCCCAAGGGCGGCGAGATCAACGCCTGGCGTCGCGGCGAGTCCGGCGACTGGGACATCCTCGGCAACGGCTACGGCAACCAGACCGGCCTGGCCCTGACGAACCTGCAGGGGCAGTACGGCGGCACCGCCGAGAAGGAGAAGACCCGCGACTCCTACCACGGCTTCGTCGTCCCCGAGGTCACCGCACTGCTCGACCAGGCCGCCGCCGAGGCCGACGAGGCGAAGAGGGACGACCTGCTCAAGCAGGCACAGGAGAAGATCTGGGCGCTCTGGCCGGCCATGTGGGCCTGGACGCCGAACAACGTCCTCGCCAAGCGCAAGCGCGTCACGGCGCTCAAGCTCCGCGCCACCAACGCCTACGACCTCGGCTCCGTGGCCGTCTCGGCCTGATTCGCGGTGGCCCCATGCTGAAGTACGTCCTCACGAGGATCGGTCAGACGATCCTCACCGCCTTCCTGGCCACCGCCGCAGTCTTCGTGTTGCTGCGGATGGCACCAGGTGACCCGGCGGTGAACTACGCACCGCCGAACCCGACCTCGGCGCAGCTCGACGCGATCCGGCAGGAGTTCGGGCTCGACGAGTCGATCCCGGTCCAGTTCGTCACCTTCCTGACGAAGCTGTTCCAGGGCGATGTAGGAACGTCCTTCTTCTTCAAGCGTCCGGCGATCGACGTCGTCATGGAGCGGCTGCCCTACACCGTCACCCTCGCCTTTGCGGCGATGGCGGTCACCGCACTGGTCGCGATCCCGCTCGGGGTCTGGATGGCGCGCCGCCAGAACACCGCCAAGGAGCTCGGCGCCAACATCGCGACGATCGCCGGACAGTCGATGCCGGACTTCTGGATCGGCTTCGTGCTGCTCATCATCTTCGCGGTCAACCTGCAGTGGTTCTCCCCTGCCGGGTTCGACTCGATGAGCTCGATGGTGCTGCCTACGGCGACGATCGCCATCCTCCAGATCGCCCTCATCTCGAGGCTGGTCCGGCGCGAGATGGTCGTCAACCTGGCTGCGCCCTACCTGACCGTCGCGCGGTCGCGCGGCGTCTCCGAGCGGGCCCTGACCTGGCGCTACGCCTTCGCCAACTCGGCAATCCCCGTCGTCACGGCGATCGGTACCCGCTTCGCGGCGATGCTGAATGGCGTCGTCATCGTCGAGGTCGTCTTCAAGTGGCCCGGCGTCGGTGAGCTCGTCGTCAACGCCCTCAACCAGCGCGACTTCCCGCTCATCCAGGCGACGGTCCTCGTCACAGTCGTCCTCGCTCTCGGCGTCCAGTTGCTCGTCGACCTGCTCTACCCGCTCATGGACCCGCGGGTCCGTCTCGGAGAGGCCAGCGCATGACCACCGCAGCCAGCCCGCATGACCTGCCCGGCGGCCCCGGGGAAACGGCCCAGCGGCATACGGCCGTCACGGGCCTGCTCACGCGGCGGTCCGCCGCCGCCCGACGCAGCCGCTACAGCTCGATCAAGATCTGGCTCGGTGCACTCTGTGCGGGAGTGGTCGTCGTCCCAGTCGTCCTCGCCCGCGTCCTGCCGCTGCCAGATCCGATCGTCGGCAGGCTCGCCGACTCGTCCCTGCCTCCCCTGAGCACGGGCCACCTCCTCGGCACCGACCCCAACGGCAGGGACCTGCTCTCCCGCGTGCTCCACGGGGGACAGACGTCGCTGCTCATCGGCGTTCTCGCCATCGTCGTGTCCGGCATCGTGGGGATCCTCGCCGGCGCCGCCGCCGGGTACTTCGGCGGCTGGACCGACACGATCATCTCGCGGCTGCTCGAGGCGCAGATGTCGCTGCCGCTGCTTCTCATGCTGCTGCTCGTCGTGGCGCTCTTCGGCCCGTCCGTCACGGTCATCACGCTCGTCATCGCCTTCGCCCAGTGGCCAGAGCCAGCCCGCATCACTCGTGCGCTAGTCCTGGTCGAGCGGGAGAAGCCCTATGTCGCGGCCGCGCGCGTGCTCGGCCTGCATCGCGTGGCGATCATCGCCAAGCACGTGATCCCGAACATCATCCAGCAGGCCCTGGTCGTCGTCCTGCTGCTGCTGGCCCAGGCCGTGCTCCTCGAGAGCGCACTGTCCTTCCTCGGCGCCGGCGTCCAGCGGCCCTACCCGACCTGGGGCGGCATCATCTCCGACGGACGTGAGCTCTTCGTCACCGGCAAGTGGTGGCTCGTCACGATTCCCGGAGTGGTCATCGCCCTCCTCGTGATCGGCGTCAACCTCGTCGGTGACGGCCTCCGCGACCGAGTCCGGCGCTCGAAGGGAGACGAGGCATGACCAGAGCCAGCACCGAGGCCCCGGGCACGCGGCTGCTCGAGGTCCGCGACCTGCAGGTCGAGCTGATGACGGGAGACCGCGTCGTGCGCGCCGTCGACGGCGTGAGCTTCCACATCGACCGCGGTGAGACCGTCACGATCATCGGCGAGTCCGGCTCGGGCAAGTCGACCACGGCCATGGCGATCCTGCGGCTGCTGCCCGATGACCTCGCCGTCATCTCGGGCGAGGCCCGGATCGCCGGACAGGACGTCACCGGCAGCCGAAGGGCCATCAACAAGTTGCGTGGTCGCGCCGTCGCGCTCATTCCCCAGGACCCGATGACGGCGCTCAACCCGATCTTCACGATCGGTCGGCAGATGACCGAGGCCGTGCGGATCAAGTACCCCAAGCTGTCGAAGGAGCAGGCCCGGGCCAAGGCACTCGAGCTGATGGAGCAAGTCCACATCCGCACCCCCGAGAAGCAGCTCGGCGCCTATCCCCACCAGCTGTCAGGGGGCATGCTCCAGCGAGTCCTCATCGCGATGGCGATCTCGACCGACGCCGACCTCATCGTCGCCGACGAACCCACCTCCGCCCTCGACGTTACCGTTCAGGCCGGCATCCTCGACCTGCTCCTGGAGCTGCAGGAGCAGACCGGTATCGGGATCCTGCTCATCACCCACGACCTTGGGGTCGCCAGGCTGATGAGCGACCGGATCCACGTCATGAAGTCCGGCGCCTTCGTCGAGTCCGGACCGGTCGCCGAGGTGGTCGACCATCCCCAGCACCCATACACGCAGAAGCTGCTGGCCGCCATCCCCGAGCTGGGACCGTGGCTCGACCCCGCTCTTCGGTCCGCCTCATCGGGCCCAGACGACGCCGATGAGCCCGGGGCGGTTGACTCCGCAGCAGGCCCGGCGGCATCCGACTCCTCCGCCACCCCCGTCAAGGAGGGCACCCGTGGCTGACAACCTGCTCACCGTGCGCAACCTGGTGGTCGAGTACGGCACCGGCCAGCATGCGTTCCGCGCCGTCGACGACGTCTCGTTGACTGTCCCGCGCGGCGGGACACTCGCGATCGTCGGCGAGTCCGGCTGCGGCAAGTCAACGATTGCCAAGGCACTCGTCCGGCTGATCAAGCCGACGTCCGGGTCGGTCGACCTCGACGGCACCGACCTCGCGACGCTCTCCGAGCGAGAGCTGCGGCCCCAGCGGCACCGCGTGCAGATGGTCTTCCAAGATCCATTCGGGTCGCTGGACCCGCACCTGACCGCGCACCAGATCGTCGCCGAGCCGATTGCGGTGCGCGGGGAGAAGTCCAAGAAGGTCCAGCGCGACAAGGCCGCCGCGCTCATCGACCGGGTCGGGCTGCCCTCATCGGCCCTCAGCCGTAAGCCCCCCGAGTTCTCGGGCGGCCAGCGCCAGCGGATCGGCATTGCCCGGGCCCTCGCGTCCGAGCCCGAGCTGCTCGTCTGCGACGAGGCCACGAGTGCTCTCGACGTCTCCGTCCAGGCTCAGGTGCTCGACCTGCTCGCCGAACTGCAGCGCGAGAACGGCCTGACCTACCTGTTCATCTCGCACAACCTCGGCGTCGTCCGCGCCATCTCGCAGGACTGCGTCGTCATGCGCGCGGGCAAGATCGTCGAGGCCGGACGCACCCAGGACCTCCTGTCCCGGCCACACGAGGAGTACACCCAACGCCTGCGCCGTTCAGCCCTCGAACCGGGCCTGATGACCGGCATCAAGCCGCGTCACCTGATCCGCCACATTGCCGCGTCCCGCGCGGCGGAGAGTGAGAAGTCCGCATGACCTCCCCTGAGTCCCACGCGGGCCTCGCCACCGTCGAGCTGCCCGGGCTGGACCAGCCGTTTCCGCGGCTCGTCCTCGGGACGATGACGTTCGGTGACACCGTCGACCTCCAGACCGCGCGCGCCATGGTCGACGCGGCGCTCGCGTCCGGGATCACGTCGATCGACACTGCCAACGGGTATGCCGCTGGGCGCAGTGAGTCGATGCTCGGAGAGATCCTCGCTGGGCGCAGGGACGCCGCGACGATCGCCACGAAGGCGGGCATCTACCCCGGGGACGCGGGTGGGGCGCCGCTGATGTCGGCCGCCGGCCTGCGCCTGTCGCTCGAGGCGAGCCTGCGGCGGCTCGGCACCGACTACGTCGACATCTACTACCTGCACCAGCCTGACCGAACCGTATCGATCGACGAGACCGTTTCCGCCCTAGGGGAGTTCGTCAAGGAGGGCAAGGTCCGGGCGGTCGGTGTGTCGAACTTCTCGGCCTGGCAGATCGGCGACGTCTTCGCCGCGTGCGATGCGTCGGGGACGCCGCGGCCGATCCTCGCGCAGCAGCTCTATAACCTCGTCGCCCGCCGGATCGAGGCGGAGTACGTCGAGTTCGCGACGACGAAGGACTTGGCGACGGTCGTCTACAACCCCCTCGGGGGCGGCCTCCTCACGGGGCGGCACTCGTTTTCCTCAGCGCCCACGGAGGGACGCTTTGGCTCCTCGGCACTCTCGTCGATGTACAAGGACCGCTACTGGAACGAGTCCACGTTTGCAGTCATCGACACCCTCACGGCCATAGCGTCGGATGCGGGCATCACCCTGCCCGAGCTGTCGTTGCGCTGGCTGCTGTCCAAGCCCGTCGTCACGTCGGTGTTGCTCGGCGGGTCCAAACCACACCAACTGGAGGCCAATGTGGCTGCCGCTCAAGCCGGTTCGCTGCCCGACGACGTGCTCGCCGCCTGCGACGAGGCGAGCGCTCCGCTCGCAGGTTCGATGCCGGGGTACAACCGATGAGCGGGGAGCGGTTGACGGGTCGCGAGCGAGTCGGCGACTTCGCCCGACGCGTCCGCGCACGAGAGACGATCGTCGGCTATTGGGTCGTCCTCGACTCGCCTGTCTCGACCGAGCGGATCGCGCGTCTCGGCTATGACTACGTCTGCTTCGACGCCCAGCACGGCCTGCTCGACTACAAGGGGCTGCTCACGGGGCTTACGGCCGTGGACGCCGGCGGCGAGTCGGTGGGCCTCGTGCGCGTCGGCGCCAACGACCCGTTCCTCATCGGCCAGTCACTCGATGCGGGAGCGGCCGGAATCATCGTGCCCCTGGTCAATACCCCCGAGGACGCGGCCCGCGCGGTCGCTTCTGCCAAGTACCCGCCCCTCGGGGTGCGCTCCTACGGCCCGATGCGCTCAGCCCTGCGGGTTGGCCCCGTCCCGTCCGCGGCAAACGAATCAACCGTCGTCCTCGCTATGATCGAGACTCCGCAGGGTCTCGAGAACGTGGAGGCGATCGCTGCCACCCCCGGTCTCGACGGGCTCTACATCGGTCCGTCCGACCTGCGCATCGCCGTCGGTGGCGCATCCCCTGCCGACGCCTCGGTCGACGACGTCTTCGAGGCTGCAACCGAGCGAATCTGCAATGCTGCCAAGGCCGCCGGCATCACGGCGGGCTTCCACACGCCATCGGGTGACGTGGCTGCGAAGCGACTCGGGCAGGGATTCACCCTCGCCACCGTCTCCTCCGATCTCGTGCATCTCGAGCTGGTCGCCGCCGCGCACCTCAAGACAGCGCGGGGTGAGGCATGACCGTGGTACCCGCCCTCCCGACCGACGGCCGACTGCGCGACCGCGACGGAGGCGGGCGAGCGGCATACCTGCCCACTCCCACGGTGCAGTGCCATGCGGCCAACTTGGCCTGGCTGCCCAACGGCGACCTTGCCTGCGTCTGGTTCGGGGGCACGCAGGAGGGCGTTTCAGACATCTGCGTCTACCTCTCGAGACTCCCCTCAGGGAGTGACACGTGGCTCGACCCCGTGGCGCTGAGTGACGACGCGTCGCGCTCCGAACAGAACCCCGTGCTGTTCGCGGCCCGTGAGGGCGAGCTCTGGTTGCTCTACACGGCGCAGTTGGCGGGCAACCAGGACACGTCCGAGGTCCGTCGTCGGGTATCGCGTGACGGCGGGGCGACCTGGGCAGCGCCCACGGTCCTCATTCCGGCGGACGGTCGGCGCGGCGTGTTTGTGCGGCAACCCCCCGTCGCGCTGCCCAGCGGCCGGATCCTCCTGCCCGTGTTCAACTGCGTGTCCGTGCCTGGCGAGAAGTGGGTCGGTAATGAGGACACCTCGAGCGTGTGGTGGTCCGACGACGGTGAGTCCTGGGCGGAGGTCCCCGTGCCGGGATCCCTGGGGTGCGTCCACATGAACATCGTTGCGCGGCAGGACGGCTCATTGTGGGCGTGCTTCCGCAGCCGCTGGGCTGACCACATCTGGGAGACCACGTCGATGGACGGCGGGATGACCTGGACCGAGCCCACGCCGACCTCCCTGCCGAACAACAACTCGTCGATCCAGGCGGTCTCGCTGGGGCTGGATGACGTTGCGCTCGTCTTCAACGCGAGCAGCGCCGCTGATGCGACGGAGCGGCGGGTGTCGCTCTATGACGAGATCGACGACGAGGGCGTCCGGGACGGAATTGACGGACCCCAGCGCGCGGAGCCGGCGCTTGACTCCGCTCGCCGAACGGCCTTCTGGGGCGCCCCGCGGGCGCCGATGACGCTGGGGCTGTCCCGCGACGGCGGCCGGTCCTGGCCGGTGACGGTCGACCTCGAGACCGGCGACGGCTACTGCATGTCGAACAACTCCCGCGACGGCCTCAACCGCGAGCTGTCCTACCCGTCGGTGCTTCCTGGTCCTGCAGGGGACCTGCACATCGCATTCACCTACCACCGCCGAGCGATCAAGCACATTCACCTGCCGGCCGACCTCATCGCGCGGCTGTGTGCAGCGGCGTCCGGATGACTGCTGACTCTTCCGGAGCCGCAGAAACGACCCACACCGCAGTCGTCACCGGTGCCAGCTCAGGTATCGGCCTCGCCATCGCGCACGAGCTTCTCGGTGGGGGGTGGCACGTGGTGGGCCTCAGCCGCTCGCGTGGGGCGTTGCCCGACGCTGCAGCATGGATTCACTGCGACCTGGCCGATTTGGCCTCCGTCGTAGGGGCCGTGACTGCGGTGCGCGAGGCCTGGCCGGCCGGTGTGCACGCGATCGTCCACGCCGCCGGCCTCCAGTACTCGGCCGGCCTGGCTGACCTCCGGCCCGAGCAGGGCGAGCGGATGTGGGCGGTTCACGTGCGGGGCGCCGAGCTCGTTGTCAGTGGGCTTGTCGACGCACTCCTCGACGGTGCCCGGGTCGTGCTGGTTGGGAGCCGCACCATGACCGGCGTGCCAGGAAAGAGTCAGTACGCGGCGACGAAAGCTGCGCTCGTCGCGATGGCCCGCTCTTGGGCCGCCGAGCTCGCCCCTCGACACATCACCGTCAACGTGGTCGCGCCGGGCCCCACGCGCACGGCCATGCTTGAGGACCCAAACCGTGCTTCGGTTCCGCCCGTCATGCCGCCGCTTGGGAGGCTCGTCGAGCCGTCAGAGGTTGCGGCCCTGACCCGGTTCTTGCTCGAATCGAGCGGTGCCATGGTTACGGGCCAGACCCTCGTCATTTGTGGTGGTGCTTCCTTGCACTGAAGGCCTGCCCACACCGGGGCATTCGCTCACGCACCCGCGCAAGGCCCGAACTTCTCCTCAGGCGTGAAGGGCTCGGGCTGCCGACAATCAAACCCGCGCCGGTCGTGTTCACCGAGGAACTGGCCACTGCCGGGATCCCCGGCTCGATCGGCACCGTGGCTGACGCGCCCGAGAACGCGCCCTTGGAGTAATCGATCGGCCAAGGCCGAGTTGATCACGCCAGCAACTGGACCGTCTGATGACAGTCGAACCGTAGGCCGTCTTGCGGGAAACCGGTCAACATGACGCGGCTACAACTATCCCTCGGGTAGGTCTCGCCCATCGATGGGCCCTCGGGCATGGTAACCGTGTCGCGACACCCGCCGCTCCGGCCCCGGGCGGGGCAGCAAAGGCCTCCGGGAGACTCAGCACGGTTCACATCGCCTGCGGGCGTGGGCGGCTCCGGCACATCGCGTGAATCGACGTGGATCGCGCTATGCCCAAGCGGGTGACAGATGTGGGCACGAAGTGACTCCAGTTATGCCCAAACTCCAGATGCACCGAGGGCCCTGACCGCGTTTCCGCAGGTCAGAGCCCTATTCCGATGAGTCGGGGTGACAGGATTTGAACCTGCGACCTCTTCGTCCCGAACGAAGCGCGCTACCAAGCTGCGCCACACCCCGCCTTGCATCAACCGCACGTCACACCCTTGCGGGCGCACCGGAGGCAGCAAGGTGAGACTTTAGCGCAGCATCCCCGGCTTCACCGAATCGGACCCGGCAGGCTGCCCGCGACCCGGACAGCGGTCGTTCGGGGCCGCTCGGCGGACCCAGGGACACCCACCCCGGCCCCTACGTGAGTGCGCGCGAGGGCGGGAGCGAGCCCAGCGGCATACGGCCTGGGTGACGCCGTCTCACGGGCATCAGCGGAGGAGCCGAAGGAGACCACGCAAGCCAGCAGCGCCGCGGGCTCACACAGAGGTTTGGGGCTCGGGTTTTGATTCACCTTTCGCCGGCGTGTCGTCGATGCTCCATAAAACGATCGCTTCTCGAGCATCGCTGAGCGCGTCCTCGGTCCGCACGGTGGGTCAGCGCGCGTTGACGAAGCCGATCGCCATGGCACCCCACCAGCCCAGCTGCGAGAGCGAGGCGGTGACGGCGGAGAGGCCGAGGCGGTGACGGCGAGGGTCATCGGTGAGCCGGGCGTGCAGCCACATCGCGAGCAGGCCGTTCCAGCCGATCAGGAGAACAAGCCCCAGTTTGGCTTGCGTCATGGGGCTGGTTACGTCGGGCTCGAGCAGCACACCGCTGAGCACGAGGCCAGCGAAGCCGCCCCAGATCGGGACGTGGACGTTGCCGGCTTGGCGCAGCACGTCGCTAAGGTCGCACTGGCGGGCCAGCCAGCGCAGTGCCACCCAGTCAACGGTCAGCACCGCGCCGAACCCGACCACGAGGCAGGCCAGGTGCGCGAACAGCGCCACGTCGTGCAGTGTCTGGTCGGGGGCGAGGTGGCACGCGGTCCACACCGACGCCGCGCCCAGAACGGGGAGGGCGATGCCCGCGGCGATGTACCGGGTCCACGAAGGGAGATGCGGCGCCTCCGACGGCCCCGCGTCGAGGATGGTCGTCATTTCGTGAGCTCGACGTCGGCGAACTCGACGGTCGTCCCCTCGGTCAGCGGGGGCGTTTCGGACTGCTCCCCATGCCGGTTGAACGCCGGGACGCCCAGTGTCGCGCGGAGGGTGTAGGTGCCCGCGTCGGGCACGGTGAAGTTGTTGGCGTAGTGGTAGAAGGTCGAGTAGTAGAAGTTCAGCTTCAACTTTTGCACGACCTCAGCCTCGGCATTGACGACCTCGAGCGTGATCGGCACGTCGGGCACGATCCGCCCGGTGGACGTCTCGGTCGGGATGATCTCGATGTGGTGCGTCTCGCCTGCCTTTGGCGCCCGGAACTGTGCACCGTGGGCGCCGTGCGCCTCGAACCATGGTTCGGCGGCCTCGGTGATCAGGTTGACGGTCCACTCGCCGGACTCGACGGTCTTGCCCTTCTCGGCAAGCTCGGCGGCGAGCACGGCGTACTGCTTCTGCACGCCAGCCGGTACGGCGAACTCCTTGTCGTCGTGCGCGCCCTCCTCCGTGCTACACGCGGTGAGCGCGGCGATGGCCAGTGGGGCGGTCAGGGCAGTTAGGGTGGCGCGACGCATAGGAGAGTCCTCCAGGGTTAGGTGAGCCTTATTTAGGTAATGCTTACCTAACTTCTACCCTCGGAGGCAAATGACGCCAACCGACGAGACAGGCCAAGCACCGTGCGACCTTGCTGGGTCTGCTCTTCTCCCCGTCGTAGCGGTCGGGGTCGCCACAGACGACGATCAGCCTTAGGGGCGGCCAACGCGGCGGCAGGCCGCCCGCGTTCGACACCGAACGGTACAAGGACCGGCACCCCGTCGAGGGCTGCATCAACATCCTCAGGCACCACCGCGGGTTCGCCACACGCTAGGACAAGCTCGCCGTCCGGTTCGCCGCGACCGTTCACGTCGCGGTCATGGACCACTGGCTACGACGCCTTTCGTAACAGGCCCTATGCGGGGGAGCGGGACACCAGGGTCAGCAGGACCGCCTCGGGGCGGCAGGCCAGCCGGACGGGTGCCGTCGGGGACGTGCCCAGCCCGGCGCACACCTCCAGCCAGGCAGCGTCGGAGGGGGCCGACGACGACGGCTGGTGCCCGGCTCCCGGCCACCAGCGGGAGACGCCCTTGGCGCGGCTCGTGTCGAGGTCGCAGTTGGTGACGAGCGCGCCATGACCGGGGACGCAGACCTGGCCGCCGTGGGTGTGTCCGGCGATGACGAGGCCGGCGCCGTCCTCGACGAAGGCGTCGAGGACCCGCTGGTAGGGGGCGTGCGTCACGCCGATCGTCAGCTCAGCCGACGGGTGCGACGGTCGGTGGACCAGGTCGATCCGGTCGTAGCCGAGATGCGGGTCGTCGACGCCGATGAAGTCGATCCGGCGCCCGCGGATGACGAGCTTGTCGTGGTGGTTGGTCAGGTCCACCCAGCCCCTGGAGGTGAACCCGTGGATCAGGTCGGCCGTCGGCAGGCGGTCCGTGTCGCCGGTGCCCTTCGCGTGGTGCCGGGTCAGGTAGCGGAGCGGGTTCTTGACCTTGGGGGCGAAGTAGTCGTTGGATCCCAGGACGAAGACACCCGGCCGGTCGAGCAGGCGTCCGAAGGCGTCGAGGACGGCCGGGACGGCATCATGGGCGGCGATGTTGTCGCCGGTGTTGACGATGAAGTCCGGGTCGAGTGACTCGAGATCACGAATCCACGTGGCCTTGCGGGACTGTCGCGGCAGCAGGTGGATGTCGGACAGGTGCAGGACGCGGAGCGGCTCGGCCCCCTCGGGCAGCACGGGCAGCTCGAACCGTCTGAGCACGAAGGCATTGCGCTCGACGAGTGACGCCCAGCCGAGGACGCCTGCGCCGGCGACGCCGACGCCGAGGACGGTCTTGGTCAGGGCGCGCATGCCGCCCATCCTCGCATCCACGTGGGCGCCGAGAGCAATTCCGGCGCGCCGGTTCCGACCTGAGAGACTGTGCGCCATGAGCACTCTCAAGGAGCAGCTGAAAGCCGACCTCACGGCGGCGATGCGCGAGCGCGACCAGGTGCGAGCCGGCACGATCCGCATGGCGCTGACCGCCGTCACCACCGAGGAGGTCGCCGGCAAGGAGCACCGCGAGCTGACTGACGACGACGTGCTCAAGGTGCTCGCGAAGGAGGCGAAGAAGCGGCGCGAGGCGGCGGAGGCCTACACGGGCGCGGGTCGCGCTGAGCTGGCCGCAACCGAGGAGGCCGAGCTCGCGGTCCTCGAGGGTTACCTGCCGAAGCAGCTCGACGAGTCCGAGCTCGAGGCGATCGTCCGGGAGGCCGTCGCGAGCTCGGGCGCGTCCGGCCTGCAGCAGATGGGTCTGGCCATGAAGGCGGCCAACTCCGCGGTCGCCGGTCGTGCCGAGGGTGGGCGGGTCGCCGCGATCGTCCGCCGGGTGCTCGCCGGCTGATCCGGCTGACCGGGCTGAGCGGGCGGCGAAGGCCCCGACACGCTCGTGTCGGGGCCTTCGTCATGCGGACGTATGCCGCTGGGCTCGCTCGCGCGCGCCCGCTCGCTCAGTCCGAGGTCGCGGTCGAGTTCGGTTTGGGTGGCTTCGTCGGCTTCTGGTCCGAGGGCGGTTCGACGGTGATGGTCGGCTTCGGGTCCGGTTTGCCCGTGCCCGGCTCCGGCTTCGGGTCGCTCGGCCCGGTCGAGGTGTAGATCGTCACCACGGAGCCCTTGGGGGCGCGGGCGAACGGTGACGTGCCGGCGACGAGGCCCTTGGGGACGCTCGATCCCATCGAGCCGCCGACGTCGACGGTGAACCCGGCCTGCTCGAGGATCTGTGTCGCCTCCGCGACGGTCCGGCCGGTGACGCTCGGGATGTCGACGAGGTCGCCGTTGAGGACCTTGTCCGAGGGCTCCTTGAACTTCAGGACCGGCTCACCCTCGAGGGCGCGGTTCATGATGCCCTTCCAGATCGGCGCGGCGATCGAGGCGCCGTGCATCACCGGATAGAACTCGCCGCCGACCCTGACGTTCTTCATCAGGCGCTTGTTGCCGTCGTCGGGCGTGCCGACCCAGACGGCTGTCACGAGGTTGGGCGTGTAGCCGGCGAACCACGACTCGTTGTTCTTGTCGGAGGTTCCGGTCTTGCCGGCCGACTCCCGCCCGTCGAGCTGGTTGCGCCGGCCAGAGCCGTTGGTCATGTTGTACTCGAGGAACTTGTGGGCGCCGCGGACGTAGTCGGCCTTGGCCACCTGGGCGCACTTGGTCTTCGGCGCCGCGAGCGTCTTGGAGCCCTGGGTGACCTTGGTGACGACGAGCATCGAGCACTTGTTGCCATCCGCCGCGAGGGTGGCGTAGGCGTGCGCGACGCCCTGCGGGGAGACCTCGTCGGCGCCGAGGATGTACTCGGCGGGGATCTTGCCGATGGGACGCCCGTCAGCCTGGTGCAGGCCGATCCGGTTCATCGTGTCGCGGACCTTGCACCCGCCGAGCTGCTGGGCGAGCGCGACGAACGCCGTGTTGGTCGAGAAGGCCGTGGCCTCCATGAGGCTCATCCGCCCACCCTTCCACGGGGTGTCGTTGCGGACCGGCCAGTCCTCGTAGAGGCCGCACGGTTGGGGGAACTCGCTCGGTTTGTAGATGTAGGGCTTGTCGCCGGCGGGCTTGGCATCGACGCTCGCCTTGGTGCTCATCCCCGACTCCATGGCGGTGAGCAGCGAGAAGGCCTTGGCGGTGGAGCCGAACTGGAAGCCGCCCGACCCTCCCCACTTCTTGTCCAGCGACCACGCGATGCCAGTCCTACCCCGGCTCTGCTTGCCGACCGTGTACTTCGTGTTCTGGGCGAAGGCGAGCACCCGGCCCGTCCCCGGCTCGGTCACGTAGGCGGCGGCACCGACCTTCGACTTGTCGCCGATCGGGACCTTGCGGGTGACCTCCTCCTGGACGATCTTCTGGATCCTGGGGTCCAGCGTCGTCTGCACCGTGATGCCGCCGGTGCGCAGCAGGCGCCGGCGCTGCTCGACCGTCTTGCCGAGCTCGGGCATCGTCTCGACGTAGTTGATGACGAACTCGCACCAGTACGGGTAGGGGGAGGCGAGGCACGTGCTCTTCGGTTGCGTCACCTTGAGGTCCTGCTTCAGGGTCCGCTTCTTGGCGGCCGTCCACTCCTTGTCGGAGATCTTGCCGAGCTCGTGCATGCGGTCGAGGACGACGTTGCGTCGCGCGATCGCCCGCTCCGGGTAGTTGACCGGGTCGGTCGTTCCGGGGTTCTGCGTCAGGCCGGCGAGCAGCGCCGCCTGCGACAGGCTCAGCTTGCTCGCGGGGATGGAGAAGTAGTGCCGGGACGCGGCCTCGACGCCGTAGGCCTGGTCGCCGTAGTAGACGAGGTTGAGGTAGCCCTGGAGGATCTCGTCCTTCGTCATCTTCTTCTCGAGGGTGATCGCGTACTTCAGCTCCTTGAGCTTGCGCATGTAGTCCTTGCGGACCGCTGCCTGCGCCGCGGCCTTGTCGCCCTGGTTGAGCGCGGAGTACTGGAGCGAGATCTTGACGTACTGCTGCGTCAGCGACGAGGCGCCGGATGTCGTCTGCCCGGTGCGGATGTTGGCGATCGCCGCGCGCATGACGCCCTGCAGGTCGAAGCCGCCGTGCTCGTAGAACCGGTGGTCCTCGATCGCGACCTGCGCCTCCCGCATGATCGGCGCGACGTTCTTCAGCGGGACGATGATGCGGTTCTGCTCGGCCGGCGTCGCGATGACCCTGCCGTCCGCGGCGAGGATGCGCGACTGCTGGCTCAGCGGGTCGGTCTTGAACTCCCCGGGCAGCTCGTTGAAGATGTCGACCCCGCTGCGGGCGATGGCGCCGGTGGCTCCCACTGCGGGCATGAAGAGCCCGGCCGCGAGGAGGCCGAGCACCAGGGCCGCCGCGAGGAACGCGCCGAGCAGGCTGATGACGCCGCCGATGGACGTGGTGCGGGAGGACGACATGCGCCCAAGGGTAACTGCTGCCCCTGTGGTATCTGGCCCCGCCGGTGCGGCGTCTGAGGGGCGTATCGGCTGATCAGCGCTGGTCAGCCGGTGACTAGTCACCCACCGGCACAAATGATGCATTCGGCCTATGTCCGGTTCGCGCGGTCGCTCGTAATGTCTCATTTGGGCCGGAAGGGGGCTCGATCAGGATCGGTGGGACGGTCCGGGTCACTCGGTGTCGTGGGAGGCGCCGGGCGGGGAGGGGAAGAACAGAATGAGTGTCGCCACTATTTCGACAACGTGGTTCGACGAGTGGGCCAGCCAGGCGGCGTGTACGGGGCAGGACCCCGACTCGCTCTTCGTCCGGGGCAAGGCGCAGCATGAGGCGAAGGCGGTCTGCAAGACCTGCCCCGTGCTCGCGCAGTGCCTCGCCGAGGCGCTCGACAACCGGACGGAGTTCGGAGTCTGGGGCGGGATGACCGAGCGCGAGCGGCGTGCACTGCTCCGCAAGCGGCCGGACATCACGTCATGGAAGATCGCGCTGCGTGCCGGCATGGAGGCCCAGGTCAAGTCCGCCTGAGGGATCTGAGGGGCATCCGCTCACCGGGCTGGCCGGGGTTTCCGGCCACGGGGCAACACCGCAACGAAGACCACTTGCTGGGTCGTGATTCGGGGATCACGGCCCAGCAAGCGCGTTTCCGACCTCTCTCAGGCTCTCCAGGTCGTGGACGTCGCGGTTGAGGGCCGGCACCTGCACGACCGGCACGTCCGGGTGCGACCGCGAGAAGCGCTCGGCCAGCTCGCGCTGGCGCTGGGCGATGGTGACGACCGCCGCGTGCAGACGGAGCAGCCCCGCCGCGTTCTCGGCCGACTTCGGTCCACCGCCGTCCTCCAGCGCCTCCGCGACCGCGAGTGCGCGGGAGGGCGTCATCGCCCCGGCCGAGACGCGACCCATGCGGTTGACGACGAGCCCGCTCAGCGGCATACCGTCGGCTTGGAGCCGGTCGACGAAGAAGGACGCCTCCCGCAACGCGTCACGCTCCGGCGCGGCGACGACGAGGAACGACGTGCCCTGGCGCGACAGCAGCTGGTAGGTCTGGTCGGCGCGCTCACGGAAGCCGCCGAACATCGTGTCGAGCGCCGCGACGAACGTCTGCACGTCGCTGAGGAACTGCCCGCCGAGGATCTTGGTCATCGTGCTGCCGACGAGCTGGATCCCGAAGCCGAAGACCTTGACCCCGGCGCGGCCGCTCGCCTTGGCCGGAGCGGTGAGCAGCCGGATGAACCGACCGTCGAGGAAGCTGCCGAGCCGATTCGGCGCGTCGAGGAAGTCGAGGGCGGACCGTGACGGCGGGGTGTCGACGATGATGAGGTCCCAGCCGTCCGGTGTGGAGTCGGCGGCCGCCTTGAGCTGGCCGAGCTTCTCCATCGCCATGTACTCCTGCGTCCCCGCGAAGGACGAGCTGACCGCCTGGTAGAACGGGTTGGCGAGGATCTGGTCGGCCTTGCCGGGGTCGGCGTGGGCGAGCACGACCTCGTCGAAGGTCCGCTTCATGTCGAGCATCATCGCGTCGAGGCTCCCGCCCCCGGACGTGTCGATCCCGCTCACCGGCCGAGGCGTGTTGTCGAGCTCGCTGAGCCCCAGCGCCTGGGCGAGCCGGCGGGCGGGGTCGATCGTCAGCACGACGACCCGGCGGCCGGCCTCCGCCGCGCGCAGTCCCAGGGCCGCGGCGGTCGTCGTCTTGCCCACCCCGCCGGCGCCGCAGCACACGACGATCTCGACGCCCCGGTCGGCGATCATCGCGTCGATGTCGAGGTGCGGAGCGGCCTGCGCGGCCCGGACGTGCGCGGTCGTGTGGACGGGGGCCTCTGTCGTCTGCGTCATCGGCTCAGCCCCACCTCCTCCAGCTCGTCCAGGAGGATGTCGGCGAGCTCGCGGACCGAGCCCGAGTCAACGCCCTCCGGGAGCGCGGGCAGGAGCACCAGGGGAAGTCCGGTCTCCTGCAGGAGGGCGAGCTGCTCGCTCTCGAGGTCGACGCGGTGGGCGTGGCCGTAGGCCTCCTCGAGCAGCCCGTCGACGAGCTGCGGCGTCACCTTCACTCCTGCGTCGACGAGCTGGCCGGTGATCGACGGCTTGTGCAGCCTGCCGGTGCGGGCCTGCTCGAGAGCCACCTCGTCGAGCAGCGGGTCGCGGACCATGTTGACGACGACGAGCCCGACGCGCAGGTCCTTCGACCGCAGCTCGCGGATCGCCTCGAGGGTCTCCTGGACGGGCATCTCCTCGAGGAGGGTGACGATGTGCACGAGGGTCTGCTCGCTCTCGAGGAGCTCGGTGATCGACTCGGCCTGGCTGTGGATGGGGCCGACGCGGGCGAGGTCGGCGACCTCGGAGTTGACGCTGAGGAAGCGCCCGATGCGTCCCGTCGGCGGGGCGTCCATGACGATCGCGTCGTATGCCGCTGGGCTCGCTCCCCGATGGCGCCCGTCCCGCCTGCGTCGGTTGGCTTCGTAGAGCTTGCCGATGAGCAGGACGTCGCGCACGCCGGGGGCGATGGTCGTGGCGAAGTCGATGGCCCCGAACCTCTCGAGGAGCTTGCCCGCCCGGCCGAGCTTGTAGAACAGCTGGAGGTACTCGAGCAGCGCCGCCTTGGCGTCGACCGAGAGGCCGAAGATCTCGCCGCCCTCCCGTGTCCGGGCGATCCGGGTCTCGTCGGTGCCGAGTGGCGGCACGTCGAAGGTCTGGCTGATCCCCTGGCGGCCCTCGACCTCGGCGAGGAGGACCCGGGTGGGTGCGCCCGGGCTGGATGCGCCCGGGCTGGATGCGCCCGGGCTGGGTGCGCCCGGGCTGGGTGCGCCCGGGCTGGATGCGCCCGGGCGGGCGGCGAGGGCGATGGCCAGTGCGGCGGCGACCGTGGTCTTGCCGGTGCCGCCCTTGCCGGTGACGACGTGCAGCCGCGCGCGCTGCCACTCCGGGCCGCCGATCGCGCTCGCATCCGTCACACCGGCACTCTACGGCGCCGATGCCTCCCCTTCGCCCGCGGTTTGAGGTAAACGCGCCGGCACTGCACCGGCGTGTTTACCTCAAACCGCCAGGGCTCCGCGCATCGCCAGTCCTGCCGCGACCTGCTCCATGAACTCGTCCTCGTGCAACCGCAGGCCGATGTTGGGGATGCGCAGAACGGTGTCCTCGGTCAGGGCCACGCGGTTCTGGCGCAGCTGGTCGTCGACCGGGGCCAGACCCCGGAAGTGGTGCACGCCGTCGACCTCGACGACCAGCCCGCAGGCCCAGCGCACGTCGAGGTAGGCGCGACCCTGCGCGTCCTCGCGGACCTGCTGCCGGACCGGCTCCGGAAGGCCGCGCGCCCGGCACAGCCGCGCGAAGTCCAGCTCACCCAACGACCTGACGCCCAGGGCCAGGTCCCTGATGACGCCACGGACGAAGGCGCGCCGCTTGCGCCCCCGGACGGTCGTGGACGTCTCGAGCAGGTGGCCCGGGGTGCAGAGCCCCTGCTGCGTGGTCAGGATGAGCAGGAGCGCGGCCTGTCGGTCGCTGACGGCCCAGTGTGCCGCCCGGATGGCAGCAACAGCGGGCCGGGTCCGGGGCAGGCCCACCATCAGGACCTCGCCCGGCGAACGGCGACTGATCTTGTGAACCCGCACACCGGCAAGGCTCTTCACCGTGTGGGAGTGCACCACCGACACATGGATCGTGCTCTCGCGGAAACCGGTCAGTCCCCCTGCCTGCAGGGCGGAGACACCGTCGAGGCAGGCGACGCGCGCTCCGATCTCCCAGACGGCTCGCCAGCGAAGCTCGGTGTCGGAGAGTGCTCGCTCATGGGTGGCGACGGTCTGGTGGCCGTGAACCGTCCAGCGTTCGGCCCGAACCTCCGCTCTGATGTCTGCGTCCGTCACACCGGCGTCGCGCAGCTCGGCCCGGGACACGACTCCTTCGTGTCCAGCGGCAAGGTGCCGGGCGATGCGACGGCGACTCAGCTGGTCCATCCGCCGAGGATGGAGTGGCCGAGGATGTCCCTGCGCCCGGGCGATGGGTGCTGTGGACGGGCTGCTCAGGCACCCGGGGATGTGGACAGGGACCTCTCTTCCGCGGTTTGAGGTAAACACGCCGGGAGCTCCACGGCGTGTTTACCTCAAACCGGGGGACGCGACGGTCGAGAGGGCGCCCAGGACGTGCGGCCAGGCGTGGCTCAGCGGGTCGATGAGGGAGTAGTGACCAGCGTCTGCAACGACGTCCAGAGTCACATCGCCTCCGGCGGCGCGGGCCCTGCGGAGATAGGCGTCGGTGACCGCGAGCGGCACCTCGCGGTCGAGCTCGCCGTGCACCAGCCGGACCGGGACCCGCGGCGGGAGCGCCGTCATCGGGTCCGCCGCCCGCCAGCCCTCCGGGGCGGACTCTGGAGTGCCGAGGAGGTCGCGTGCGGCGTCCCGGCCCAGGTGCATCTCGTCGGTAGCCCCGAGATCGACGCAGCCGCCCAGCACCACGACGCCCGCCAGGTGGTCGGCCCATGGCTGGTTCGCGGCCCAGGCGACGAGGTGCCCACCGGCCGAGTGCCCCATGAGCACGAGCGGCCCGGGCAGGTCCGGGTCGTCCGAGACCGTGGCCACGAGGGCGGCGATGTCGTCGAAGGTCCCGGGCCACCCGCCGCCCGGCATCCCGGCACGGCGGTACTCGCCGACCGCCACGTGCCAGCCGGCCTCGGCCAGCGCCGCCGCCTGGGCTGCAGCGTGCGCCCGGTCATACGCCGCGCGCCAGAACCCGCCGTGCACGACCAGGACGGTTCCCCTGTGGACACCCGGGCCACTCGAGTCGGGGGCGGGAGGGCGGGAGGACGGGAACCGCACGTCGTAGACCTGGGCGGGCTCAGCGGCATACGGCCTCCTGTCGTCGGGGGGTGGGGCCCCTCTGGACAGGACGTCCTCCGAGTGCGGGTCCATCGCGTCATGCTGCCAGAGCGCCCCGAACAGCACTGGGTAGGGTGAGGCCCATGACCACGTGGGAGTACCTCACTGCACCTCTGCTCATCCACAACACGAAGCAGATCCTCGACAACTTCGGCGCCGACGGCTGGGAGCTCGTCCAGGTCGTGCCCGGCCCCGACGGCACCAGCCTCGTCGCCTACTTCAAGCGGCCGAAGGGCTGAGCGCATGTCTGCTGTCGAAGAGCGCCTGGCCGAGCTCGGCATCACCGTCCCGGAGGTCGTCCCACCCGTGGCCGCCTACGTGCCCGCGTTGCGCAACGGCAACCTCGTCTTCACCTCCGGCCAGCTGCCGATGCGCGACGGATCCCTCCAGGCGACCGGCAAGGTCGGCGCCGAGGGTGGCGTCGACGCCGACGCAGCGAAGGACCTGGCCGCGCTGTGCGCCGTCAACGCGATCGCCGCGATCAAGTCCGTCGTCGGCGACCTCGACCGGGTGACCCAGGTCGTCAAGGTCGTCGGGTTCGTCGCGAGCGATCCCGGCTTCACCGGCCAGCCCGGGGTCGTCAACGGCGCCAGCGAGCTGCTCGGCAGGGCGTTCGGTGAGCGGGGCGCACATGCCCGGAGCGCGGTCGGCGTCGCGTCGCTGCCGCTCGACGCGCCGGTCGAGGTCGAGGTCATCGTCGCCGTCGCCGACTGAGCTGCGATGTCGGCGCCCCGGTACTTCCCCCTGACGCAGGTGCGCGGCCTCGGCGACCTCGCCCTGCGCTGGCTGCGCGGTGAGCGGTGGGAGGAGGCCGCCCCCCGCCAGGCGAGCACCGTCATGCTCGTCCGCGACGGCGACCGGGGCACCGAGGTGTTCATGCTCAAGCGGGTGTCGCAGATGGCGTTCGCGCCGAGCATGCACGTCTTCCCCGGCGGTGGGGTCGACCCGCGCGACGCGGAGGCCGCCCTGCCCTGGGCGGGACCCGCGCCGGACGAGTGGGCCGAGCGTCTGGGATGCACCGCCGCCGAGGCGCAGATGTTCGTCGCGGCTGCGGTCCGTGAGGTCTTCGAGGAGGTCGGGGTCCTGCTCGCCGGCCCGTCCGCGAGCGCTCCCCTCGTCGACCCGCACGACGGGAGCTGGGCCGGGGTGCGCGATCGCCTCGTGTCCCGTGACCTGTCCCTCGCCGAGGTCCTCGTCGAGCGCGGCCTCGTGCTGCGCTCCGACCTCATCGTCGCCAAGGCGCACTGGCTCACGCCGGTCTTCGAGCCGCGGCGGTTCGACACGTGGTTCTTCGCCGCGGTGATGCCCGGGCACCAGGTCGCCGACGGCGAGACGAGCGAGGCTGAGATCGCCGAGTGGGTCGTCCCGCGGGATCTCCTCGAGGAGTATGCCGCTGGGCGCGCTTCCCTGCTCCCGCCGACGGTCGTGTGCGTGGAGGAGATCGCAGACGCGCCCTCCGCTGCCGCGTTCGTCCGGCACAGCGATGACCTCCCGCTCGTCATGCCGGTGATTGTGGAGACGCCGGAGGGGCCGGCGGTGCGGATCGACGCCTGAGGGGGCACGGGCGGCGGCGACGGGGACGACCCTGATGGAGGAGGCGGTGTGAAGGGAGCCGAGGCGGACCCTGCATGGGCCGGGGGAGCTGTGACCGAGCGGGCGACCTGTGTGCTCTGCCCGAACCCCTCCCCGATGACGCTCGACGGGACCAACACCTGGGTCGTCGCGGAGCCGGGCTCCACCGAGGCCGTCGTCATCGACCCCGGACCGCTCGACGAAGGGCACCTGGCGCGAGTGCTCGCCCAGGTCGAGGACACCGGTCGCCGGGTGGCCCTGACGTTGCTGACCCACGGGCACCTCGACCACGCGGAGTCCGCCGCGCGGTTCCACGAGCTGACCGGTGCGCCGGTGCGCGCTTTCGGGCGGGGTCATGACGACGTCACGCCCGGCGAGGTGGTCCGCATCGGGGGCCTCGAGATCGTCGCCGTCCCCACGCCTGGGCACACGAGCGACTCGTACTCCTACCTCCTGCCGGCCGACACCGCCCTGCTCACCGGAGACACCATCCTCGGGCGTGGGACCACCGTGGTCGCCTGGCCGGACGGACACCTCGAGTCCTACCTCGAGTCCCTTCAGCGGATCGAGACCATGGCTCACTCCGGCGAGGTGGCGAGCATCCTGCCGGGGCACGGGCCCTTCGTCGCGGACGCTGCTGCGACGGCGACGTTCTACCTCCAGCACCGGGCCGAGCGGCTCGACCAGGTGCGCGCTGCGCTCGCGGCGGGCGACCGGACCGCCCGTGAGGTGGTCGAGCGCGTCTACGCCGACGTGCCCCGCACCGTCTGGGGTGCGGCCGAGATGTCGGTGCAGGCCCAGCTCGAGCACCTCCGGCAGCAGCCGAGCCTCGGCGACTGACGGCGGCGCGTCCGCGGGTCGTCTTTACCGGCCGGGATCCGGGGTACGGCGAGGGAGCAACCAGCCCCGAGGAGCTCACCCGTGACGACCAAGCATCAGCACGCCGGCATCGTGGAGGCCTACGCGGGGGACGAGGACCGGCCGCTGCCCGGATACCTGGCGTCGGTGGCGACCTACCGCCTGAGCCGCATCCTGACCAAGGCCTCGATCACGAGCGCCCTGCGCGCACCCCTCGTCCGTTACACGGGCACGAGCGCGCCCGGCGAGGTGCTGGCGCGGAGGTTCACCCGGGTGGCGACGAGCATCCTGGCGGTCTCGGCCGCCTCGGATGCGCTCCAGCTCGCGCGGGCGGCGCTGGCGCGAGCGGCCCAGGGACCCGCGACGAGTCGCCCGGCTCCGGCTGGGTAGGGCTTCCGCAACCGACAGACCAGTCTGAAGGAGGGTGCAGATGACCACCAAGGTCGAGAAGTCCGTCGAGGTGGACGTGCCGGTACGCACGGCGTACAACCAGTGGACGCAGTTCGAGGAGTTCCCGCAGTTCATGGGGGGCGTTGAGTCGGTCACCCAGATCGACGACCGGACCCTGCACTGGGTCGCCGAGATCGCCGGGGTCCGCCGCGAGTGGGATGCCGAGATCCTCGAGCAGGTCCCGGACGAGAAGGTCGCCTGGGCTGCGATCGGCGGGGCGACCAACGCCGGCGCCGTGCACTTCATCCCCAACGGGCCGAACCAGACCCTCGTGACCCTCCACCTGGAGTTCGAGCCCGAGGGACTCGTCGAGAAGGCGGGGGACGCGCTCAACCTCGTGGACCGCCAGGCCGAGGCGGACCTGAACAGGTTCCAGTCGTTCATCGAGTCCCGCAGTGCCGAGACCGGTGCCTGGCGGGGCGAGGTCGGCGCCGGCGCCGCGATGGGCACCCCCGGCGTCGAGGACGCCGCGCTGTCCAGAGGTGACAGCGGCAAGGCCGGCGTGTCCGGCAAGGCCGTGGCCGCTGGGGCTGCAGCCGTCGCGGGAGCGGCCGTCGCGGCGAAGGCCATGTCCGGCCGCTCGGACGAGTCGTCGACGCCGTTGGCGGGGCAGGACGTCGTCGATGTGCTCACGGCCGACCACCGGGAGGTCGTGGGCCTCATCGGCGAGATCTGGACGACCCAGGACCCGGGGGAACGCCGGGACCTCGCCGACACCGCGATCGCGGAGCTGGTGCGGCACGCGGTCGCTGAGGAGATGTACGTCTACCCGGCGATGCGCAAGCACCTCCCGAACGGCGAGGAGGCGGTCAACCACGACGTCGAGGAGCACCGAGAGCTGGAGCAGCTCATGAAGGAGCTCGAGGGCGTGGAGGGCTCCGACCCGCGGTTCAACGAGCTGCTCCGGCGGCTCGACACGGTGCTCGCCGACCACATCAGCGACGAGGAGACGAAGCACTTTCCGCAGCTGCGCGCTGCCCTTCCGGAGAGCGAGCTGGTCGAGCTGGCCGGTCAGGTCGAGAGCGCCAAGAAGCTAGCTCCGACGCGGCCGCACCCCTCCGCCCCGAACAACGAGCTGTTCCACAAGCTGGCGGGGCCCGGCCTGGGGATGGTCGACCGGCTCCGCGACCGGCTGACGGGGCGCGCGACCGGCTGAGCTGGCGGTTGCGCCCCTCGAGTGGCCCCGCCGTCCCCATCGGGCTTGGGGATGGGCGGGCCACTCGAGTGAGCCGACCTCGTCGAGTGGCGCCGCCGTCCCCATCGGGCTTGGGGATGGGCGGGCCACTCGAGCGAGCCGACCTCGTCGAGTGGCCCCCCGGTCCACACCCGGTCCACGCCCGGTCCTGGCTCGGCGGGGCCCGCCCCGCATGCCCCCGGGCCGCCCGGGCCGTTCGCGGTGCTCGCCCGCGGGGCACGGTGCCCACCTGCTCAGCGCCGTCGATGCTGCCGCCGGAGGAGTACCCGCCGACCGCGTCGGCGCCCGGGGCGCCGCTCGTCGCAACACCTGAGGGCGTCGCGAACTGCTCTTTCGATCGGGGGCGTGTCGCGAACTGCTCTTTCGATCGGGGGTGTGTCGCGAAGTGCTCTTTCGATCGGGGGCGTGTCGCGAAGTGCTCTTTCGACTACTTGGCGCGGCGCTTGAGGCGCTCGACGTCCTGGAGGAGCACGGCCCGGGCCTCCAGCCGCAGCCAGCCACGGGACTGGAAGTCGGCGAGTGCCTTGTTGACCGTCTCGCGGGAGGCGCCGACGAGCTGGGCCAGCTCCTCCTGCGTCAGGTCGTGCGCGACCATGATGCCGCCCTCGACGTGCCGGCCGAACCGCTCGGACAGGTCGATGAGTGCCTTGGCCACGCGACCGGGGACGTCGGTGAAGACCAGGTCGGCGAGGTGCGCGTTGGTGCGGCGCAGGCGCTGGGCGAGGGCGGCCAGGAGGGTCTTGGACACCTCGGGCCGGCCCGCGAGCAGTCCGGTGAGCGAGTCGTTGCCGAGGCCGAGCAACTGGGTCTCGGCGACTGCGGTGGCGGTCATCGTCCGGGGACCGGGGTCGAAGAGGCTGAGCTCGCCGAACATCTCGCCGGGGCCGAGGATGGCGACGAGGTTCTCGCGGCCGTCGGGGCTGGTGCGGCCGAGCTTGACCTTGCCTTCGGCGATGACGTAGAGGGTGTCGCCGCGGTCGCCTTCATGGAAGAGCACGTCGCCGCGCTCCATGCGGGACAGGGTCATCTGCGACTGCAGGGCAGCCGCGGCCTCGTCATCGAGTGCCTTGAACAGCGGAGCGCGCCTCACCACATCTGGGTCCACGGGGGCCAGTCTGCCATGAGACGTATGCCGCTGGGCTCGCTCGCGCGTGCCGGGCGCGTCAGGCGGACGGCTCAGTCGTGGACGAGGTAGTCGATCGGCTTGCACACGCCGTTGTTGGACTTCTCGGCGGAGCAGGCCGTGAGGCCGACGAGGAGGTCGGCGTCGGCGCGCAGGACGAAGCGGTCCCCGGCCACGCTGGTGGGCGGGTCGATGTGCAGCCGGCCGTCCCGCTCGACCCAGACGTTCATGAAGATGTTGAGCGTCGTCGAGATCCGGTCGGGATCGACGCCGAGCGGGCCGAGGTTGGTCGCGAGGTTCTCGAAGCAGCTCGGGTGGTAGGCGCCGCCGAGCTCGGGGTAGAGCAGGTCGAAGGTCTGCTGGCTGCACGGCGTGAGGAGGAAGTCGTGCTGGCCGCAGGTGTCCTCGACGACCGTGGCCATGGGGGTGCTGCGGTTGCTGTAGAGCACGGTGCCGGTCGTGACGGCGATGGAGTTGGCGTAGTCGATGGTGCGCCCGGAAGACAGCCACTCGTCGTGGTCGTCGGCCAGCACGCAGAAGAAGTCGCTGACCTGCTCGCCGGTGGGGTCGACGACGGTGAGCCGTTGGCCGGCGCGCAGGGGGAAGGCGGTGCCGGTCTGGGGGGCCAGTCTCGTCAGCTCCATCGCGCCACCCTAGCCGTCGGTCTCTTCACGGAGATCGGGAGCGACTTCGTCGCTGATCTCGAGCGGCGGCTCCCAGTCCGGGTCGTGCCGCCGGCCGGAGTACTGGAGGGCCTCGGACGTCTCACCGTGGTCCGCAGCCATCGGGTTGACCGAGCCCTGCAGCTCCTCGTCCCGCCGCCGGATCGTCTCCCGCATGCCCTCGAACCTGCCCTCCTCGCGCAGGCGCTCGAACTGGTCGTGCGCGTTGAAGACGAGGGTCGGCAGAGGTGCCCGGCGCGCCACCCGCGAGGCGGCCGGGTGCATGCCGACGATGAAGTAGGCGTGGCCGCCGGCGCTGAACGCGAAGTGTGGGTCGGTCGGGTCGGTGGCGACGCCCGGGGCCCAGGGCTCCTCGTCGGCGTCGTGCATGCCCTGCAGGATCCGGTAGAGCCGGGTCTCGAAGTCCGCCTCGCCGGCGGGGACGGGTCCGCGGAAGGTCACCATGAAGGACCGGAAGTCGTCGCTCTGCGAGGTCTGCTCGGCGAACTCGGTGAGCCGCTCGAGAAGGACCCGTGGGGTGCTCGGGTCATCCATGTCGTCGAGGACCAGATGCGTCACCGACTCCCTGCGGAAGACGGACTTCGCCCCGAGGCAGGGGAAGTCGACGTGCAT
Source organism: Intrasporangium sp. DVR (assembly GCF_040365325.1). Taxonomy (NCBI): domain Bacteria; kingdom Bacillati; phylum Actinomycetota; class Actinomycetes; order Micrococcales; family Intrasporangiaceae; genus Intrasporangium; species Intrasporangium sp. DVR. Next base: position 141,161 of record NZ_BAABZW010000024.1, on the reverse strand, counting down.
CACCATGAGCTCCATCGCCCGGCAGATCTCGTCCTCGGGCGCCGTCCCGAGGTGCTCGTCCGCCATCAGGTCGAGGACACGCTCGAGTGCTGCCGGCTCGGCCGTCCCCTCTGATTGGGCCTCCACAGCCACGGCGCCACCTCTTCTCCACCCGCGTGCGACACCAGTGACGTACCCACAGGTCGCGGGGGCGGCACGCGGCGGCAGGGCGCCCGTGGAAGGCTGTGCGCGGGAGCGAGCCCAGCGGCATACAGTGTCGTCTGTGTCTGCCCGTGCCCTCGTGACCGCTGACGAGACCGCCGTCGCACGGACCCGGCGTGCGCGCAAGATGTACCGCGCGCTGCACGATCGCTACCCCTACGCCCACTGCGAGCTCGACTTCTCGAGCCCTCTCGAGCTGCTCGTGGCGACGATCCTGTCGGCCCAGACCACCGACGTCGGCGTCAACAAGGTGACGCCGATCGTCTTCGCGAAGTACCTCACTGCCGCGGACTACGCGGCGGCCAACCGTGAAGAGCTCGAGGCGATCATCCAGCCGACCGGCTTCTTCCGGGCCAAGGCCGACAGCCTCATCAAGCTGGGCCAGGCCCTCGTCGAGCGCTTCGACGGCGAGGTGCCCGGCCGCCTCAAGGACCTCGTCACCCTGCCCGGCGTCGGGCGCAAGACCGCCAACGTCGTGCTCGGCAACGCCTTCAACGTCCCCGGCATCACGGTCGACACGCATTTCGGCCGGCTCGTCAGGCGCTTCGGCTGGACCGACGAGACCGACCCGGTCAAGGTGGAGCACGCGGTCGGGGCGCTCTTCCTGCGGCGGGACTGGACGATGCTCAGCCACGTCGTCATCTTCCACGGGCGGCGCACGTGCCACGCCAAGAAGCCCGCCTGCGGGGCGTGTCCCGTGGCGCGCTGGTGCCCGAGCTACGGGATCGGCGAGACCGACCCCGACCGTGCCGCCAAGCTCCTCAAGTTCGAGCTGGCGCCGCGATGACCGGACCGCAGACCCAACCCACCCCGTCGACCTCGCCGAGCGGCGCCCGTGTCGTGCACTCCGGACCGACCGGGTCGATCCCGCCGGGACCGGCCGGCCTGCCGCGACCGCGCTGGCTCGACGAGGTGGTGGCGAGGGTGCCGTCGGTCGACGCCCACTGGTTCTCGCGCTTCCAACCACCCGAGGAGGGCGGCCGCGAGTCGGCCGTCCTCATGCTCTTCGGCCCGCCGCCCGCAGGTGAGGAGGCCGAGGGCGAGCACGTCATCCTCATCGAGCGCTCGCACACGATGCGCACGCAGCCCGCGCAGATCGCCTTCCCCGGGGGGTCCCGCGACCCCGAGGACGAGGACAGCGTCGCCACCGCGTTGCGCGAGGCCGAGGAGGAGACCGGTATCGAGCCGAGCGGCGTCGACGTCGTCGACGTCCTGCCGAGCCTCTACCTCCCGCCGGCCAACTTCGTCGTGGCCCCCGTCCTCGGCTGGTGGGCGGCGCCGACGCCGGTGACCGTCCGTGACCCCGCCGAGGTCCACGAGGTCCTCTCCGTGCCGATCTCCCACCTCGTCCACCCGGAGACCCGGTTCACGGTGACCCATCCGAGCGGCTACGTCGGCCCCGGGTTCGAGCTCGACCACCTGCTGCTGTGGGGCTTCACGGCCGGTCTGCTGAGCCGGGTCCTCGACCTCTCCGGGCTGGCCCTCCCCTGGGACGAGTCTCGCCAACGCCCGCTCCCCGAGATCTACCTGCGGGACCGCCGATGAGCGGCGGCATCGTGCTCGACATCGCTCTCGTGCTCATCCTCGTGGCCTACGGCATCTCGGGGTACCGCCACGGTCTCGTGGCGAGCGTCTTCTCGCTCCTCGGCTTCTTCGCCGGGGCGCTCATCGCGATCTGGACGCTGCCTATCCTGCTCGCCGACCTCGAGTCGGTCGCCAACGACTCCCGGCTCCGGGTCCTGTTCCTCATCGTCGGGGTCGTCCTCATCGGCTGGATCGGGCAGGTGCTCGGCAGCCTGCTCGGTGCCCAGGTGCGCCGACAGATGGGCCAGCAGGGCGTCCGACAGCTCGACTCGGTCCTTGGCGCCGTCGTCGTGGTGGTCGCCGCCTCGCTCATCATCTGGTTCCTCGGCGGGTCCCTGCGCACCGCCGGCAACCCCTCGGTCGCCCGGGCGGTGTCCGACTCCCGGGTGCTGCGGGCCGTCAACACGGTCGTCCCCGAGGACGCGGGCCAGATCTTCGCCGGGTTCCGCGGCTTCCTGTCGAGCCAGGGCTTCCCCCAGGTCTTCGGCGACCTCGTGCCGGAGCCGATCAGCCCCGTCGAGCCCCCCGACCCGAGGATCGGTGACACGAGGGCGATCACCCGCGCCGCCGCGTCCGTCGTCAAGGTCACCACCGCCTCCGACAGCTGCGAGCGCGGTCAGGAGGGCACCGGTTGGGTGCTGAGCCCGGACCGCATCGTCACCAACGCGCACGTCGTCGCGGGCGCAGACCGGCTCCAGGTGAGCAGCCAGGAAGAGACCGTCGCCGGACGGGTCGTCGTCTTCGACGCGGACCGCGACCTTGCCGTGATCAGCACCGAGGGGCTCGACGCCCCGGCCCTCGAGCTCGGCTCCGACCTGCCACGCGGGGCCGCCGCCGCCGTCCCGGGCTTCCCCCTCGACGGGCCCTACACCGTCGTGCCCGCCCGGGTCCGGCAGGTCCTCGACGCCCGGGGCCGCGACATCTACGGCGAGGACCCGGTCGTCCGTGAGATCTACTCCCTCTACGCGCGGGTGCAGCCGGGCAACTCCGGTGGGCCGCTGCTCGACGCCGAGGGCCGGGTGGCCGGTGTCGTCTTCGCCAAGTCCCTCGAGGACGACAACACCGGCTACGCCCTGACCCTCGACGAGGCGATGCCCGTCCTCGACGCCGCCCTGGCGGCGGACCGTGCGGTCGACACCGGAGCCTGCCTTCCCGGCTGACGGAGCCTCCACCGGAGGGCGCGCTCCGGCTGGGAGCGAGCCCAGCGGCATACGGAAAATGAAGGGGTATGCCGCTGGGCTCGCTTCCCGACGCCCGCGAGCCCTACGACACTGACCCGTGTGACGGGTCAGTGTCGTACGGCAGGGGAGCCGCTCAGTGGGACTTGACGGCGAGGACGGGGCACGGCGCGTCGAGGAGGAGGCGTTGCGCGGTCGAGCCGAGGAGGAGCTTGCCCACCGGCGAGCGGTGCCGGATGCCGATGACGAGCATCCGCGCGTCCACCTCGGCGATGAGGTCGAGGATGGCCTGGGCCGGGTCGGTCCCCTCCTCGACCCTTCGGACCTCGTGCGACAGCCCGGACTCGGTGAGCTCCGCGTCAACCCGGCTGAGCTGGCCAGATGCGGCGCGGTGCGGGTCGACGAGCTTGTCGTCGCGCGACATGTTGACGACGAGGATCGAGTCACCGTGGGCCTTCGCCTCGGTGATCGCTGCCGTGATCGCGGCCTCGCCCTGGGTGGTCGGGATGTAGCCGACGACGATGGTCATGCGGAGACCTCCGTGGGGGTGTGGTCGCGGTCCGAGGAGCCCTTGCGTGGCAGCAGCCTGGCGACGAGCGGCCAGAGGAGCACGAGGGCGATCGCGCCGTAGCAGACCCACGCCACCGGCCCGCCGATGAGGCCGCTCAGGTCGCCGCCGGACAGCTGGAGCGAGCGCCGGCCGTGCTTCTCGGCGAGCGGGCCGAGGATGACGCCGATGATCAGCGGCAGCACGGGCAGGCCGAAGCGGCGCAGTGCGAAGCCGACCAGGCCCAGGCAGAGCAGCAGGAACAGGTCGAACGGCTGCGCGTTGACGGCGTAGGCGCCCATGGTGGCGAAGAAGAGGATGCCGGCGTAGAGGTAGGGGCGCGGGATCTGGAGCAGCTTCGCCCAGGCCGGCGCCAGCGGCAGGTTGAGCAGGAGCAGCATCGTGTTGCCGATGAAGAGGCTCGCGACGAGCGTCCAGACGAGCAGCGGCTGCTTCTCGATGAGGAACGGTCCGGGTTCGAAGCCCCAGCCCTGCAGGGCCGAGAGCATGATCGCGGCCGTCGCGTTGGTGGGGATGCCGATGGCGAGCAGCGGCACGAGCGTGCCCGCGGCTGAGGCGTTGTTGGCGGCCTCGGGACCGGCGACACCCTCGATCGCGCCGTGGCCGAACTGCTCCGGGTGCTTCGAGAGCCGGCGCTCGGCCAGGTAGGACAGGAACGTCGGGACCTCGGCGCCGCCGGCGGGGATCGCGCCGAAGGGGAAGCCCAACGCGGTGCCGCGCAGCCACGGCTTCCACGAGCGGCGCCAGTCGTCGCGGCCCATCCAGGGACGGCCGACGGGGATCACCGCAGCCGCCTTGCGCCGCAGGTGCGCCGCGACCCAGAGGGCCTCGCCCACGGCGAAGATCCCCACCGCGACGACGACGACGTCGATCCCGTCCGCGAGCTGCGGGATGCCGAAGGTGAGGCGCTGCTGGCCGGTGACGAAGTCGATGCCGATGACGCCGATGGTCAGCCCGACGAGGAGCGCGGCGAAACCCCGCACGCGGGAGGAGCCGAGGACGGCGCTCGCACCGACGAACGCCACGAGGAGGATCGCGAGGAGCTCGGGGGAGCCGAGGTTGATGGCGAAGTCGACGACCTGGGGCATGACGAGGACGAGCAGGGCCGTGCCGATGGTGCCCGCGACGAAGGAGCCGATGGCTGCGGTGGCCAACGCCTGCGCCGCCCGGCCGGCCTTGGCCATCTTGTTGCCCTCGAGTGCGGTGACGACCGACGCCGACTCGCCGGGGGTGTTGAGCAGGATCGAGGTGGTGGACCCGCCGTACATGCCGCCGTAGAAGATGCCGGCGAACATGATCAGCGCCTGGGTCGGCTCGAGGCCGTAGGTGATCGGCAGGAGGAGGGCGACCGTCATGGCCGGGCCGATGCCCGGCAGGACCCCGACGGCCGTGCCCACGGTCACCCCGACGAAGGCGAAGAGCAGGTTCATCGGGGTCAGGACGTGCCCGAACCCCTCGATGAGGTAGGTGATGTTGTCCATCAGAGGATTCCCTTGAGGATGCCGGCGGGCAGGTTGACGCCGAGCCCGATGGCGAACCCGTAGAAGGTGACCAGGGCCAGTGCGATGCCGATCGCGAGGCCGCGCAGATGGTGCCGGTTGCCCAGCGCGAAGGCGCAGCCCCAGAAGAGCAGGCTGCCGGTGATGACCCAGCCGAGCGGGTCGATGAGCAGGGCGCTGACGCCGAAGACGACGACCAGCAGGCCGACGGTCTTCCAGTCGGCGCGGCTGCCGAGGTCGACGTCCTCGCCGCCCTCGGCCTCACCGACGCCGCCCCGCCACACGTCGACGGCGTAGGCGACTGCGGTGAGCAGCAGGAGCACCCCGAGCACGATCGGCACCGGCCGGGGACCGAGTGGGTCGTTGCTGCTCGTGACGTGCGGGATGCGCGCCGCGTCGACGAGCAGGAGGAGGCCGAGCCCCGCGAGGGCCGCGCACACACCGAACTGTGCGCGGTCCTCGCGGGTGGTGCCGGCGGCCCCGGTGTGGTCCACCTGGGAGTCGGACATCGTCAGCTGACCAGCCCGAGGTTCGTGAGGATCTCGGCGACGGCTGCGTCCTGGTCCTTGAGGAACGTGCCGAACTCGTCACCCGTGATGAAGGCGTCGGTCCAGCCGCGCTTCTCCATCTCGTCCTTCCACGCCTGCGAGTCGTGCATCTTCGTCAGCGCGGCGACCCAGACGGCCTGGTCGGCGTCGGAGATCTCCGGAGGGGCGACGATGCCGCGCCAGTTGGTGAAGAGGAAGTCGACTCCGGACTCCTTGAGGGTCGGCACGTCGGGGAGGGCGTCGATGCGCTTCTCGCTCGTGACCGCCAGGACCTTCACCTCGCCGGCCTTGACCTGGTCGAGGAACTCGCCGAACCCGCTCGCGCCGAAGGCGATCTTGTTGCCGATGACCGCGGGGAGGAGCTCTCCGCCGCCGTCGTAGGAGATGTACGAGACGGACTTCGGGTCGATGCCCACCGCGTTGGCCAGCTGCATCGGCAGCAGGTGGTCGGGGCCGCCCGGGGACGAGCCGCCGCCGACGTTGATCTTCGACGGGTCCTTCTTCCACGCGTCGATCAGGGAGGTGATGTCCGTGTAGGGCGAGTCCTTGGAGACGACGATGGCGCCGGCTTCCTCGATGAGCTTGGCGATCGGCGTCGTGTCGTTGAGCGTCGCCTGCGACTTCTGCGTGTAGGCGGCGCCGACGACCCCGAGGCCCATCTGCATGGCGAGCTTGCCGTTGCCCTTCTCGTTGACGGTGCGCTGGAGGCCGACCGTGCCGCCGGCTCCGGGGAGGTTGAAGACCTGGACGGTGCTGGTGATCTTCTCGGTCTCCATCACCTTGGCGACCGTGCGGGCCGTGGTGTCGTAACCGCCGCCCGGGGAGTTGGGGACCATGATCTGCAGGCCGGAGGCGGGGGCAGCGGCGTTGCCGCCGGTGGCGCCGCCCGCACCGGCGTTCGAGCCGCCGTCGTCGGCGGTCGCGCCGCACGCCGACAGGGCGAGCGCGGCGACCGCGATCCCGGCCGTGAGCAGGGACGTCTTGCGGGCGGTGAGATGTGCTCTCATCGTTGAGGCCTCTTTCGGTTCTGGGGGTGGAACGGCATGATCGTGTCCCGCGCCACGTGATCGTGTCGCTCTTGTGTCATCAATGAAGGTTGAGTTCGTTGTGGTCATGCGTCGGCTGCGCCGTTTCACGCTTGCGGGCCAGCTGCTCGTCGCCCAGATGGCGATCCTGCTGACCGTCCTCGTGGCGGTCGCGTTCGTCTCGCTCGCGCAGTCCGAGGCGACGTTCACCCGCACGGAGGGGCGGAGGGTCTTCGCCATCGCGGAGCAGCTCGCGAGCCACCCGCTCGTGCGCCAGGAGCTGGCGCCGCCGCAGGTCATCAACGCCCTGCCGACGATCGTCCAGGGGACGATCACGCAGTACGGCGCGTCCGTCGTCTCGATCGCGGACGCGACTGGGGTCGTCAAGGACTCCTCTGACCCGACCACGGAGGAGCACGAGCTGCCCCTCGGTTCGGAGCGGGTGCGTCAGGGTGCGAGCTGGACCGGCCCGATGGAGCTCGGCGGGCGCCGGATGCTCGTGGCCCAGACGCCCGTCCTCTTCGCTCCCGGCAGCACGACGACGCTGCCGAGCCCGACGGATCTCGCCCCCGGGACGCGGCTCGGCACCGTCATGGTCGCGGTCGAGATGCCCTCGGTCGTCGACCGGCTCAAGGGAGCGTCGTCGTACCTGCTCACCTACCTCGGCCTCGCCCTCGCCCTCGGTGGCCTGGGCTCGTGGCTGCTGGCTCGGCGCCTCAAGCGGCAGACCCTCGGCCTCGAGCCGCACGAGATCACCGGGCTCGCCGAGAGCCGCGAGGCGATGCTGTTCGGGCTCGCGGAGGGCGTGGTCGCCCTGGACACGTCGAGCCGGATCACGCTGGTCAACAACGTCGCCCAGCGGCTCCTGGACCTGCCCGAGAACGCCGTCGGGATGTCGGTCGCCGACCTGGCCATCGGCCCCCGGCTGCGCGAGGTGCTCCTCGGCGAGACGGGCGACGAGCGCGACCAGGTCGTCCTGCGCCGCGGCCGGGTCCTCGTGATGAACCGCATGGAGGTCGCCAAGGACGGCCGCCCGCTCGGCTCGGTCACGACCCTGCGCGACCGCACCGAGCTCGCCGCCCTCGAGCGGGAGATCGGGTCCTTCCGCAGCACCACCGAGCTGCTCCGGGCGCAGGCCCACGAGTTCGCCAACCAGCTGCACACCATCTCGGGACTGATCCAGCTCGGCGAGTACGACGAGGTGGTCCGCTTCGTCGACTCGGTGAGCCAACACCGGGCGCAGCTCGACCTGACCTTGGCCCGGCGGATCAAGGACAACGCCGTCTCGGCGCTCGTCATGGCCAAGGCGGCCCAGGCGACCGAGCGCCGGGTCGAGCTGCGGGTGTCCGACGACACCGCGCTCGACCGGATCTCGTCGGCCGACTCGGCCGACCTGTCCGCAGTCGTCGGCAACCTCGTCGACAACGCGATCGAGGCGGCCGCGACGGCGGGGGGTGACGACCGCTGGGTCGAGCTGGCGATCCATCAGGATGCGAGCAGCCCGAGGAGCACCGTCGAGGTGGTCGTCTCGGACTCCGGGCCCGGGGTGGCGCCGGAGCTGGTCACCGAGGTCTTCACCCACGGCTTCACGACGAAGGCCGCCGAGGCGGGGGAGCGCGGGATCGGGCTGGCCCTGACCCGGCTCATCTGTCAGCGGCGCGGGGGTGAGGTCGAGGTGGAGCGGACACCGTCCGGGGCGAAGTTCATCGCTCGCCTGACTGTCGAGCCGGCTGCATTGCAGGAGTCCCGATGATCCGCGTCCTCGTCGTCGACGACGACTTCATGGTCGCCCGAATCCATCGTGGGTTCGTCTCCCAGACAGAGGGATTCGAGGTCATCGGCACGGCCAGCACCGGAACCGAGGCGGTGGAGCTCGTCGGCCGGCTCAAGCCGGACCTCGTGCTGCTCGACCTCTACCTGCCGGACATCTTCGGCCTCGACGTCATCACCCGGTTGCGGGCGGCCGGGGAGAGCTGCGACGTCCTGGTGATCACCGCCGCGAAGGAGGCCGACTCCGTGCGGGCCGCGGTCCGGCAGGGGGTGGTCGGGTACCTCCTCAAGCCGTTCTCTCGGGCGGACCTCGAGCAACGACTCAGGTCGTATGCCGCTGAGCGCGCTCGGGCGATCGAGGCGGGGGAGCTGACGCAGCGGGAGATCGACGCCGCCTTCGCGGCGGGCGGGGTCGGGCTCTCGGCCGCGGGCACGCTGCCGAAGGGACTGTCGGTCGAGACAGCGGAGGCCGTGCGAGGGGCGCTGCGATCCGCGGCCGACACGATGTCCTCCAGCGAGTGTGCGGAGGCCGTCGGGATCTCGAGGGTCAGCGCTCGGCGCTACCTCGAGCACTTCGTCACGACGGGCGTGGCCGAGGTGTCACTGCGCTACGGCGCCACCGGGCGGCCGGAGCGCCGCTACCGCATCCGCTGAGCCGGTTCCTTGGCTCGCGACGTATCCATCGAGCCGTGGTCGGCGTCCTACCTCTCGAACGGGGGATCGTCGTTTCAGCAGGACACGGCCCTGACTCGAACGTAGATTCCATTCATGCCAACCCCGACCGGGGTGGCCTGTCCCAAGGGAGTCCCCATGCGCAGATCCACTCTCGGCACTCTTGCCGCTGCGGGCCTGGTGCTCGGAGGCCTGGCAGTCGCGCCGACCAGCGCCCAGGCCGTCGCCACCGCTGCCGAAGCCGGCGTGATCCCGGGTTCCTACATTGTCGTCCTCGCTGACTCAGCCTCTCCTCGGGCTGTCGCTGCGGAGCACGCCCGGGCCCAGGGCGCCACGGTCGACCACGTCTACCAGTACTCGATCAAGGGCTACTCCGCCCACATGTCCTCGACGGCCGCGGCTCGCATCGCCAAGGACTCGAGGGTCGTCTCGGTCATGGCGGACCGCCAGGTGTCCATCGCCGCACAGACGGTTCCCACCGGGATCCGCCGGATCGACGGCGACCTCAGCTCGACCCGCGCCGGTGACGGCACCGGCTCGGTGAACGTCGACGTGGCCGTCATCGACACCGGCGTCGACATCGACCACCCCGACCTCAACGTCGTGGGCGGCACGAACTGCTCCACCGGCCGCGGCTACGACGACGGCAACGGTCACGGGACCCACGTGGCTGGGACGATCGGTGCCAAGGACGACGCGAACGGCGTGGTCGGCGTGGCCCCCGGCGCCCGGATCTGGGCCGTCCGGGTGCTCAACAACCAGGGCAGCGGCTCGTGGTCGTCGATCATCTGCGGCGTCGACTGGGTGACCGCGAGGGCCGGCACGATCGAGGTGGCCAACATGAGCCTCGGCGGCAGCGGCAGCGAGCCCGCCGGCAGCGGTTGCTCGACCGGCGTCGCCCTGCACGACGCGATCTGCCGCTCGGTCTCCGCGGGCGTCACCTACGCAGTGGCTGCCGGCAACTCCGCAGTCGACGCGAAGGGGGCCGTCCCGGCGGCCTACGACGAGGTCATCACCGTGAGCGCGCTGGCCGACTTCGACGGGGAGCCCGGCGGGCTCGGCGCGGCCACGTGCCGCAGCGACGTCGACGACACCTTCGCGAACTTCTCCAACTACGGCGCTGACGTCGACATCATCGCCCCGGGTGTCTGCATCAACTCGACGTGGAAGGGCGGCGGCTACAACACCATCTCCGGCACGTCGATGGCCTCGCCGCATGTCGCTGGTGCTGCGGCCCTCTACAAGTCGACCCACCCGTCGGCCTCACCGTCCGCGGTGCAGTCGGCGCTGGTGAGCGCGGGCAACCTCAACTGGAACAACACGGACGACAAGGACAAGATCAAGGAGCCCCTCCTCAACGTCGCCGGCTTCTGACCAGAGCCCCCCAACACACTCGAGTGGCCCCGGTATGCACCAGATGTGCATTCCGGGGCCACTCGACGAGTCGGCCTCAGGCTACGGCGAGGACGATGTCTCGCCAGGAGACTCACTGGTCGCCAACGGGGGCCGACTCGAGTGACGTTTGCCCATGGCATTGGCCATGCAGACGGCGAAGAGCGCAAAGAACGGCAACGCCCACAGCACGCCATGACTCGTGGCAGTCGCCGAACCGGCGAGACTCGCGGCAAAGCCAGCGACGAACCACAGCAGACGTCTCACCAGTGCTCCCCTCAGTCCGCGCCAACGTACCGAACCCCGACACCACGCGCCCGCCGACCCAACTCGAGTGGCCCCGGTATGCACAGGCTTGTGCGCACCGGGGCCACTCGACGCCTGACGACATGCCAAGGACTCGCTGGGCGAACGGTGGGCCCCTGGCTCGTCCGGGAGGCCGCGGCGGCTACTGTAGGGAAGCCGTGAGCGCCTCACCCGAGACATCGCGGATGAGGCGCTCCACGCCTGCAGTCAGGCCGAGATCACTTGAGCTTGAAGTCGGCGCTGATGAACGTGCCGTCGTCCGTCGTAAGCCGGACTCTCCAGCAGCTTCCGGCAGGGCCCTTTGGCGTCTGCCAATTTTGGACGAACTGGCCGCTCGTTGAGTCGTAGCGGAGCGCCGTTCCCCCCGTGCTGTACTGCTCGATATCGTCGGTGGGCACTGCTGTGCTGCCACAACCCACCTGTCCGGCCTTGAATGTGTCAACTACGGACACATCCGTGAGTTCGGTCGGCCCGGCGAAGACCTCGAACTTGAGTGGAACAGTTGAGCCGCCCTTCACGATGTTGAGCGCATTCATGTCGACGGGCTGGTAGAAGCGCTCAAGGTTCCAGGCCAAGACCTGGTAGGCGGCGGATGCGCTGGCCGAGTTCCCGGCGAGGTCCGTCGCAGACGCCATGACGGTCGGGCTGCCAACGGCGGTGGAGTAGCCGCTCACCGAGCAGGGGCCTGCGAGGCCGGAGGTGGCGTCACTGGCAGTGCAAGTGGGCGCCGCGGGGACACTCCCGAAGTAGTAGGACCCACCGGCGGCCGGCCCGCCGACGAGGGAAACGCTCGGCGCCGTCGTGTCCCGCTTAATGGTGACCGAGTTGCTGGAGGACCCCCCCGCACTGGTGGCGCTGCAACTGACCACCTGACCTGTGGTGTCTGCGGAAATAGTCGTCGGGGGACAACCCGGGCTAGTGACGGTCGACTCCGAGTCTGTCACCGTCCAGGAAACGGTCACATTCGAGACATACCAGCCGTTGTTACCCAAGGTGCCGGTGATGTTGGGAGTGATGGCAGGCGCAGTGGTATCTGAGGGCAGGCAATCTTCAACAATCGCCGTGACCGTCATTTCATCGTCTTTCGTCAACTCCGAGCCATCTCTGCTCGACGTGCCAGTCGATCGATAAGTGACGCTTCCGGTGAAGGCGCCCGCTGTACTGGGCGTGAGCGTGACATCAGAGATCACGCTGCCGGTCATCGTGTTGTTGGGGGCGGCGGCCCAGGTGACTGGGATCGCAATGGTCCCTGGCGTCCGTACCGAAGCGCTCAAGCCATTCCCAGAGACACCGAGCACCGTCACTGAGGCGGATGTCTCAGCTTTGAAGACACTGGTTGATCCGTAGTTGCCATTGCGCGAGATGGCGACCAGCGCCGTGTCGCTGATGGTGCTTCCCGTGCAGATAGTGCCGAGGTCGAGGCTGCTGGCCGCAACGGGCGTTACTCCGTCGCCGTCAGCCTCTGTGACGTCTGCAACCGCGGCGGTGGTGCCGGCGAACAGGGTGAGGGCCAACGCCCCTACGGAGGCGCGGCGAAGCAATCGGTTTTTCAAGGTGTCCCTCCCCGGGATCGATGGCCCCCGTCCCAATGGGGGCCTGCTGTGACCAAGGTAGGAATCACCTGTCAGTCATGTTCAGCGTTTGGCGTTTAGCGACTGTTCAAATACCTAAACGCCTCGCGGCTCCTCGCCGCTCAGGATCGTGAAGGCGCTCTCACGGTCTTTGACCCGCAGCTTCTTGAGGACGCTGGAGACGTGCACTCGCACGGTCGTGGGGGAGAGGAACAGCCGTGCCGCCACCTCGTCGGTGGACAGGCCTCGGCCGAGGAGTTGCATCACTTCCACTCGCGGGCGCTCAGCCTGTCTGCGGCCGGGGACTTGCGCCCGAGGCGACGCCGCTTCGGCGCGCGGAACTCGTCCAGGATCCTCGACAGCAGGCGGGGTGACAGCGCGCCCTCACCGGCGAGGACCCGCCGCAAGGCATCACCCAAGCCACCGGGGTCGGCGTCCTTGAGCAAGTAGCCAGCCGCACCCGCTCGAAGCGCGTCGAAAAGGTCGTCCTCCTCGGCCGACCGGGTCAGCATGACGACGGCCACCTCCGGGGCAGCCCGCGTGATCGCGCTCGCTGCTTGGATGCCGCTGCCGGGCATGTGGACGTCGAGCAGCGCGACGTCGGGTCGGTGCTCAATCGCCAGGGCTATCGCTTCCTGGGCAGTGGACCCCTCGCCGCACACCACGCACCCATTCGACTCGAGCGACTCTCGGATCAAGCCTCGCGTGCGCGTGTGGTCGTCGGCGATCACCACGCGGATGGTCACCACGTCACCGCCACTGTCGTCCCCTCCCCGATGCTCGAGTGGATGTCGAACGAGCCACCCAAGGCCTGAGCCCGCTCCGACATGCTCTTGAGCCCATACCCTTTGGCGGCGCCGACCATCGAGTGAGGGTCGAAGCCGCGGCCGGCGTCCGATACGGTCAGCTGCCGGAGGCCGCGCTCGCCAGCGCTGAGCCGCAGGGTCACTCGGGCCACGCCCCCGTGCCGGATCGCATTCGACACGGCCTCGCGAGTGATCCGGACCAGCGCGTGGGTGTGCTCCGCGGCGGCCGCAACCGAGTCGTCAAGGTCCACCTCCACCGCAGCGTTGTAGCGCTCGGCCACTTGGCGCGCTGCGCGCTGCAGCAGGACGCTCAAGGGTTCCTCCGGTCCGGACCCGAGGGCGTCGACGGCGGTGCGAGCCTCGTCGAGCGCGCGGTCGCAGGAGGCGAGGATGTCGCCCTTGACCGCAGAATCACCGATCGAGTGAGCCTCCATCCGGATGTAGCCGAGTTCCTGCAGCACGCCGTCGTGGAGTTCCCGGGCGAGCCGGCGGCGGTCCTCGAGGACCGCCGCTCGGGCCTGCGCGGACCAGTACTGCCTGATCTCGCGGCCCGCGCCGAGGTGGAGCACCGAGTAGAAGGCCGTGCGCAGCACGTCACCCGTGTAGAGCCACCCGCTGTCGAGTGAGGGGAAGAGCATGTAGTTGATGCGGGCGAAACCGGCGAGGGCGAAGGCCGGACCGACAACCCGCAACAGGGCATCGCGGTGGCCAGGATTCCGCCGGTCCTCCTGCACTGTGAAAATCACCGAGCCGATGAAGAAGCAGGCAGCCGCCAAGGCGTAGGCGACGAGAAGCACGGGGTGGCCCGTTAGGTGGGGGCGGGTCAGGGCTTCGGCCGTGTGCTCGGTGATCGCGACGGGGAGGACGTCACGGATGCCCCACAACACTGCGAAGGCGAGACCGATAAGGACCCACGGCGCCCACAGCGCACGGCGCGCCCAGCCGGCCGACGCCGATCGGTCGCCGGTGAACGCGGCCAGTCCGAGGAGCAGCGCACCGACGGTCCGCAGTCCCACCGGCAGCCAAACGTCGAAGGTGTCCGGCTGATAGCCCTCGAGCAGCTGAAGGACCAGCGACATCCCCAGGCCGGCGACGGCGAGCAGCAGGAGACCCGATGCCAGGAGCAGGTCCTGCGCGCGGCGGCTGCGCATGAACCGTCCGTAGAGCAGGTAGGCGACCAGCAGCGCGATGCAGGCGTCAGCGGTATCGAGGATCAGGTCGAGAGAGGGGCTCTGGTAGGCGGACCACAAGTACGGCGACCAGATGACCAGCGCGGTGACCACCAACCCGACGAGCCAGCCGCCAGCGGCCAGGGCCGTCGCCGGAGGACCTGGGCGCAAAGGCCAAGCCCCTCGCGACGCCCCTGACCCCTGCATGCAACGGAGTGTAGGTCGCGGGGGTTCCGCGAGTCCCCGGTTTCACCCCCGCCGCCGACCCGTATCAGGTGACGGTGATGAGTCGGGTGGCGCTGGCCGAGCCCATGTACGTCGTCGCCCCTCGGTAGATCCATCGGTAGTCCCGGGTCGACGAGGGCTTGACCGACTTGGAGATGGTGCCGGTGCTCGAGGTCTTCACCGTCCCGACGAGGATCCACGTCGTCGTCCCCCGTCGACGCTGCCAGAGCTCCACCGTGGCGCCACTGACCGCGGAGCCGTTGTCCTTGCGGACGAGCTTGCCCCGGACGTAGACGGTGTATCCGTAGGGAACCGTGGTCCGGCTCGAGCTGACGGAAATCGCGGTGCCCAAATGCCGCACCGTCACGCGGGAGGAGTAGCGGCCGGTCTTGTCCTTGACCCAGATCCCGTAGGTGTATGTCACCCCGGAGGCGAGGCCCTTGACGGAGACTGACGTGCCGGTCCCCGAGTAGACGGCTGTGCCGGAGCTCGGTGACGAGGGCGCGGTGCTGCCGGTGGCCCGGCGGACGATGACGGCCGAGAGGTCCGTGATCCTGGGCAGCTGCCAGGCGATCGTGGCCGACCCGTAGTTTCCCCTCGTCGAGTTGAGCTTGACCGACGGCGGGCTGGTGTTGACCGTGTTGAACGTCGTGCTGAAGGCGTCGCTCATGGTCGCGCCGGCCGAGTCCTTCACGCCCTTGACCGTGATCCGGAACGGTGTGTTGTCCCACAGCGGCAGCGACGGGGTGAGAGTGGCAGTGCGGGTGGCAGCGTCGTAGGAGACGGACGCGGGGATGGTGCCCCCGGTGCGTCCGTAGGTGAGCCGGACGGTCGCACCGGTCACCGTCGCGGGGTCGAGTGCCCGGGCGAACTTCACCCTGGGCCGCGACGTGAGGCTCGCCGCCAGGTGGGCGTCGGCCGGCGCGACATCGGAGACCCAGAGCTTCTCCGTGCCAGGGGTCACCCCACCGGCGTTGCGGAGCAGCCGGATCGACGTGTTGTTCGTGAAGGCCGCATCCAGACGGCCGTTGTCGTCGAAGTCAGCGAGGGTCAGGGCGGAGGTCCCGTAGTGCGACTGGTAAGGCATCCCGGACGTGATCGGGGCATCCAGAGCGGCATCGGCCTTCTGCCGGAGCACGCTGAGCGTCCCCCAGCCGCTGTGGAGCACTGCGACGTCGGTCCGGCCGTCATGCGTGATGTCTCCGGCCTCGATGGGCACGGGGATGTCGGTGACCGGGATCGGCGTCTGCGCCGAGAGGCTGCCGTCGAGCTGCTTGAGCACGCGCACCCGCGCGTCGATGTTGCCGCCGGACGTGACCGTGACGTCGTCCCGTCCGTCTGCGGTCACGTCCGCGACGGTGAGGTCGCTGGCCGGCACGTCGTACGTCTTCGAGACCCATCCCGTCGCCTTGTTGAGGTTGGTGACGAGGATGCCGTCCTGGTTGGTGACGAGGTCAGGTCGTCCATCGCCATCGACGTCGCCGACTCCGAGGCTCCAGGCGCTCGCCGGCGCGACGACGGAGCGGTCGTAGGATCCATCGGCCTGACGATTGAGGAGCGTCTGCTCGGCGGAGTCGTCATAGATGAGGTCGGTGTCGCCGTCGAGGTCGAAGTCTGCTGCCACCACACTCGCGGCGCCCGCAGTCGAGGCGATGAGCTCAGGCGCCGCGAGCGTGCCTTCTGCCTGCTGCCGGAACACCTGCACGCCGATCCCGGTGGGGACGACCACGTCGAGTCGCTCGTCACCGTCGACGTCGGCGAGGACCGCCCCACGGGCCTCGGACCGTTCCGTTGTGGCGTAGGTCATTGCGGCTCCGAAGGTGCCGCTCGCGGTCCCGGGGAAGACCACGAGGTCGTGGGCGGAGGAGTTGTACCACGCCGTCACCGCCGCCACCGCATCCGGGACACCGTCGCCCGTGACGTCGCCGGACGTGACGCTTGCCGCCTCAGCGCCGGCAGCGTGGTCGACGCCGGGCTGGAACAGCTGCGGAGCTGTCGCCGCCACGGTGAGGGAGTACGGCTTGGTGGAGCGTGCGCCGTTCCAGGCGCGCACGGCGATGTAGTAGGTGCCGCTGCCCATGGTGAGGTCGAGTTGCTCCGGCTGGCCCATGGCGCTGGCGTCGACCTTGCCGACGACGCGGAGATCCGAGGTGTAGACCTCGAGCGTCGGGTCGATGTTCTGTGGGTCCCAGACCTCGAAGGGTGCCGGTGTCACGGTGACACTCATGCTCTGCTCGCTCGACGTCGAGGTGTACTTGAACCAGTCCACGTCGCCCTCGAGGGCCAAGGTGCCGGTGGCGCTCCCCGACATGGCGGTCGCCCGTACGGGTACGTCGTTGGGTTCGTTGGTGCCGAGCGACGGCATCGTCAAGTCGCCCTTCGCAGCGGCGCCCACCGCTGCTGCTGCATCGAGAAAGCCGGCACCGTAGTAGGGGTCGATCCCTCGGGGGCCGGCGTCACGAGCGGTGGACTTGATCCGTCGGGCGATCTGGGCCGGGGTGTAGGTCGGGTACTTGGTCCGGACGAGCGCGGCGACGCCGGCAACGAGCGGCGCAGACGACGAGGTGCCGTCGCCCACGAGATACTCCTGGTTGCCGGTGCCCGCACCGACGATGCCCCAGCCGGGCGCAGCGATGTCGACCCAGTCCCCGAAGTTGCTGAAGTCGGTGAGCCGTCCACCTGAGTCCGTGGCCCCGACCGCGAGGACGTTGGGAATGGCGGCCGGGTACATCGGAACGTTGCCGCCCATGTTGCCGACTGCCGCGATGACCAAAGCACCCTTGGCCGTCGCGTGGGCGACTGCCTCGTCGAGGAGCGGGTTGTGCTGCGGCCCGCCGAGCGACACGTTGATGATCTTGGCGCCGTTGTTGGCCGCCCAGACGATTCCCTGGGCGATGTCGGAGTCGTAGCCGCGGCCTTCGGAGTCCAGCACCTTGACGGGAATGACCCGTGAGGTCCAGGCAGCCCCGGCGATTCCCTTGCCGTTGTTGGTGATCGCTGCCGCGATGCTGGCCACCATGGAACCGTGCCCCGCGTCGTCGCTGGCGGCACCGGCGTCGATCGCAGTGTCCGTGATGGCGTTGAAACCGCGGGTGACTCGACCTGTGAGGTCTTCATGCTGCCCGTTGATACCGGAGTCGAGGATGGCGATCGCACTCGTGCTCGAGCCTCTCGACCGGTCCCAGGCCTCCGGGAGGCGAATCGACTTGAGGTAGTCCTGGTCCCCATAGGCAAAGCCGGGGTCGTTGGGCGTCGCGGTCGCCACTCGCACGTAGTCGAGGGTCACCGCTGCGATCGCGGGGTCATGCTGGAGGCGGGCGGCCAGGTCGATGGCTCGGCCCTTCCCCCGCACGACGACGAAACTGGTGCCCTCGACCCTGCCGACCGCCCGGGCGTCCCGCCGCTTCAAGGCGCGGTCCCGGGCGGCCTGGTCGGCCCGGCCGGCGAACTTCACGAGCACGCGGTGCGGGTCGTGGTCGGGCCGGGCGCCCTTGGGACCGCGCGCGGTGAACGGTGCGCGTTGGGTCGCCAGCCCGTCAGTCGAGCTCACCGGCGCGCGCGTCGTCGAGGACGCGGCTTGGGTGGGGGTGGCGACGGTCGCGATGGAGGCGACGAGCGCAAGGGTCAGGACAGCCGCCGGCTGACGACGAAGACGCATGGTGGTGTACCCCTGTCGGAAAGTGGCGTCAGTATTCCAGAGGGTGGCGACACCAGCCACTCGAGGGTCCGGTCCGGATGGGGCGGCGTGTCAAGCGTGCTCGGGAGGAGCGGGAGAGCAGTTCTGCTGGGACGAGCTCAGCGGCATACGGGATGGTGGTGCCCCGGTCAGCGGGACTTCAGCCAGCCGACGAGCTCGTCCGAGACGACCTCGGGAGCCTCCTCGGTCAGGAAGTGGCCGGCGCGCGGGATCGTCACCGACCGGAAGTCACCCGGCACATAGCGCGCAGACCCACGGATCGAGTTGACGAGGACGCAGCCGTCGTCAGCGCCGTGCAGCTCGAGCACCGGCACGTCGATGGTGTGGCGGATGCGCCGCATGAAGAACGGCCCGTCCGGGCGCAGCTGCGACCGGCCGAGCCAGCGGTAGTGCTCGGCAGCCGAGTGGGCCACGAAGGGGATCATCATGCCGTCGCCGTAGCGCGCGATGTCCTCCGCCGTGGGAAACGCACCCCCGGGCGCGGACCAGTCGCGCAGCAACCCGGCGACGTAGTCGTGCGACTGGCCCATGGCGCGCTCCGGCCCGAACGGCCGCTGCAACGCGACGATCCACCCCGAGGCGGTGCGCTGCCTCCGGTTGAGCCACGACGCTCGACGCATGACGCGCGGGTGCGGCATCGACAGCGACGCGACGGCGTTCGTCACGTCGGGGCGCAGCACCGGCATCGACCAGGCGATCCAGCCGCCGAGCCCTTGGCCGATGATCGTCGCGTCGCTCTCGCCGAGGGCGCGGATCACCGATGCGGCGTCGAGCGTCGACATGTAGGTGTCGTAGCCGCGTGGCGGCTTGTCGGAGCCGCCGTAGCCGCGCAGGTCCATGGCGGCGACGCGGTACCCCGCCTCGGCGAGCGCCGTCATCTGATGTCGCCACGTGTACCAGAACTGCGGGAACCCGTGGAGCATCAGGACCAGCGGTCCCTCCCCGAGCTCAGCGATGTGGAAACGTGCGCCGTTGGCGGCGACGTAGCGGTGCTGCCAGGGCCCGTCGATCTCGACGAAGGCAGCGTCGACCGGCATGAGTGGAGGGTAGCGGGCGGATCAGGTGTTGCGCGTCGTGTCGAGGGAGCCGTCGCGGGCTGCGGGCGTTGCGGCCGGGAGGGTGGCGGTGACCGGTCGGTCCCACTCGGGCCGGGGGCCCGGCGCCATGGAACCGGGGTTGGCGGTGGCCGCCTTGAGCGCGGCGACGGTCTGCTGGGCCTCGGCGACGGCCTTCTTCGGAGTCGGCTCGACGGTCTTCATCTTCCGGATGCCGACCATCGCGAGGATGCCGGCGATGAGCAGCATGAGGACGGTGATGATCAGGTAGGCGGCCCAACGGGGGAGCCAGATGTCGAGGACCTCGACGAGGGTGGTGAAGATGAAGTACACCGAGTAGAAGCCGATGATGGCGGCACCGGCGAGGAGCCCGCCGCCCTTGCCGGCCTTCTTCAGCTGGCCTGACACCTCCGCCTTGGCCAGGGCGATCTCCCCGCGGACCAGCGTCGACATGTCCTGCGTCGCGGATGCGACCAGCTGCCCGAGCGTCCGCTCCTGCCGGGGGTCCGTGCTCATCGGCTCACTCCTCCACGTGATCGGCTGCGCGCGAAGCGCTTGCTGTTGCCACCCTACTGTGCTGCCTGTAGGGGCGCTCCGGGCGGCGCGCGTGCGGCCGCCCGTGGGGATCCATACCCACATCCGGCCGTATGCCGCTGAGCTCGCCCCGCGGACGAGCCCCCTCCGGCGCCTCCCGCGCTCTGCAGGCGCCTGCTACCGGCGGGTGAACCTGCCGACGAGGGTCGCCGCGGCGAGGGTGTGAGGTCGGGCCGCCGCCATGAACTCGTCCAGGGTGGCGCCGTCGCGAACGCTGAGGCCCGCGAGGTCGAGGGCGTAGAGGGTGAACTCGTAGTCGTGCGTCCCCGACGGCGGAAAGGGTCCCGCGTAGGGGCGGACCTGTCGGCTGCCCTCGGGCAGCCCTCGGGACGCGGCGCCCTCCATCAGCGTCGTCGTCGTGGCCGGGATGTCGCAGACCATCCAGTGGACGTAGCCCTTGGCCACCGGGTGCCAGTCCACGACGGTGAGCGCGAAGGACCTCGTGCCGGCGGGCTCGTCGGACCAGGTCAGGTGCGGGGAGATGTTCTGCCCCCGCTTGCCGCACTTCTGCGGGATCTCCTCGGACGCGGCGAACGTGGACGACGTCAGCTTCATGCGCACCCCTCCCCGCCGGGTGATCCGGCCCGATCGGCGGTTGGCATCATCCTGCCACCGCGGGGTGGCTCGGTCACGAGATCGAGCGCATGGCGTGAGCTGTGGTGACAGCGGCGAAGGGGCGCAGGCCCAGTCGGGCCCAGGCCCGCTGGACCCGGACGTTGTGCGCCTGGGTGGAGATGATGACCCGCGCACACGACCGGTGCGTCGCCGCCCGGTCGACCGCCGCGAAGAGGTGGCTGTACCACCCCTTCGACTGGTGCTCCGAGACGATCCCGGCGAGCAGGACCTCGAGGTCCCGTCCGGTCGAGTCCTGCGCCAGGGTGGCGATCCCGACGGCATCGCCCTCGTGGGTGAGGATGATGACGTCCTCGGGGTTGCGGGTCAGCGCGGACGTCGCCCACTCGACGTAGCCCTGCAGGGCGAGCCCGGCATCGAGGGCGGGATTGGCGAGGTAGTGGTTGCCGTAGGAGGAGAACGAGTCCTCGACGACCTCGACGACCGCCGCCCGGGGATCACCGTCGTAGTCGGCGGCGCTCACGGACGCGAGGTGCTCGGGTCGCTCCGCCGACGCGACGGCATCCTGGACCCGGCCGACCGAGGCCTCCCAGTACATCAGCGTGTCGGCCGGGATGACCGCGCGGCCGCTGCGGGCCGCCGCCGCGCCGAGGCTGAGATCGTGGCTCGGCCAGCGCACGATCAGCAGGTCCTCGGAGGCGTCGCGCAGCGCCTGGGTGAGGTCCTGTCCCACACCGTGGGCGCCCCACCCGACCGTGACGCGAGCGACCGACAACCCGAACCGGCGGCTCTCGGCCTCGCTCGGGCTGTGGGAGACGCCGTCTCCGGCGAGGCTCTCCCAGCTCACCGCGAGCCTGGCCGGTAGGCGGTCGCGACCGAGACGACGCGATCCACATCAGCCTCGGTGAGGTTGGCGTGCAACGGGAGTCGGACGAGACGGTGCGCTCGGTCCCCGGCGACGTCGCAGGGGAAGGGAGTCCGGCCGAGCTGCTTGCCGGCGGGGGAGTCGTGGAGCGGCTGGTAGTGGAACGGCGCGACGATCTCCTCGGCGGCGAGGCCGGCGATGAACGCCTGCTGGTCGGCGCGGGTCGGCAGCAGCAGGTAGTAGAGGTGGGCAGGATGCTGACGACGCTCGGGCACGGTCATCAACGTCACCCCGTGCTCGGTGGCCCAGTCCCGCAGCCCGGCGGCGTAGCCATCCCACACGGCGTGCCGCTTCTGCTGGATCTCGGTGTAGCAGTCGAACTGCGCCATGAGGACGGCCGACTGCAGCTCGCTCGGCAGGAACGAGGACCCCTGGTCGACCCACGTGTACTTGTCCACCTGGCCCCGCAGGAACAGGGAGCGGTTGGTGCCCTTCTCCCGCACGATCTCCGCGCGCTCCAGCAGCTCGGGGTCGTTGATGAGCAGGGCGCCACCCTCGCCGCACGTGAAGTTCTTCGTGTCGTGCCAGCTCTGCGCGCCGAAGGTGCCGAACGTGCCGAGGTGCCGGCCGTCGTAGTAGGCGCCGATGCCGTGGGCGTTGTCCTCGACGATGGCGAGATCGTGGGCGGCAGCGAGCTCGGTCAGGCGGTCGAGGTCAGCCGCGACGCCGCCGTAGTGGACGACGAAGATGGCTCGGGTGCGCTCGGTGACGGCGGCCGCGGCGGCCTCGACGTCGAGGTTGAGCGTCTCGGGGACGACATCGACGAAGACGGGCGTCGCTCCCCGCAGGGCGATGGCCGTCGCGGTGGAGGGGAAGGTGAAGGTGGGGACGATGACCTCGTCGCCCGGGCCGAGGTCGAGCACGACAGCGGCCAGCTCGAGCGCGTGCGTCCCGCTGGTGGTCAGCAGGGCCGATGGGGCGCCGGTCAGCTCGGTGAGCCAGGTGGTGGCGCGCTTGGTGAACTCGCCGTCACCGTGCCAGACCGTCGACGCGAGCACCTCCGCCAGGTAGGACTCCTCGTGGCCGGCGCGATAGGGCTTGGAGAACATGATCTGACGCACGCCGCGTAGCATCCCACGCACGCGGCTGGTTAGCCTAACCCCCGTGAACCCCCGGCTCCTGACGTCGACCCTGCGCTGGACGCACCAGCCGGCGCGCTACCTCGTCGTCGCCGGGATGACCAGTCTGACGTATCTCGGGCTCGTCGGCGGTGGCCTGCGACTGGGCCTGCACTACATCGTGGCGATCCTCGTGGCGCAGGTCCTCACCATCTCGTTCGCCTTCCCCGCCTACCGGCACTGGGTCTTCGCCCCGGGTGCGCGCTGGACGACGGACTTCGCCCGGTTCCTGTCGGTGTGGTCCACCGGCGCCGTCGCCGGCCTGATCATGACACCGCTGCTCGTCGAGCTCGCCGGGTGGCAGCCGATGTGGGCCCAGGTGTTCGCCCTGGTGGTCGTGTCGGTCGGCTCCTACCTCAGCCACCGGTTCTTCACGTTCCGCCCGGGCTCGCCCCGCGAGTCCCCCGAGTCCCCCGAGGGCGAAGAGTAGGCATACTGGCCGCGTGAAGGTGTCGGTCGTCATCCCCTGTTACCGGTCACGCGCCACGCTTCCCGACCTGGTGCGGCGGCTGCATGAGAGCCTCCCGGCCGTCGTCGAGGCCTTCGAGGTCATCCTCGTCGTGGACGGGTCCCCGGACGACACGTATGCCGTCGCGCGCCGGCTGGAGCGCCAGCACACCGAGACGATGCGCACCGTGCTCCTGCGACGTAACTACGGGCAGCACAACGCACTCCTCGCCGGCATCATGCGGGCACGCCACGAGGTCATCATCACGATGGACGACGACCTGCAGCACCGGCCCGAGGAGGTCGGAGCACTGGTCGACGCGTTGGCCGATCCCCTCGTCGACCTCGCCTACGGGGTGCCGATCGAGGAGGAGCACGGGATCACCCGCTCCTTCGCGTCGCGGATCGTCAAGACCGGACTGGCCGCCTCCGGGGTCCCGAACGCCAAGGACGTGAGCGCGCTCAGGGCCTTCCGCACCGACCTGCGCGACGGCTTCGCGCACGTCGCCGACCCCTTCGCCTCGCTCGACGTGCTCCTCAGCTGGACCACCAACGCCGTCCGCCGCGTCACCGTCCGCATGGACAACCGGGCCTCCGGCCGCTCGAACTACTCGCTCAGGGGCCTGATCCGGCACGCCATGAACATGGTCACCGGCTACGGGACTGCTCCGTTGAAGCTCGTCACGTGGATGGGCCTGGCCACCTCCGTCCTCGGCTTCGCCCTCCTCGTCTCCGTCCTGGCCCGCTTCTGGATGGGCGCAGTGGAGGTCGCGGGCTTCACGACCCTCGCCTCCATGCTCGCGATCCTGAGCGGTGCGCTCATGCTGTCCATCGGGATCCTCGGTGAGTACATCGGACGGCTGCACTTCCGCTCCATGCAGAAGCCGACCTTCCTGGTCAAGGAGGACAGCCACCCCGACTCGGTGTGGCAGGCCGGCACGGGTGTCGTCCCGCCGGGGCGGTCCACCCTGACCCCGGACGAGGTGGCGGCAGCGCTCGAGGAGTACTACCGCTCCCAGACGTAACCCGTCACTCGCGGCAGGGCATACCTGCTCGTCCCGCACGATCGTCGAGCTCGACGATCGTGACACGGGATAGAGCAGACGGCGCCCTGGTGATTCCTCCAGTGTGGTGGGAATTTGGGGCAAACCGGAGGCACCTGGTCGCCCGGCCCGTTAGCCTGCAACTTCTTTGATGTACGGCTGGCTCTGCCCGGCACGAACCGCGTGAGTATGAGGTACGGATGTCGGCGCCACCAAGCCTGATGACACGATCGGGTCTCGTTGAGGTCGTGCAACGGTCGCGGGTTCCGCTCCTTGTCTATGCAGGTATTTCCGTGGTCACGGGAGCGTTTCTCGCGCTCGGCGGTTGGCACCAGTCAGTGCTGCCAGGGGATGACGCGCGGTCCACGGGCTGGCTGCCTCTCCAGGTCGTCGACCGATACTTCGGGGTGGTCTCGAACTGGGATGGTCGGTGGTACCGATCCATAGCTGAAGGCGGCTACCCCGAGACCCTCCCACGTAGTCCCAATGGCACGGTGCAGGAAAACGCCTGGGCGTTCTGGCCGTTGTATCCAGCCATTGTGCGACTGGTCATGCAGACGTCCACCATCTCCTTTGAGGCAAGTGCCTGGCTCGTGAGCGTCACATGCGCCGCGCTCGCGATGGTCGTTCTATACCGACTGGTGCTTCCCACTTTGGGGCAATGGGGAGCCGCCGCCGTCGTGGCCTGCGTCATGTCTTTTCCCAGCTCCCCGATTCTCCAGATTGCCTACCCTGAGGGACTGGCCCTCCTGCTGGTCGTCCTCGCGTTGCAGGCGCTCCGTGACCATCGATATGGGCTCGTTTGCCTCTTTGCCCTCGCGTTGGGCCTGACCAGGCCGGTTTCAATCCCGCTCGCCGTCGTGGGCCTGATACACGGCTTCAGCCGTTGGCGGCGGGCCGGCCGTGGCGAAGAGGCATTCACCTCTCGGGAGCTGTGGGTGGTGCTGCTCACATCGGCGACGTGCATTGCGGCCTTTGCGCTATGGCCATTGACCGCGGACCTCGTCGTGGGCGAACGAAACGTCTATCTCAAGACTCTTTCTGCTTGGTCGGTCAACAATCAGGACAGTGCGGGCGTCCTGGGTGGCTGGGTCCACGACATCATGAGGCTCACCCCTCTGGGTTGGGTGGCCATCGCGGCGATGCTCTGGGTCCTCTACTTGGTGTTGCGGAACGGCTCTGACCGGTGGCCCCTCGAAATCAGAGGGTGGGGGATCGCCTACACGACCTATATTCTCGTTGCCACGCGGCCCAGCCCGAGCGTCCTTCGATACCTGCTTTTGGCTGTGATCGTGGCTGTGCCATTTCCGGAGGTTCTCTCGGGCATCCGAGGTGGCAAGGCGCGACTTCACGCCTTCGTATTCGTTGCGGCGATTGTCGGCTTTGGCCTGCTGGCCCAGTATCTCTGGGTGGCGAATGTTCTAACGATCCGCGGATCTCCGCTGGATCAGACGTACCCATGATCGGTTGGGCTTGTATTTGGGGGGGCGTGAACCGTGTCCGGGAGTGAAGGCGACAAGGTCTCAGCCCTCACTCGGGCCGACCGGACTCCTCGTACACGTCGGGAATGCCGTCCCGATCCGAGTCGCGCTGCTCCTGCTCGTGGATCCGTCGGTAGACGCGGTTGCGGAGCCGTAGGACGACGGCCGCGAGCAGTGAGGCGATCAGGCTGCCGAAGAGGATCGCGAACTTCACGTGGTCGTCCCGGTCTGACCCCAGCCCGAAGGCGAGGTCGCCGATGAGCAGGCTGACGGTGAAGCCGACCCCCGCCAGCATCGAGAGGCCGAGCACATCCGTCCAGGCGAGTCCCCTGTCGAGCTCGGCACGGGTGAACCGCGACATCGCCCACGTGCTGCCGAAGATGCCGATCGGCTTGCCGAGCACGAGCCCTACGATGACGCCGAGGGCCGCGGGGTCGGACAGCGCCGCGGAGAAACCGCCGCCGATGACGGTGACGCCGGCCGCGAAGAACGCAAAGATGGGCACCGCGAACCCGGCGGAGAACGGGCGGATCTTGTGCTCGATCCGCTCGGCGAGCGAGTGCTGGTCTGGGTCGTCCTCGATCGCCCGGTTCACCGGCACGAGGAGACCGAGCAGCACACCGGCGACGGTCGCGTGAATGCCGCTGGCATGCACGAAACCCCACGCGAGAAGACCCGGGACGGCGAGGACGAACGGGTTGGTGATCTTGCGCTGCAGCAGGAACCGCCAGGCGGCGAGCGGGACGATCGCTGCGGCGAGCCACAGGAGATTGAGCGACTGCGTGTAGAAGATCGCGATGATCGTGATCGCGATGAGGTCGTCGACGACCGCCAACGTCAGCAGGAAGGACCGGAGGGCGCTGGGCAGGTGGGTGCCGATGACAGCCAGGACGGCGAGGGCGAACGCGATGTCCGTGGCGGTCGGGATCGCCCAACCACGGAGTATGCCGCTGAGCTGGGTCGCGTCGTCACCGCTCGCCATCAGCGTGGCCGTGATGACGAACAAGATCGCGGGTACTGCGACACCGGCGGCTGCGGCGACGATGGGCAGCGCCGCCTTGCGGCGGTCCGCGAGATCTCCCGCGACGAACTCGCGCTTCAGCTCAATGCCCGCGACGAGGAAGAAGACCGCGAGGAGCCCGTCGGCCGCCCACTGACCCAACGAGAGGTCAAGGTGCAGCGAGTGCGGGCCGACGGTCGTGTCCCGCAACGTCGAGTAGGCATCCCGCCATGGCGAGTTCGCCCAGACGATCGCGGCCACCGCAGCGATGAGCAGGAGCGTGCCTCCGACCGTCTCCTGGCGGAGGATGTCTGCAACGTAACGGCTCTCACGCCAGGATCCACGTGCAAGGATCCGGCCGGTGGGGCGGGGCGGAAGTGTCATGTCGTCCTCTGGGGCAGATGGGTCATCGGACGCCGACCAGACTTCCCGGCACACCAGCGGCTCACGCATCGTCGGAAGCCGCAGTCATTCTAGCGGCGGGGGACTGCGTGAGCCCGTCCCGTGTTCACGGCGCAGGTCCAAAGGAGCCTGCAGGGGCGGATAGGCACAATGAACCGGGCACCAATGCCCTCCCACTCTGCGGTCGGACGTCGCTCGGTGGATGGGGACACCGACGCGGAGGCGAACCCTGAGCCAGATGCCATTTGGTCCGTTCTGCCCCAGCGTCTACGACTCCCATGGCATCCTCGCACCCGTGATCCTTGACGAGGCGACGATCGCCAAGGCAGCCGATGAGGGTCGGCGGCGTCGGGCCGAAACGTTGAACCTGGTGATCCTTCTGGGCACGGTGGTGGCGGTAGTGCTCATGCTGTTGAGCTTCCGTAGGACTGTCGATGACGACCTCTGGCTACACCTACGCATCGGCGACGAAATCCGAGACGGTGAGCGATTTGGCGGCGCCGACCCGCTGACCGTCTTGGCTGATCGGCCTTACGTTCCGAGTCAGTGGCTGGCGGAGGTAATCGCCAGCATTTCCTATGACTTGACGGGCCTCGCAGGTATACACGTGCTGAGGCTCGTTGCTGTATCGCTCGTGGCCGTGGCGATCTACAGCACGTCGCGGAGCTTGATCCCCCCCGTAAAGGCCGCCGTGGTGACCCTTCCGGCGCTCTTCGCGACGTCAGCGGCCTGGGCGGAGCGGCCGCAGCTCGTGGGCCTGGGACTGCATGCCCTCGCACTCCTGATCTGGCTTCGCGCTTGGCGCGATGGAACCGTCCCATGGCTGATCGTGCCCATCACGTGGTTGTGGGCCTGCATACACGGAACTTGGGCGGTCGGCATCGCCACCGGGCTGGTGATGACGGTGGCGATCGCGCTGGACAGAAGGCACCGACCCCGAAGGACGCGCCTATTGATGGTGACGCTGGCGTCCATGGTGGCCGTGGGATCAACTCCCTTGGGTCCCGCGCTTCTCCTTGAACCTCTGAGCGTGAGTACCGCCGCTCGCCAGTCGGTCAACGAATGGCAGCCGCCTTCCCTGACGAATCCGCTGCTTCTGGTTGTCGTAGCCATGGGACTTATCTCGATCCTTGCCTTGGTCAGACGGCGAGTCTTGACTTGGGCAAGTGTTGCGCTGCTGGCTCTGGGCGCAGGCCTCGCCGTGTACTCGGTACGAACAATCGCTTTCGGGGCGGTCCTGATGGGGAGTGCGCTGGCTGCGGCTCTGTTCGTTGGCAAGGCTGCCCCCGGCGCGCGAAGCCACCCTGAAAACTGGCTGTGGCCCATCACTACAACGGTCATCGTGTTAGGGGGACTGATCTGGGGTTCTCCAGAGCCAGAGATCACCGACGCGTCACTTCGCTCGCATATCGACCGGCTTCCCGCCGGAACCAAGATAGCCGTCCAGCCGGATGTCTCCGGGTGGGTCCTGTTTCACCAACCTGAGTTGCGTCCGCTGCGGGACTTGCGCGCGGAGGTCTACTCCGCGACCGCCGTCGATACCTTTGAACACATCTGGTCCGCAGACGTTGGTTGGGAGCGAAGGCTGGCAGCGCTTGACGTTCACGTCGTGTTGGTGCGTTCGGCTGACCCGCTGGCTCGTGCACTGCCCGAAAGCGCGCTGCGCCGCGTCGCCGTAGGCAACGACTACGAACTCTGGGTCGATGCCACCTGGACGGGGGCGGCGACAGTATGAGCCTGAGGCTAGGGACACCCCGTTTCGAGCGATGTCCTGCCGACGCCGTGTGGGCAATCGGATCAGCTGCGATTTCGCTAGCCGTCGCGGTCTGGGTGCTCGACCTTTTCCAGTGGACTCCCGGCACACCGTTGAGCCTTGAGGGAGATGGCACCTTCGTGGCCATGCAACTGCGAGATCTCCACGACCATGGCTGGTACTGGCAGAATGACGATCTCGGATTCCCGTTCGGCCAGAATGGTTCGCTCTTCCCCGAGCTGAACGTACTCCACATGGCCCTCGTGAAGGTGCTGGGTCTCTTCTTCGGCGATCCGTACACCCCCGGTGTTGTCTACTTCGTGGCGGGGTTTCCCCTCGCAGCTGCCGCGATGTTTGCGCTCGCTCGTTCTCAGGGCATTGCCCGATCTGCGGCGATGGTGGTGGGAATCCTGTTTGCTGCAGCACCGGGCCATCAGGAGCGATTCGGCCAGCTGTGGCTCGCCGCGTACTGGACGGTGCCGTTAGGGATCTGGCTAGTCCTGCGCATCATGGGATCGACACGAAAAATGGCGGTGAAATCACCCGGCCAACGCGTCGTTGACCGAGACGCTGCGCTCATGGGACTGGCCGCCGTGACCGTAGGCCTGAGCGGCGTCTACTACGTGGCCTTCACGCTGATCCTGCTCGTGTTGGCCACCGTAGTGCGGCGCCTCTCAGGAGCGGCCAAAGACTGGCTACCGGGAATCGCCGTCATGGGGCTCGTGACGGTCACGGCTTTGGTTCCGCTGGTGGTGGCCCGTGTTGGATCGCGTTCCTCAGCAATGACGGGAGCGCCAGCAACTATGCGCTCCCCTGCAGAGTCCGAGCTCTTTGCAGGAAAAGCCATGGACCTCCTCCTTCCTTGGGAAGGGCACCGAATCGAGTTCCTTTCCTACCTCACTTCTGCTTACAAGGCAGTACAGCCGAGCACGGTCGAGACCGCTGCCTTGGGAGTCGTGTCTGTGGCTGGCTGCGTCGTCTTGCTCGTGGTGGCTTTCCAAGCTCTGGCCACTCTCCGACTGCCCCCAACACAAGTGCGCCGGTGGGTGCTATTGGCCGGCGCTTCATTTGCGTTCTACACGATCGGTGGGCTTGGATCCTTCGTTGCGATCTTTTTCACGCCACAGGTTCGCACTTGGTCCCGGCTGTCGCTCTACATCCTGCTGTTCGCATTGTTGGCTGTGGGGTGGGGCCTCACGCGCCTCCTACGTAATGCCCGCCCCTACGTAGGAGTGCTCGTGTGCTTGGCAGTGCTGATGGTCGGCGTGCTCGACCAGACGAACTCATCGCGCGCTCCTGATCATCACCGGCTCGCCGCCGAACTACAGGAAGCGCGCACGTACGCCTCGTCGATTCAGGGTGCCGTGGGTGAGGAGTGCGGGGTCTTCCAGCTCCCGGTCGTTAGCTTCCCCGAGTCCGCTGGGACTCCCCGGATGAATGGCTATGACCAGCTGATCCCCTATCTGGCCTCGCGCGGGCTGAAATGGAGCTCCGGAGCCATGCGAGGCACGTCAGATTCCGAATGGCAGTTGGCCGCCGACTTGAATGACGTCGACAAATGGACATCGGATCTTCGGGCCGCTGGGTTCTGCGCCGTTGAGGTCAATTTGAACGGTTTCGCGGAAGGTCGCGACCCCCGTTGGGCACTTGAAGCCGAGCTTGGGTCCCCCGTTGCGCAGGGCGCGGATGGTGCGCTGCTCGCCTACCGACTGCCAGAGTCGCCCGCCTTCAACCGCAACATCCTCGATGCCGTGGTCGTCTCCCTTGCCGCCCACGAGATCCGTGTGGTTGAGGGCATTCCCCAACAATGGGTCGGTCCGCGCGCGACAATCCGTGCTGTGAACCTGAGCAGCCGCAACGCCCGCGTGACCCTCACGATGCGGTACCGGAGCTTGGGGGAGGGCCCCCGGCAGGTAGCCCTCACTGGAGAGCACGGTCAGATCCTCGAGAGCTTCACCACGCATGACGCGGAAGAACGCACCCTCCGTTTCGCCATGCTGGCACGTCCTGGTACGAGTGAGGTCGAGCTCCGGCTCTCGGGAGAACCGACGCAGCTGCGCGACTCGCGACGGAGTGTCTTCGGTGAGGTCTCGGCGCTCGAGGTCGAAGGTCCATCTGACATGCGGGTCGTAAGCCTGCAAAGCCAAGTCGCAGCGGGGGTTGTGGTGCCGTGACCGAAACGAAGCACACGTGACTCGCGTACCCGAACTCGACGGCCTACGGGGCATCGCGATTCTGCTTGTCCTCACCGCCCATCTGATTGGACTCAATGGCGCGGGCCTCGTCGGTGTACTGATCTTCTTCGTCTTGTCCGGCTACCTCATCACGAGCATCCTCATCCGCGAGCACGTTGAGCGGAGTCGCGTCGACTTTCGAGTCTTCTACATGCGTCGGGCCCTCAGGCTCTTGCCCGCGCTCGCCTTTCTGGTGGCGCTCGTCCTGGCTCTGGCCCTCCTCGGTGTGGGCGTTTCGGACACAACCGTTGCGCTCCGCGGGGCCCTGCAGGCGGGCCTCTATGCGACCAACTTCGCCGTTGGCCTCGACCAAGAATTCGCTCCCGAGTTGGCGCACCTCTGGACACTTGCCGTGGAGGAGCAGTTCTACGTGGCTTGGCCTGTGGTGCTCGTTCTCATACTCCGGGTGGCGCGGTCTCGAGGTGACAAGCAGATTCGTTGGATCGTATGGCTCTTGGCTGCCGGAGTCCTCGCGCGGCTTGTCACCATTCTCCTGTCTCAAGAGTTCGGATGGTTCTTCTACGCCCTCCCCACGACCTGGCTCGACTGCTTCATGGCTGGGGCGCTGTTGGCTACGTGGACTGTTTCAAGGAGCAGTTCACTGAGACAGCCGCGGTGGGTCTCGGCCCTTCCGACCTCGCTTTCCATACTCACGATCACCGCGGTCTCGCTGCACCCGGGCGCCTTCCTCAGTTCGACCACATACGTTCTGGGTGTTCCCATCCTCACAGCGGCGACAGTGTGCCTGATCGGTCGTGCGGTCCTACATCCCCCGGACACCTACCATGGGCTTCTCAGGATGGCGCCGATTCAGTGGCTCGGCGACCGAAGCTACGGTCTCTATCTCTTCAACTCCACCTGCGTCCTGACCGCCGCTGTCTGGCTCGGGTCCGGCCTCGCTTCGCGCTCAGCAGGCATCTTGGCCGCTGTTGTTCTTGCCGAGGTATCTCGGCGGTTCATAGAGCGGCCAGCACTTCGTCTGAGGTCACGCGCGTCCGACCATGGCGTGGAACCCGACGTGCGAGGTGCCCACGAACGCATCACGGGCTAGCGCGTTGGTAGACCGAATAGCCAGCCCGGCCGGCCACAGCTTTGTACCCTCCGGGAGCCGAGTCGCCATCCCGCATCACGAGCCTTTCGGGTGGGATCACCGCGTGCGTCGTCGAGTCGAGGCGCCCTGACAAGAAGTCCAGAAATGCCACTTGTCGATCCGGCGGCAGGGCATCTATCGGATTGCCCGCCCAGAGCAGTACACCTTCGACGGCGAGCAACTCGGACATCGGCGAAATGGCAAGCGTGGAACGGTTGCTGCCGATCAATCCCGCGAGCTGCCTGGCTGCCGCGCGGTCCGAGGTGACTACTTGCGAGCGTTGCATCAGCCCGGCGGTGGCCAGCCCGAGGAGTACGAGGCCGGCAACGGTCCGGAGAATTCTCCGAGCCGGGAGAACAGGGAAGCTATGCAATCTCTTCCTCGCGCCGAGACTGATTGACGCTCGCGGGACCAGCCACAGCGCTAGCCAGATGCCATTGCGGGCAGCCTGGATGGTCATGAATCCGAGACCCGCGGTCACTGCGTACTCCCATAGCGGGGCAGGGCGGCGCAGAGCAGCGACGAGGAGCGCCACTGTGGACAGGAGCATCAGCCAGCCGAAACCGGAGCCGAGGTCGAGGGGCGCCCAAAGGCCCTCGCCGCGCCGTGCCGCCTCGTTGCTCAGGACGCCCAGGTAGTACTCGTGAGAGGCCAAGCCAGCCGGAGTCGCCCAGAGGCCCAAGAGAGCAAAGACTGCAACAACAAGCGATGGGAGGGGTTCCTGCCGCAGGCGATTCAGGGCCAGATAGGCGCCTGTCACGGCAAGACCTACGAGCACGGCGCCGTGGAGGTTTCCCCACAGCACGATGAGAGGTGGCACGAGCCAGATCCTGCGGCTTGGCGCCTCAGACTCCCGGCGAAGCAGATGCGCTAAGAGGACGAAGAGGGGGATCGACCACAGTTGCGCTCGGACGACTCCCAGCGACGGCAGTTGGCCGACCAAGAGCACGATGAGCGCCAACGAGATCGCGAAGTCCGGCGCTCCGAGCCTTCGCGAGGATGCCACCAAGCCAAGGAGAGCGAGAGCCACGGCGGTGAGCTGTGCTACCAAGAGGCCCGCCGGGCCAAGGCTGTCGATCAGCGCCATGAGAACTTGGCCCAAGACGGGGACGTTGGCCCAGCCACTCGTGTCCGTAGCAATGAACGGGATCCCATCAGGCACGTGCCGCTCAGACAGCACCGCCCGGCCGAGAGCGACGAGCCACATGGTGTCTGCACCGACAGCGATGGTCTGGGACAGAAACGCGATGCCCAAGCCGGCCACGAACGCGACCCACTCTGCCGTGGGACGCGTGGGCGCAGTTGTCCGCGCGGGGTTCTGGGCGCCGAGGGGTTCACCGCAACTCTCGGGCGAGGGTGCTGCAGCTCCCCTGTTGCTGGGCTTCCGGATCACGTGGGGATCGTGCCACGACAGGCATGGAGGGGTGGCAGGTATTCGGAAGCGGGCCCGCCAGCTCGGCTGGGCATGCTGGCCATCGACGGCGTGACCCAGATCGCGAGACTCGGCCAAGCAGATTTCTTGAATCCGCGGACGCGGGCCCTCAGAACGACCTAGCCTGCTCGCGGGGGACGCAACCGGCGCGGCTCCCGGAACGCCACTCTTGGGAGGAACAAAAATGACCAAGCTTGCTGCCAAGCTCCAGACCCTGCGGAACGACAAAGGTGCGACCGCGGTCGAGTACGGCCTCATGGTCGCGCTGATCGCGGTCGTGATCATTGTCGCGGTTGCACTGCTCGGAACGAACCTGAGCGGGATCTTCAACAAGGTCGCCACCAGCGTCTGATGCAGAGACGGGTCTGCGGCGGCGTGGCGCCGCAGACCCCACACCGGACCAAGTCGTGAGGATCGAATCCCGTGCAATCCTGTCGAAGGCCGCTGCAATCCTGCCGCGAGGGGGGAGCCACCAGCGTTGAGTATGGACTGATGGTCTTGCTCATCGCGCTAGCCATCATCACGGCCGTCTCTGTTCTCGGCGGGAACCTCAACACATTCGTTGCCGACACGGCATCGAGTGTCTGAGAGTGTGTGCCCGTCGACTTGCCGAACTGGAGGCTGCGGGTACATGAGACGCAGAATCGCTGAGCGTGGGGCGGCAGCAGTGGAGTTCGCGATACTGCTGCCGGTGGTACTGCTCATCATCGGTGGCATCGTGGACTTCGGTCGGTTCTTCTTCGCGAAGATCGAGCTGACGAACGCCGCCCGAGAGGGCGCGCGCGCCGCTGTGGTCACCACTGGTACGCCAACGCCCGGTCCGACGGACCGAGTACTGGCGGCCCTACCTGGTGTTCCGGCGCCTTCGATTGCGATCGCTCCCATTTGCTCCACTGCCGGATCCACGGCGACGGTTACGGTCTCCGTTTCGGCTTCGTTCGACTGGATGGTTCTCAAACCGGCAATGAATATAGTTGGGGCGGGTGCAGCGCTCCCGGCCACCGTTGGGGGGAAAGCAGCGATGAGGTGCGGAGGATGAGGCGGAGTTTCCTGACTCGGCTGCGCAGTGGTGAGCGGGGTGCCGTCTCCACCATCTTTGCCGTCCTCCTCATGGGCGGCGTCGTTATGGGGATGCTGGCTCTTACCGTAGATGTGGGTAACGCTTGGTCCGAGCGGCGGCAACTGCAGAATGGCGCTGACGCCACCGCTCTGGCGTTGGCCTCAGACTGCGCCGCCGGTCGCGAACAGGAATGCACCACCAACCCAGTCGCCAGCCTGACCCCGCTGGCGGGCAGAAATGCCGATGATGGGCGTTCGGATGTCAAAGTCTGCTATCGGTCTGGCGGGAGTTTCTCATTCGCCGGGCCCACGTGCCCTGAGGGTGCCTACGAACAACTCACGTTGTGCACGCCGACGCCGGACTGGCTCACCCCTGACTTCCCGTATGTAGAGACCGTATCGCGGACGAGATCGGCTGATGGAAATACCACCATTCTGCCCAAATTCTTCTCTCAGCTGCTACTCGGCGGTCCTGGCGACGACGTCTCCGTCGAGGCATGTGCGCGTGCCACGTGGGGGCCCCCAACCAGTTATA
The DNA here is from genome assembly GCF_040365325.1 of Intrasporangium sp. DVR. NCBI lineage: Bacteria > Bacillati > Actinomycetota > Actinomycetes > Micrococcales > Intrasporangiaceae > Intrasporangium > Intrasporangium sp. DVR. The sequence goes on along the minus strand of NZ_BAABZW010000024.1, from coordinate 106,209 downwards.
CCGGCACCATTCCGTTCGTCTTGTCCGCCTGCGAATGGCAGGGCTTCATGGACACCAACGGTGACGGACAGGTCAACGACAGCGATCTGGGCTACCACATCAAGCCGGCCGATGGGGTGAAGCCTGGCTACGGTGGTAGCGGCCAGCCTCCGTGGCCCGACGCGAACCGGGAACAAGTCATGTACATCTTCGATGGCGCGGATGCTACTAATTGTGACTACCTAAATAAGGACACAGCGGGAGGGTTCGGCTGGGTCCAATCGGACGACTGCCAGGCCACGGTCACGACCGACGGATGGGTCCAGATCAGCACAGGTAAGGCTCCGGCCAATCCCTGCAAGACAATTCTCGAAGGCCTGCGCGGCTCCGTCGTCGCCATCCCCGTATTCGACTGTATGGTCAAGGATCCCTCCGCCGAACCGTCTGGGCCAATAAGCAACTATGCGTGCAGTCCGGACGGCGCCGGCGGCGCGAAGACCTATTACCACATCAAGGGGTGGGCGCAGTTCTTTGTGAGCGGGTACAACATGCCGTCCATGAGTGAAGCGAGCTATCTCTCGGGTGTGGTGCCCTGCTCCAATCCGAGCGCCTGCATTTCAGGTTGGTTTGTCGAAGGCGCCCTCAGTGGAGCTCCGGGCGGCACCATCGGCTCCCCGGGCGGTTCAGGCGACTTCGGTTCGTACATGGTCGTCCCGGCCGGCTGACAAAGTAAAGGGATCAGCGTTCACATGAATCGTCGTTTTGTTGCCGTGGTCATTGCGACCTTGCTCGCCATCGCTGGTGCAGCGCTGGTGATCAACTATGTCCGAGGCGCGGACGCTCGGGCGATCGCTGATCAGCAGCCCGCGAAGGTATATGTGGCCGCGCAGGTCATCCCGGCCGGGACCACGCTGAAGGACGCGCAACGCACGGAACTGATAGCGGAGACCCGTGTCGCGACCGATGCCCTGCCCCAAGGAGCGCTCCAGGACATCACGCCGGAGAACAACTCGCTCCTCGCCCTGTCCGACATCCAGCCTGGCGAGTTCGTCATGGCCGCCCGCTTTGGCACCCGCCCGGTGGGCGAAAAGGCCATCGAGGTGCCGGCGGGCATGCTGGCAATGTCGGTTGAGCTCTCCGATCCAGCCAGAATCGGCAAGTTCGTCACACCTGGGAGCGACATCGCCATCTACGCGACGCACGGCATGAAGCTGATTGGGGAGGATGACGCCACCAAGGCGTTCAACGAGCTCAGCCTCAAGGGCACCACCGTGCTGCTCGACGACGTTCAAGTCATCGCCATGGGCAACACGCCCCTCGCTGCGCCGAAGAAGGTGGAGGGTGAGGAGGCCGCGCAGCAGGCGCCCAGCTTCCTCGTCACCGTCGCAGTGACGCCGGAGCAGTCCCTTAGGTTGGCCCACGGTATTAGCGAGTACACGCTCTATGCGGGGCTTCGTGGCCCAGACGTCAAGGTCGAGCCCGATGGCCACACGGACGACCTTCAGATCTTCGACTACGACATGAGTGCGCTGCTCAGGCAGGTGCGCCAGTGACCATCCTGTGGGACCTCGACCCGCGGGCATCGCAAACCTACGGTTTCGCGCTCGGCCCGGACACCTTGCAGATGCATGCTGCTGGCCAAGTCGGCAAGGCACTGCAAGAAGGCAGCCATCCCTTGGTGGTCATCGGTCCGGACATCGCTCTTGAGGCGGCGTGCTCGCTTGCCGAGCTGGAGCGGATTGACCGACCTGAACTAGGTGTCATCCTGCTCCGACACCGGGTTGACGTCACCACACTCGCCCAGGCACTGCGCAGCGGGGTCAGGGAGGTGGTGCAGACCGGAGATCAGACGGCGCTGAGCGATGCCATCAAACGAAGCCTGGAATTGACGGCGCAGCTCTCGGGGCACGCACACAGCGGTTCGGGGGGCGGCAGAATCATCACTGTCTTCTCGGCGAAGGGTGGAGTCGGTAAGACCACTCTCGCCACCAACCTGGCCAGCTACCTCGCCTCCACGGGAGCGGAGACGTTGCTGGTGGACCTCGACCTGATGTTCGGGGACGTCGCCATCAGTCTCCAAGTGGTTCCTGCGCACGACATCGGTGACCTCATCAGCATGCGCGGACACCTGGATGAGCAGGGCGTGCACTCCGTCGTGAGTAGGCACGAGGACAGCGGCTTGGCCGTGATCGCAGCTCCGTCGGATCCCGAGGTCGCTGACAGGGTGCCCGCTGCTGTGGTCGAAGAACTCCTCCGGGTCGCACGGGGGATGTTCGCCTATGTGATCGTCGATACCCCACCCAATCTCACGGAGCACGTCCTGACCGCGTGCGATCTCAGCGACCTCACAATGTTGGTGGCGACGCTGGACATCCCGGCCGTCAAGAACCTCCGCGTGGCCATGAACGCGTTGGATACCCTGGGCGCCTCCAAGGACGGCCGCGTCATCGTGCTGAACCGATCCGACGCCAAGGTCGGCCTCAAAGCCGACGATGTCGAGGTCGCACTCAAGCACGAGATCAAGGCGCAGGTGCCGAGCAGCCAATCGGTGCCATCGTCAGTCAATCGAGGCGTGGCGCTCGTGCTCGATGAGCCACGGTCTCCGGTCTCCGTCGCCATTCGCGAGATCGCGGATCGCGAGATACGGGCGCGCTTTGGAGAGCAGATCGCGAACGGGTCGAAGCGCGGACTTGGATTGTTGAGGAGCCGCAAATGAGCAGTCTCGCCGACCGACTGGAAGCCGCCCGTCGAGCCCAGGTCTATACCGTCCACGAACAGGGACCCACGTTCGAGTCGGAGCGAGCGCAACGCCGGACGCGGCGCGGCGTTGACCCCTTCGCCGGTGTCAAGGACCGTGTCCACCAAGCGCTCGTCGACTCGTTGGGACCCCGCCTCTACGACCCCCACTTATCAGAGGCTGAGCTCGCGTCCCAGGTAAGGCTGACCCTTCAGGACGTCATCGACTCGGAGCAGACACCTCTCTCACTCGCCGATCGCACGAGAATCGCTCAGGACGTCTCGGACGACATCCTCGGCCACGGCCCGCTGGAGCCCTTCCTGCGCGACCAGGACGTCACCGAGATCATGGTCAACGGCCCTGACGACATCTTCATCGAGCGGGAGGGCAAGATCTTCCCCGTCGATGCCCGCTTCTCCGACGACGCGCACCTGCGCCGCACCATCGACAAGATCGTGTCCCGTGTCGGCCGGCGTGTGGATGAGTCGAGCCCGATGGTCGATGCGCGCCTTCCCGATGGGTCCCGCGTCAACGCCGTCCTGCCGCCCATCGCACTTGACGGATCGCTCCTGACAATCCGTAAGTTCGCCGCGGACCCGTTCACCGACCGCGATCTCATCTCCTTCGGCACGATGTCTCCGCCGGTTCGTGACTTCCTCGAGGCCTGCGTTCGCGGCCGCCGCAACATCGTCATATCCGGCGGTACGGGCTCGGGTAAGACGACGACCCTCAACGTCCTGAGCTCCTTCCTGCCCGGTGACGAGCGGATCATCACAATCGAGGACGCTGCCGAGCTGCAACTGCACCAAGACCATGTGCTCAGGCTGGAGTCCCGGCCCCCGAACATCGAGGGCCGGGGCGCGATCGCGATTCGGGAGCTGGTGCGCAACTCGCTACGTATGCGGCCCGACCGGATCATCGTCGGAGAGGTCCGCGACGGCGCTGCTCTCGACATGCTCCAGGCGATGAACACCGGCCATGACGGCTCGCTCACGACAGTTCACGCCAACAGTCCGCGTGACAGCCTCTCCAGACTGGAGACGATGGTCCTCATGGCCGGCGTGGAGCTCCCCGTGCGAGCGATCAGGGAACAGGTGGCCAGCGCGATCGATCTCATCGTCCAGCAGAGCCGGCTCAAGGACGGATCGCGGCGCATCGTGGCGATCACCGAGGTAGTGGGTATGGAGTCGGACGTCGTCACGCTCCAGGACATCTACACCTTCGACTACTCCGCGGGCCGAGACGAGTCAGGGCGTTACCGGGGGCAGCTCGTGCCCACCGGAATCCGGCCCAAGTTCACCACGGACCTGGCCGACCTAGGAGTTGACCTTCCGAACCACCTCTTCGCGAGGCTCGGACTGTGAGGTCGTCGCCGCGCCGTCTCTCGCTGAGCGTGGTCGGGTTGGTTGCACTGCTGTCGCTCGCTGCCCAGCCCGCCGCGGCCGCCGTAGACGCGGTCGTCAGTGACGTGACGTCAACGGCGGCAGGCGTCACGGGCGTCCTCACTTTCCGCAGCGCCAACGCCGTGCAGATCGATGACGGGAGCCTGACTGCAACCGTCGATGGCGAGGCTGTTGAGGCTGAAGTCTCAAAGACCACCCACATCAAACGAACCGCCATGCTCGTCATTGACACGAGTGGTTCCATGGGCGCCAGTGGCATGACGACGGTCAGGGCGGCCACCAGGGCCTACCTGAACGAGGCGCCCGCCGATGTGCTCATCGGCGTGGTGACCTTCGCGAACACAGCAGGCGTGGACCTCAAGCCCACTGCCGATCGGTCGGCCGTCCAGCGCGTCGTCAACGGGCTTGACTCGCGGGGCGACACAAGCCTCTACGCCGCGGTCCGAGCTGCGGTGCGCGCGCTTCCGGTTGACGGTGACCGGAGCATGGTCCTGCTCAGTGACGGCGCGGACACCGTCAGCCAGGATCGCCAGGGAGACCTCGCCCAGGTGAACCGGGATCTCAAGCAGCGGGGGGTGCGGGTTGATGTCGTCCGGTTCAACACGGATGATCCGGACGCAGTCGTCGCGTTGCGCGGCTTCGCGAGTGCCAGCGGAGGCTCGGTCATCCCGGCCACGAATGCCCGCGAGGTCGGCGCTGCCTTCCAGTCAGCAGCGCGTGCACTCCAGTCGCAGGCCCAGTTCACATTGAAGCCCAGTTCGCCGCTGCAGGGAAAGCACACCATCACCATTTCAGGAACCGCTGGCAGTGAGCCGTTCAAAGCGACGCAGTCTGTGGACTTCGGCGCAATAGCGTCGACTCCCACCATCCCTCCTTCACCCGCCGTCCCGGCAAACGCGGCCCCACCGGCCTTGCGCAACTTCACCATGCAGCCCTCGATGATGCCGTGGATCGCGGCGACCACTATCGGGCTGGCCATCCTCCTTCTCGCGGTCGGCGTGCTCACGCCCAGCTTCCAGACGAGGCGCGAGCGGCGCTTGGCGTCGCTGGAGAGCTATATCGGGCAGGTGAGGGTCGCCTCCCGGTCTGAGGGGAAGCACCATTCAGCTCCGATTGCCGAGCAACTCGTCAGTTTCGGCGAGCGGGCCATGAAGGATCGCTCCTCCACGGCTCAGACGATGCTCCTGATCAACCGAGCTGATCTTCCGCTTCGTCCGGGCGAGTGGTGGGTGCTCCGCGTCGCAGCTGTGCTCGCTGGCATCGCACTTGGAATGCTGTTGTTCAGCGGATCGACCTGGCTCGGCGGCGTGCTGGGGGGCCTCCTGGGGCTGGTGCTCCCGGCCGTCGCGCTGCGCTTCCTCGCGGGCCGCCGGGCGGCGGCGTTCGAGCGCCTGCTGCCCCAGTCGCTGATGCTGGTCTCTACGAGCCTCAGGAGCGGTTTCGGGCTGCCCCAGGCCCTCGACTCCATCGCCAAAGACGCTGCCGAGCCGGTTGCCAAGGAGTTCTCGAGGGCCCTGGCCGAGACGAGGATCGGCACTGACATCGCCGACGCGCTGGAGCGCATGGCAACCCGAATGGGGAGCAAGTCAATGTCGATGGCGGTCATGGCGATCAGAATCCAGCGGGAGGTTGGTGGCAACCTTGCCGAGACCCTGGAAACCACCGCACGCACCCTCCGTGAGCGGGAGTCCCTTCACCGGCAGGTCCGTGCCCTCTCCGCAGAGGGCAGGCTCTCTGCCTACATCCTCATCGCTCTTCCCATCGGTCTCTTCTTCTACATGATGTGGGTCAACTACGAGTACATCTCGCTCCTGTGGACCCACCCACTCGGACTGATGATGCTCGTGGGAGGAATCGTCCTGCTCATTGGAGGCGTCTTCTGGATGCGCCAAGTCGTGAAGATCGAGGTCTGACATGACGAGTCTGTACATCGGCATCGGACTCATCGGCATCGCTCTTTTCGCCGTCGTGCTCATCTTGGGGCTCGGCTCCACGGGGCCCACCGGAGTCGCCAAGTCCCTCGCCTTGATTGAGGGGGTCGTCACCCAACGCTCGGTAGTCAAGACGGAGCTCGATGCGAAAGACCGCCTGGTCGAGCCGCTGTTCGACCGTGCCCGCCGCATAGCCACGGTGCTGTCCCCGAGCGGGACGAGCGAGCGACTTGCCCGTGGCCTTGAGCGAGCCGGCAATCCGGAGCCATGGACTGCCGAGCGCGTCATGGGAGCAAAGGGCGTCGCTCTGCTCATTGGGTTGCTCCTCGGCGTGGCGTACGGCGGCTTCTCGTTGCGAGGCGTCTTGTTCGCCATCGTGTTTGGGGGTGCCGCCTTCTGGCTGCCCAATCTCCTCGTCTACAACGCAGCGCTGCGCCGTCAGGAGCAGGTCGCCAGGGGCCTAGCCGAGGCGCTCGACATGCTCACGGTCTGTGTCGAGGCGGGCCAGGGCTTCGATGCGGCCCTCGTTCAGGTGGCCCGCTCGACCGATGGACCGATCTCCGGGGAGTTTGCCAGGGTCCTCTCAGAAGTCCAGATCGGTAAGTCGCGGTCCGAGGCGTTTGCTGCTCTGGGGGACCGGGTTTCGCTGGCCGACGTGAAGAACTTCGTCTCGGCCATCATCCAGGCGGACAAGCTGGGAATCCCGATCGCCTCGGTGCTCCGCGAGCAGACCGCGGCCATGCGGCTTTCGCGTCGCCAACGTGCCGAGGAGAAGGCCCAGAAGGTCACGGTCAAGATCCTCTTCCCGCTTCTTCTGTGCATCTTCCCGGCGATGTTCATCGTCATTCTGGGCCCCGGGGTCATCCGGATGATTACCACCCTCTTTGGTGGCAACGTCTTCTGACGAGCGTCAGTCCCCTAAGCCCCTCAAGAGAACGTGGCCGCCCCGCGTCGTGGCGCCGCCCTCGCCGGCGTGTGCAACAAGCACATGAGCGATGGCGGAGTCCGTCCGTAGGAGCGCAACTGTGCAGCTGTTCTCCGCTAGGTAGGCTTCCCAGCCCTTCCCGGCATTGACGAACGCGCTGTAGCCCCGGATGTGATCCACCGAGTAGATCTCCACCCTCGAGTCCATGGTGACACGCACATTCGGGTGCTTCCAGATGAGCCAGCCGCCGTCCAGCCAGTCGTTGCACACGACCGTCCCGACGGGGAGGGCGGCGATCTCGGCATCCAGTTCGTTCGCGCCCAGCCCAGGCCGCGCCGCAACGGTCGGCACCATGACAGCGGCCACGGCAAGAGCCACGATCCCAAAGCCAGCGGTCACTTGATTCTCACGGTGAGAAACGGTTGGCGCGGGCTGTCGTGCCAGCCGAGTAAGCCCCGCGGCGCTCAGCGGCGCCACGATCGCGGCAGCAACCCCGGCAGTTCGCGCGTACGCCACGGCCAGCACGAAGGCCAGAACGGTCAGCAGCACCACATACGAAGCTCGGCCTTGGCGGTTCCGCGCCGCATCGACGACGACGATGAGGATGAGGCCGAGCGCGGCAAGGAAAGCAGGATCATTCGCGCTCGGTGGCTGCCACTCAGTGATGTAGGCCGTCACGCCAGACACCTGGAACGGCGATGTGAGCAGCACCGGACCGACCGGGGTCACCGCAGCAGCCACGAGCGAGGCCAGCGGAATCAGCGCCAACCGGAAGGCCGCCCGCAAGTCCACCCGTCGCGACGCGGCCAAACCCAACAGCGTCGCGCCTCCCACGACGATGCCCATGAACCACATGCCGTGGCTGCACGCCCACAACCAGGTGAGCGGCATGAGCCACCAGCGGGGCTTGTGGTCCACCGTGGTACGCAACCACGCATCAGTGACCACCGCCGTCAGGGCGAACGTCACCAGCTGCGGGCGTGGTGCGATGCTTCCACTCGTGGCAAGGAACGCCACCGCGACGATCAACGTCGCGACCAGGGCCGACGATCGCCGCCGACAGGCGACGTAGTAGGTGGCCATGACGGCGAGCGTCCCGAGCACGGTCAGCCAGACGACGCCTGGCAGCCCAGCCACCTCATCGGCGACGCTCATGGCCAGCTGCGGCAGCCACTGGTTGAGGATCCAGGGCTTCTCAGCCGCGGCGCCGAAGGGGTCGTCGAGCACGAAGTCCCATGTCCGCCGGAGGTGGTCGCCGCTGGCGATGTGCCAGTACGTGTCAGGGTCGGTGACCGGGGCGACGACTCGGAGGGAGAGGAAGGACAGGAGCAGCCCCGGCAGCACGAGTAGCAGCCAAGGCGGCAGCCCACTGCGCTGGTCTTGCGCCGTGCTCGGCTCCTCGGCTTGGGTGCGCACCCACGCGATTCTTCCCCACGAGGGGCGACGCGTCCGCAGATCGCCGATAACCTCAGGCCGTATGCCGCTGGGCCCGGTTACGTAACCAAGCCAGCGGTGAGGAGACGGCGGGCCAGTTCGAGGCCGAGGTTGGAGACCGAGGCCTCGCCCTGCAAAAGGAGGGCCTCGACGGCGGGACGCTCGGCACCAGTCACGGTCACCGTGCCGGCTCGGCTCTGCAGCATGGCCGTCCCCTCCGGACGGTCCACGAGCGAAGCCTTGACGAACGGCCGCACCCGGATCACGTCATCCTCGCCCAAGGTGAGAGCCCGACGCGCCTGCGCGACCGGCGAGATGGGAGCGGGTCGTGTCGCACTGCGGGCCTGTCGTCCGAGCCGCTCGGCGACCTGAGCCGCGTCGACCTGCTCGACCAGCCCGGCGAGCACCCCTCGCAACCGCTCCACCTCGTCCGAGAGTTCAGCGGCCTCACCCACGTCGACACCGAGGCCCAGAGGTGCCCGCTGTGTCTCAGCCGCCGCCAAGGCTTTCATCGCCTCGCCGACCAAGGCCTCCGCAAGGTGCACTCGCGTCCACGTGTGCACCCCGAGCGTGAGGTGGGCGCTGACGTCCTCGGTGGCCGTGGCGGAGTGAAGGAATCCGCGGGGCAGATACAGACAGTCGCCCGCCTTGAGCGTCACGTCGAGCAGCGGAGGCTCCGCAGCTGCGGCCTCGACCAGGCCCCGGTAGTCGGTCCACGGCTGGTCGCGGGTGGGCCACCGGTACACGGGAGGCCGGATACGCCACTGCTTCTCGCCGGCCACCTGCAGGACGAAGACGTCGTGGACGTCGTAGTGGTCGGTGAAGCCCTGGCTGTGCCGCGGCGTCACATACGCGTTGGCCTGCACGGGATGGCCGAGCTCATCCCCGAGCGCGGAGACGAAGTCGCTGATGGCCGGCCAGGTGCGGTGCAGGCCCTGGAGGACGATCGTCGCGCCGTCCGCGAAGAGTCGGAGCAGCTTGTCGTCGCTGACCTGGTCGGAGATCCCGGCGCCGGCGCCACCTCCGGACGTGAAGGCTGAGTCGGGCAGGGTCTGGCCGTTCTTGGCCACTCGGACGAAGGGGGTCCGCAGGCCTCGTCGCGACACGAGCTCGTCGACCGCGTCGAGCGAGAACAGGTCGTCGAAGCCCTGGGGCAACTCGGCCGCCGTCGAGACGAGCGGTTGTCGACCCCAGTAGTCAGAAGCGAACTCGTCGAGGTCGACCGAGACGAGGCGCGGCAGGGCCGAGGGACGGCGGGTGTCCGCCAACCCTCGGCTCTGCGTGGTGAGCGACATTCAGCGTCCGAGGCCCTGGTCCGCGCCGACGTCGGCCCCGCCGTCGTGGGAGCTCGTGTCCGCGCCGCCGTCAGCCGGCCCCTCAGCGCCACCGGGGCCACCGGCACCGCCGGCTCCACCGGCGCCACCGTCGGCCCCCCCGTCAGCGCTGCCGTCCGCGCCGCCGTCGTGGGAGCTCGTGTCCGCGCCGCCGTCAGCCGGCCCCTCGGAGCCACCGGCACCGCCGTCGGCCCCACCGTCGACGGCGGATGGGTTCGCGCCGCCGTCAGCCGGGCCCTCGCCCTGCTCGGACATCGACCCGCCGGCTGGGTTGCTCAGGTCGGAGCCTTCCATGCGGCCGGAGTCCATCCCCGAGTCAGTCCCCGAATCCATGCCGGAGTCCATGCCCGTGTCCGCGCGGCTGCCCAAGCCCGTGGTCTCGTCGGGCGCACCAGTGCTCATGTCGTTCGTGTCACTCATCGGTGGAGCTCCTCTCGTCGAGAGGCACGTCGTCGTGCCCATCACGGGGAGCAGTACCCACGGAGGACCCGCGTTACCCCGCCACCCGGGCTGTCAACCCGACCCCAAGAAGAGGAGCCGTGGACGAGAGGCGACCCCAGCGGCATACGGCATCATCGGGGGAGCGTCAGCGAGCGGGAAACAGGTTGTCCGCCAACGCCTTCAGGGTGAACAAGCTGCCCTCGGATGCGACCAGGCCACCGCCCTCGGGGGCCCGCTCGTCGCCGCCCGGCCCGCCGCCCGGCCCGCCGCCCGCCCCGAGGCCCGGCTCGGCCAGCTCGGCGCGGGCCCGTACGGCTTCGGCGAGCCGCCAGCCGTCGCGCTCCGCCCCGACGGCCCGGTCCGTCGCGACGGCCGCCTCCTGCCTCGCCTCCTGGGCCTGCTCCGTGGCCGCCTCGGCGGTGCCGCGGTGGACCTCCCGGCCGAAGAGCCAGCCGATCGCCGTGAACGCCATCGCCTCGAACCCCTGGATGACGAACACCGTGCGCAGCCAAGTGCTCTCGGCGAGCGTGCTGTCACCGGCGCGGGTGAAGGCGATGGCGGCGAAGACGATGTAGATGAGGGCGATGGCCGCTGCCGCGAGGAAGAGCAGGACCCAGGGCACACCGTTTGCCTTGTTGCGAGTCACTCGCGATCAGCCTTCCCCTCTTCGTTGTAGTCGAAGGACGGTCGGTCGGCCTCCGACTGCCAGTAGCCCTTCAGCGACTCCTTGAGCTCCTCGTCGCCGGGACTGCTCGTCAGCGCCTCGGCGACGCTGCGGCCTGACACCGTGGATGTCACCGGTTGCTCGAGGACCGGCGGGGGCAGCGGAGCCATCGGGACCTCACGCGAGGGGGCCGCAGCAGGCGGCGAGGCCACACCCCGCGACGAGGCCCCACCCCGCGACGAGGCGGCACCGCGCAACCGGCGCTGGGCCACCTCCGGCAGGCGGCGCGCCGACCGGCCCTGCGCCTCGACCCCAACGCTGCGCGCCGCGTCGACGAGCAGGTCGGGCAGGTCGTCGCCGAGCTCGGCCGCGAGGTCGCGGAGCAGGCCCGGGTGCATCGACCTCTCCCGGTCGGTCAGGGTCCCCGCCTCCTCGAGCAGCTCGTCGCGCAGCCGGGACCCGTGGGGGTCCCGCCTCAGCACCCCGGACCGGCGGATGACCCGCAGCACGGCGACTCCGGCCGTCATCGCCTCGATCCGCGCACCGAAGTCGAGCGCGCTCTGTCGAGCCTCCTGGTAGAGCAGCCGCGCGTCCTCGAAGCCGACGGTCTCGTCCGGACCCGCCGCGCAGTCCTCGGCGATCCGGGCCGCGAGCAGGTTGAGCTGGACGAACTCGATGCCGAGCCCCCGCTCGTCCGCCTCAGTGATGGCGGCGCGAGCCTCCGCGAGCGCCTCACCCTCGCGGTTCTCCGCGGCGAGCGCCTCGACGACGAGGCGGGTGACGGCGAGGTTGCGGGGCACGAGGTCGCGCGCCTGGAGGATGCGGAGAGCCTGGCGAGGCTGGCCGGCGTCGAGCAGGGCACGGGCCTGGGTCGTCGCCTGCCGGATCCAGGCGATCCGGTCCGCGGCGGCAAGGTCACCCGGGTCGGCTTCTCTCCCGAGGCGACCGGCGAGATAGACCCGCGACTCCGGTGGGAGCTCGTCCCACGCGTCCTCGAGGAAGCTGCCTGCCGCAGGCTGCCACACCGCGTCGAGCGTGGAGCTCGGCTGCCCGAGCATGAGCCGGTGGTAGAGGTGCTCGACGTGGTCGTCGATCTCGCTGCGCGCCGCATAGAAGTCGACGGCTCGCTCGTGGATCTCGCGGACCCGGTCGGCGTCCTCCGCCTCGAGCAGGGGCAGCATCTCCCGCCGCACGTCGGCCCGGTGGGTGAGGACCCCCGGGCGGGCCTCGGTGACGAGGGCGACCTCGTGGCGCAGACTCGCGAAGAGCTCCGCCGCGCGAGCAGGCGTCACCGCGCCGAGACCGCACGGCTCTGCGAGCACGACGCGGATCACCTCCGGCGTGATCTGGCGGACCACGAGGCCGGGGCTGGCGAGGGGACGCACCGGCTTGGCCACGTGGTCGAGGATCCGCCGGTAGAGGACGCCCTGCACCTGCTCGGCCCGCAGGTCGTAGAGCAGCCGGCGCCGGCCGCGCCCGGTGGAGAGGGCGCCTGGGCCGGTCCGGATGGCGAGGTCCGCCGCGAGCCGGAGGCTCAGCGGATTGCCGGAGACGCGCTCGACGATGAGCCGCACGAGCTTCCGGTCGACCCGCTGCCCCCGCAAGGCACGGGTGAGGAGCGTCTCCGCCTGCGCCTCGTCGAGACCGCCGAGCGCCAGGTTGCGGACCGTCAGCTCCTCGACCGGTGCCCGGCCGGCGACGACGACCCGCAGGTGGGGCAGGCGCCGCTGCATCCGCTGCAGCGCCTCGTCGAGCTGGCGCAGGAAGGAGCGGCTCCGACGCTGCGCCATCTCGAAGGTGTCGAGGACGAGCAGGACGGGCGTGTCGCCGCTCACCGAGCCGACCGCGTCCGCAAAGGACGAGGCGACGATCGCCGCGTCGGCGAGCTGCCGACCGACGTCCCGGGTCGAGCTCCCGCGCAGCGTCGTCTCCTCGCTGCGCAGGGCGGTCTGGACGACGAGCAGCTCGTCGATCTGCCGACGCACGTGGGTGAGCGGCTCGACGAGCTGGGCCGCCTGGAGCGACAGCTGTCGCGCGGCCTCGCTGAGCAGGGTCAGTGGGAACCGCGGGTCCAGCTCCGCCCGGTCGAAGCTGAGATAGCTGAAGAGCAGCGGGTGCTCGGCCTGCTCGGCCTGCTCGGGTATGCCGGGGCCGACGTGGTCGAGGACGAAGCGCGCGAGCAGGGTCGACTTCCCGACCCCGCCCGGCCCGTGGAGCGCGAGCGCGGCCACCCCGTCGGGCGCGTCGCCGCGGAGGTGCTCCTCGAGCAGTGCGAGCTCGCGCTCGCGGCCGACGAAGTCCGGACCCGCCACGGCCCGCAGCGGAGCGAGGACGTTGGCCAGGTCGAGGGCGGCCCGGATGGCGGGCTCGGTCGGCAGGTCGAGTCCCAGCGGGGCCAGCCACTGACGAGCGCGCAGTATGCCGCTGAGCTCGCTCGCGGCCAGACCGCTGAGCTCGCGCTCGCCCTCGAGGAGGCGGCGAGCCATGTGGTGGGTGACGTCGTCGTCGCCCGGTCGGATCGCGCCGGGTCGGGCCAGCTCGTCCACGAGCCCGGTGGCTCCGAGCTCCTGGACGACCTCGTGCCGGACGGGCAGACGCAGCCGCCACTGTGGGCCGTGCTGGGTCGTGACGAGCTCACAGTCGTGCAGGACGAAGGTGTCGAGCTCGCTCAGCTCAGCGGTGAGGTCGGCGGGGATGTCGGACGGGTTCCCTTTCCCGGTGGTCGCGCTCACGTGTGGCGCGGCCTCTCCCTCCCTCTCGTCGCGGCCGAAGACGGACCGGAGCAACGCCCTCAGCGAGGCCCGCCCGCCCCGCACCGATTTCGCGCCGGGCTGGCCGGGCTGGCCGGAGGGCTTCGGGGGGCGCCGGGACTGCAGCAGTCCCAGGTCGAAGTAGTCGAGGAGCGCGACCCGGTTGCGGCAGCGCCGCCGGTAGTCGCTCACTGGCGGTTGGACCGGCTCGTGCGCAGGACCGGTGGTGGCCGCGGCCGGAGGCGGGGCCGCGGCCAGGCGCTCCCGCACCTGCGCTGCGGTGACGACGGGTGTCCGCCTCGGCTCGGCCATCACGCCACCCCGAAGACCTGCAGGGCCCGGCTCATCGCACTCGGGCCGAGGTCGGCCATGGGGCGGCCGTCGATCGGCTCGAGCGCGTCGACGATCGCCTCGAGGGCCTCGTCGCCGGGGTCGGCGCCCTGGAGGGTGAGGGCGGCCCGCCGGAAGAACGCCTTGACGTCCTCACGGCTGGGGCTCCCGATCGGCTCCTGCAGGGCCAGCCCGGCCGATGCGGGGTTGCCCGAGTAGCCGAGGACGACGACCCGCAGGGGTCCGAGGTCGCGGTTCGCGGCAGCCCGTGCCACGGCGTCGATGAGCTGGAGAGCGCCGCCCGTCGCCGTCGCCGGTGTGAAGCCGTCGAGGACGAGCCACACCGCACCCGGCTTCTCGGAGATCTCGTCGGCGAGCCACGGCACGAAGCGGCTGACGACGGTCTCCGGCTGGGCCGTCGGGTCGAAGGTCGGCGTCTCCTTGGTCGGCACGAGCCGCGCTGCGATGAGGGTGCACAGCTCGCGCACGTCGATCGGCGCCCCCGCGCGGAAGGACATGTCGATGACCTTGACCGGCTTCGGCCCACCGTTCTCGCCGAGGTAGTGGATGAACTGGCGGGTGTAGGTCTTCCCGGTCCCGGCCTCACCCATGACGAGCAGCGCGCGACGCGCCTGGCCGGTCAGCATCGTCTGGAGGCTGCTGCGCAGGTGGGTCCGGTCGATGAAGGGCAGGTCCTCCCCGACGAGGGCGGTCTCGAAGACGGCGTCCGGTATCGGTGGGGGAGGGGGCGGGGGCTCTTCGGTCCCGCCGCCGTTCCCATCGCCGTTCCCACCGCCGGGGTCGCCGACGGCATCCCCGATGGGCTCGGCCAGCAGCCGGTCGATGAGCGCCCGACCCTGGGTGCTGTTGGGATCGTCCCTGACGCGTTCGAGCAGGACCCGGAGCCTGCCCTGCTTGTTGGCCTGGACGGCGACCGTCTGCCAGACCAGCGCGACCGGCTGCTCGAGATAGACGTGCGTGAGGTCGACCCCCGCCTGGGTGGTCAGGTACACGACCTCGTCGCGCGTCGAGAACGTCTGGTAGAGAAAGGTGACCAGGGCCAGGGCGTCGGTGTGCGACGCCTCGAAGGGATTTCGGTCGAGCAGGCCCATGTCACATCAGCCCCTCCGCGGTCAGCGCGGCGGCGACCCGCTCGATGCGCCGTCCCTGGTTGAAGTACTCGGTGCGCCCGCCCTTGACCGTGCTGCCCCAGCGGTGGTGGAGCCCGACGACCTCCCACTGCTCGTTGAAGACCGGGGACCCGGACGAGCCGGCGTCGGTGTCGGTCCGGTACTGGATCACGTCGTCCGTGACCCCGACCACGACGTTGTGGATCATCCCGATCTTCTTCTCGCGACCCTGGGGGTGCTGGATGATGTAGACCCGGTCGTGCGGCTTCGGCGCGACCGCCCCCGTGAGCGGGAGGATCCGGGCCGACTCGGGCATGGTGGTCGCGGTCCGCACCACCGCCCAGTCGTGGTCCGCCCTGCCGACGATCGACTCCGGCATGCACGCCACCACGGTGTACTCCCGCGGTGCACCGCCGAAGGCGACCTCGAAGCCGAACCACGCCTCGACCGCAGTGGCCCGCCCCACCTCGTCGAAGAGCACGTGGTGGTTGGTCAGCAGCAGGTCGGGACCGATCCGGAACGCCGTGCCGTAGTAGCGCTTGCCGTCGTTGAGCGTGACGAGCAGCTTGGCGACCGACGGGCTGAGCTCGAGGCCGCGCTCGAGGAAGGAGATGTCGAGCAGCGTCGACTGGGCCTCGATGGTCCGTTCGAGGCCCGGCAGATCCTCGACGTCGACCTTCCAGGCGATGGCGTCGATCGAGTTCGTCGGGTCGGACGAGGCGGCGGGGGTCTCGGCCAGCAGGGCGTCGAGCACGGGGCGGATGGCCGCGGCGTTGGGGTCCTGGGCCGCGGTGCTGAGCAGCACCCTCAGGCGGTCCTGCTTCCGGGCGGTGTCGAGCACCGCCGTCCAGACGAGGTGCATCGGTCCGGACATGTCGACGAACCCGGTCTTGATGCCCGAGGACTTCATCAGGGCGCTGACCGCGCCGGGCGAGTCGAACGTGTCGAGCAGCGTGCTGCGCAGCTGTTGCACGGCGGGCTGGCTGAAGTCGAGCGGGTACGTGTCGAGGACATGGACGATCGCCTCACCCGGACCGCGGCCTGCTTCCCCCTGGGTCATGTGATCCACCCCCCGTTGGTGGGACACGGCTGTTGCTCCCAGTGAAACACCGCCGCAGCGGGTGCACCGTCGCTTTTGCGGAACCGGTCCCCAGAAACTCGTCGGGTGAGCCCGTCATGAAATGGGTACTCGTTCGTCTACAAGGCAGTGGCCGCTCCCGCTGACCCCCGTAGCCGGGGGCGGCCACCCGCCTCCCCCGTCACTCCGATCCGAGGAAGCGAGCCATGGACGTCCTCGTTGTCACCACCCCGCTCGTCGTCATGGTCGGCCTCCTCGCCCTGATGCAACACATCGAGAGCCGCATGTCCGAGAAGGCCCCCGTCCGGATCACCACGGGCGAGCTGCCCGGGCGAGCCGCCGCGCAGCGCGCTGCCGCCGTGGAGACGCGCGCCGACATCCGGCCGCGACGCGACGCGATCTCGCCCCTGCTGGCCGGCGCGCCGTTCGCCGTGCTCGTGACGACCGCGATCCTCGCCGCGGCCGTCGTCGTCCGCATGGCTGCCTGAGCAGCGCCGCACCCCTCCCTCAGGTCACCCGCGCGCGGGAGCGAGCCCAGCGGCATACGGCCTCGTCGGTCAGCGAGCAACCTTCTTGGCGGCACGCTTCACGGTGGCCTTCTTCTTCGGGAGCGTGCGCGAGTCGGCGATGTGCACCGAGCCGCGCTCGCGGTCGAGGGTGAACAGCCCGATGGCCTCGGCGAGGTCGCTGAGCTTGCTGTAGCCGTAGCGCCGCGGGTCGAAGTCGGGCGCCTGCTTGACGATGAGGTTGCCCACCGCACTCAGCCCGGCCCACCCGCTCTCCCCGGAGGCCGCGTCGATGGCCGAGCGGAACAGGCCGACGAGCCGCGCGTCCTGTCGCAGGTCGTTGGTGGACTTCCGTGTGGTGGGGGGCGCCTCACCATCGACGGCGGTGCGGTTGCGGAAGATCTCGGTGTAGACGAACTGGTCGCACGCCTGGACGAAGGGCTCCGGCGTCTTCTCCTCACCGAAGCCGACGACCCGCTTGCCCGACTCGCGCAGTCGCGACGCGAGCCGCGTGAAGTCGCTGTCGCTCGACACGATGCAGAAGCCGTCGAAGGTGCCGGTGTGGAGCAGGTCCATCGCATCGATGATCATGGCGCTGTCGGTGGAGTTCTTGCGCGCCGTGTAGGCGAACTGCTGGATCGGCTGGATCGAGTGGGTGAGCAGCACGCTCTTCCAGCTGCCGAGCTGCGGCGTCGTCCAGTCCCCGTAGATGCGCTTGACGCTGGCGACCCCGAACTTGGAGATCTCCGCGAGCAGCGGCTCGATGATCGAGGCGTCCGCGTTGTCGGCGTCGATGAGGACGGCGAGGTGGGCGTTGCCGTTCGGCAGTGTCGTCATGCCCCCATCCTGCCGGGCTGGGGATCTGGATGCGTCGGGTTGACCTGGCTGCGTCGCCTCAAGGGGAGGCGTCGAGGTCAACCCGACGCAGAGCGGCAGGCGTTCAGGCGGAGACGGACTCGCGGTCGTCGACGCGTGAGGACAGTGCCTCGAGCAGGGCGGCGAGCTCGCCGCGGCGCTCGTCGGTCGCGGTGACCTCGCCCTCCGGCGACAGGTCCTGCATGAAAGTGAGCCCCGTCGTCCCGACGACGTCCGCCTTGACGTGGGTGAGGACCTTGGCGAGGTCGGCGGCCGCGTCGGTCCCGCCGCTCCAGCCGTAGCCGACGATCGCGATCGGCTTGCTGTCCCACTCCGCGAAGAGCATGTCGACGGCGTTCTTGATCGGCGCCGGGAAGCTGCGGTTGTACTGCGGCGTCACGACGACGATGGCGTCGGACTCGAAGATCTCGCTGGCCCACTGCTGCGTGTGCGGCAGGGCGTACTTGCCGGACTTCGGGTGCTCCTCCTCGTCGAGGAAGGGCAGACCGCTCGGGTCGAGCACCTTGACCTCCCACGCGCCTGCGGGGGCCTGGGCCGCGACCCAGTCGGCGACCTTGGGCCCGATCCGGCCGGGGCGGGTGCTGGAGACGATGATGCGCAGTTGTTTCACAGTTCAACTAACTTCTGGGGGCGTTGGTCCATTCCGGGAGGGTCTGTGGGCCACGTCACAACCGGTCGTCGGCTGCGGCCGCTCGGGGCTGCTGCTCGCGCGCCTTCATCTCCGCCTCGTAGCGGTGCCGCTCGGGGTCGCCGGCCTCGGCCCGCACCTCGTCGACGACGTCACGGAAGACCGTCCAGTAGCCCTCGTCGAACGCCTCGACGATCTGGAAGGTCCACATCCCCGGCAGGACGTTCCGCCCGACGACACACTCCTCGACGACGTCGGCTGCCGAGTCGAGCCCGGCCTCGCGCAGCAGGTGGACCGCCTCCTGGAGGCTCGCGTCAGCCCGGCCGGTCAGCCGGTGGAAGCCGTAGAGCAGCCCTCGCGCGTGCTCGACGACCTCCAGCGCCTCGGACAGCTTGCCCAGAGCCTCGACGGTGGCGTCGCCCACCCCGTCGGGCCTCGTCCGGGCCGGGGCGTCCGGTCGCTTGGCGCTGCCGTATCGCTGCACTGCCTCGTTAACGTTCACATCCCTCGCGTGCCCGCTCCCTCGACGTCCAAACGCCATGGCCGTATGCCGCTGGGCTCGCTCCCGCTCCCGGGCGCGCTCCCGCTCCGGTCGGGTCGGGGGGTGTGACGGGTCGGGGGTGTGACTGGTGGGGGTCGGCCGGAGGGGGTCGGCCGGAGGGTCAGTCCTCGGTCCTCGGATCGCTGCTCGGGCGGGGCACGAGCCGGACCCCCGTGATCGCGTGATGACCGACGCCGGTCACCTCGATCGACCAGCCGTCGATCTCGACGACGTCGCCGGGGGCGGTCGGGATCCGCCCGAGCCGCTGGAGGACGAGCCCGGCCACGGTCGTGTACTCACCGTGCCGGACCAGCCCGGCGTTGACCCCGACATCCTCGAGGTCGTGCACCGGGAACGTCCCGGGCAGGGCGATGGAGCCATCGGGTGCCCGCTCGATGTCGAGCGTGTCGTCATCCGTCTCGTCGTAGATCTCGCCGACGACCTCCTCGAGCAGGTCCTCGAGGGTGACGATCCCGTCGACGGAGCCGTGCTCGTCGATGACGACCGCGAGCTGCTGGCGCTCGACCTTGAAGCGTCGCAGCGCCGCCGAGACCCTCGCCGTGTCCGGCAGGACGAGCGCCGGGGTGGCGACCTCTCCGACGGAGCGGTGCTCGTCGTCGAGGAGCAGGGCCCAGTGCGCCACGCCGATGACGTCGTCGCGGTTGTTGCCCCGGATGACGGGCGCGCGGGAGTGGCCCTCCTCCGCGAGGAGTGCACGGGCCTCCGCGACCGACATCGAGTGCCGCAGGAAGAGGGTCTGGCTGCGCGGGACGAGCACCTCGCGCAGGACCCGCTCCTGGATGTCGAAGGCGCCGGCGATGATCTCGCGCTGCTCCGGCCCGAGGCCCTGGTGGGTGGACACGATCTCGCGCAGCTCGTCCGGAGTGAGCTCCTCGCTCGCGGCCTCGGCCCGCCCGCCGAGCAGGCGCACCACCGCGTTGGTCGCGATGCCGAGGGTCCACACCGCAGGGCGGGACAGCGTCGACAGGAGGTCGAGTGGGCGGGCGACGGCCTTGGCCCAGGGCATCGCCATCTGCATGGCGAGGCGCTTGGGGGCGAGCTCGCCGAGCACGAGCGTGAAGAAGGTCAGGACGAGCGTCACCCCGGCGACGGCGACGGCCTCGGCCGCTCCGCCGAGGAAGCCGAGCGCGGGCACGAGGGGCTCCGCGAGGGCGACCGCGGCTGTCGCCGAGGCGAGGAAGCCGGCCAGGGTGATGCCGATCTGGATCGTCGCGAGGAAGCGGTTGGGGTCCCGGGCGAGGCGGACGAGGCGCCGAGCCCTCGCGGTGCCCTCCTTCTCGAGCTGCTTCAGCTGGCCCTCACGGAGGGAGATCAGGGCCATCTCGCTGCCGGCGAAGGCGGCGTTGAGCAGGACGAGGAAGCCGACAAGAGTGATGTTGAGCCAATAACCGGACACCTGGTCTGGCACCGAGCCTTTCGTTGCGGGTGTCCATCGTAGGCAGCGGTGCGCCGAGGGCGGGGGCTGGAGTGCTGACGTCAGGCCTCGGGCGGTGGCGGCATGCTGCAGACCAGGCCGGTCCCTGGTGCGCCGAGCTCGAGACGGCCGTCCCGGACGTGGAACGCGTTCCAGCCCTCGAGCGCCTGGAGGAAGCGGCGCTCCTGGTCCATGGCTTCCGGCGAACCGGCCCGGCGCGTCATGCCGACGCCCTCGACTCGCACCGTCTCGTCGTGCGCCTCGTAGGTCCCCGTGATCCGGTTGACGCCGGTGGTGCCCTCGACGCGGCCGTCCTCCGTCAGGGCGATCTCCGGCTTCGGGTCGGTGGTCGGCAGGCCGGCGATCGACTCGACGGTCCAGCCCCTGGTCGCCCTGGTCGCCCTGGTCGCCGGCTGACCGGCAGGCTCACTGCTCATGAGGGCAGTCAAACACGGCCTCGACAGGCCTGTGGAAACGTCGAACAGGAGTTCGAAGAAACGTGCTTGAATGGTCTGGACAGGGAGGCCGGGCGAGCCGTGCGGGACGCCCGATGAGGTCAGGGGTGACCGGTGCAGGCAGAGCAGCTGATCGAGGCAGAGGGCCTCGTCGGAGCGCTCGACCTCGCCGCCGACCTGGTGCAACGGCTGGCATCGGGGTTCCCCACGTGGTCGCTCCCGGAGGCCGACGTCAGTGCCGGTGTGGCCGCTGCCCAGCGACTGAGCCAGGTGAGCCAGACGCTCACCGCCGTGCTGGCCAGGGAGGCCGACTCGCGCTCGCTGGGGGCGGAGCACGGCCTGTCGCGGGTCGACTGGCTCAAGGCGCAGGCCCCGACCCTCGAGGGTGGCGCCGCGCTCGCCCTCCTCGGAGCAGCGATGAACGAGCCGCGCTGGGCACCGCTGTCCGAGAAGGTCCAGACCGGCCAGGTCACCGTCGCTGCGGCGGCTGTCGTGCTGCGACTGCACAAGGACGTGGTGCGCATCGCCGACCGCGAGCAGCTCGACGCGATCATCGACGTCATCGTCGACAACATCGAGCACCTGAGCGTCAAGGAGCTGGGCCGGGTCGCCGCGCAGGCCCGGGCGGCTCTCAAACCACCGAGCGAGCTGGAGCGGGAGGATGCCGGTCGTCGCCTCGGGCGGGCGCTGAGCAGGATCGGGTCGACGGCCGGCTACACGGAGTACCGGCTTCGTCTCGATCCCGAGGGGTCCGCTGTGCTCGATGCTGCCATCGACCCCCTCGCGCGCCCCCGGCCCGACGTCGGCTGGAGCGGCGAGACCAAGGAGGACCCCCGCACCCCGGCGGCCCGGCGCGCCGATGCCCTGCTCGAGCTCATCGGCCGCGCGGTCGCCGCACCGCAGGGCGTGACCCGCACGCCACGGACCCGGCTCGTCGTGACGATGAGCCTCGAGGCCCTGCTCGAGCAGGTCCGCGGGGCCGGGGTTGCCGACAACGACGCGGTCCTGTCCCCGGGCACGGTCCGGCGGCTCGCGTGCGAGGCGCAGATCATCCCCACGGTGCTCGGCGGCCCGTCCCAGGTGCTCGACGTGGGTTTCAGCCAGCGCTACTTCACGTCCGCCCAGCGGCTGGCTTTGGCGAGACGGGACGGGGGCTGCTCCTTCCCCGGGTGCACGATCCCGCCCCAGTGGTGTGAGGCGCACCATGTGGTGCCCTGGTCCCGTGGCGGCCCGACCGACCTGGCCAACGGCGCCCTGCTCTGCGGCCGGCACCACACGATCGTCCACGAGCGGGGACTGACGGCGGCCGTGCGCGCCGACGGGGTCACGTGGTTGCTCGGCGACCTGCCCGTCACCATCGGGCCCAGAGCGCCCGACCCCAGAGCGCCCGACCCCAGCGCGCCAGACCCCAGAGCGCCAGACCCTCGCTGCGCGCCAGAGGAACTGCCACTCGGGGCGTGAGGTCCCGGCCACGCGGGAAGGGCAGGGCCTGTGCGCGGGCGAGCCCAGCGGCATACGGCGGCTCAGGGCGTCGGAGGCCCAGCGTCCGGGAACGGCGAGAGGTGCCGGGGACGGTCGTCCTCCGGCACCCCTCGCCGTGCCCTGGTCAGTCTGGACCCGGCTGGCTACTCGCCGCTGCCGTGGCTCAGGCCCGTCTTGATCAGCTCCATGACCGAGCTGTCGGCCAGCGTCGTCACGTCACCCACCTGGCGGTTCTCGGCGACGTCGCGCAGGAGTCGACGCATGATCTTGCCGGAGCGGGTCTTCGGCAGCTCGGGCACGATCATGATCGAGCGCGGCTTCGCGATCGGGCCGATCTCCTTGGCGACGTGGTTGCGCAGCTCGGCCACGATGTCGGCGCCCTCGCCCGGCTCGTCCGCCTCCGCGACCGCCTCGGAGCGCAGGATGACGAACGCGACGACCGCTTGACCCGTCGTCTCGTCGGTCGCCCCGACGACCGCGGCCTCGGCGACCTTCGGGTGCGACACCAGGGCCGACTCGATCTCCGTCGTCGAGAGCCGGTGGCCGGAGACGTTCATGACGTCATCGACCCGGCCGAGCAGCCAGATGTCGCCGTCCTCGTCCTTCTTCGCGCCGTCACCGGCGAAGTAGAGGCCCTCGAACCGGCTCCAGTACGTCTCCTTGTAGCGCTCCGGGTCGCCCCAGATGCCGCGGAGCATGGCCGGCCACGGCTTGGTCAGCACGAGGTAGCCGCCATGGCCGTTGGGCACCGGCTGCGCCATGTCGTCGACGACCTCGGCTCCGATGCCCGGGATGGCCCGCTGCGCTGAGCCCGGCTTGGTGGCGGTGACGCCGGGCAGGGGGCTGACCATGATCGCGCCGGTCTCGGTCTGCCACCACGTGTCGACGATCGGGCAGCGGTCCCCACCGATGACCCGGCGGTACCACATCCACGCCTCCGGGTTGATCGGCTCACCGACCGAGCCGAGCAGCCGCAGCGAGCTCATGTCGAACTTGGCGGGGATGTCCTCGCCCCACTTCATGAAGGTCCGGATCGCGGTCGGCGCCGTGTAGAGGATCGTCACCTTCTTCTGCTCGACGATCTCCCAGAAGCGGCCCTGGTGCGGGGTGTCGGGGGTGCCTTCGTACATCACCTGCGTCGCCCCCAGCGTCAGCGGGCCGTAGACGATGTAGGAGTGCCCGGTCACCCAGCCGATGTCGGCGGTGCACCAGTAGACGTCGCTCTCCGGGTGGACGTCGTGGACGACGGCGTTGGTGTAGGCGCACTGGGTCAGGTAGCCGCCGGTCGTGTGGAAGATGCCCTTCGGCTTCCCCGTCGTGCCGGAGGTGTAGAGGATGAACAGCGGGTGCTCCGCCTCGTGCGCCGGGGCCTCGTGGGTCGGGGCCGCCGCCTCGAGCACCTCGTGCCACCAGACGTCCCTGCCCTCGGTCCACGGGGTGTCCTGGCCGGTCCGCTTGACGACGAGGACCTTCTCGACCGACGTGTCGCCGTGGTCCAGAGCCGCGTCGACGGCCGGCTTGAGCGGGGAGGCGCTGCCGCGCCGGTAGCCGCCGTCCGACGTGATGACGACCTTGGCTCCGGCGTCGTCGATGCGCGAGTGGAGCGCCTCCGCCGAGAACCCGCCGAAGACGACCGAGTGCGGGGCGCCGATCCGGGCGCAGGCGAGCATCGCGACGGCCGCTTCCGGGATCATCGGCAGGTAGATGGCGACGGTGTCGCCCTTGCGGACACCGAGCTCGTGCAGGGCGTTGGCGGCGCGCTGCACCTCCGCATGCAGGTCGGCGTAGGTGATGTCGCGGGTCTCGCCCTCCGGCTCACCGACCCAGTGGATCGCCACGCGGTCGCCGTTGCCCGCCTCGACGTGGCGGTCCACGGCGTTGTAGCAGGCGTTGAGCTCGCCGTCGGCGAACCACTTGGCGAACGGGGTGTCCCACTGCAGGGTCTGCGTGAAGTCCTTGCTCCACGTGACGTACTTGCCGGCCTGCTCGGCCCAGAATCCCTCGTGGTCGGCCTCCGCCTTGGCGTACAGCTCAGCCGTGCCGTTGGCCCGGGAAGCGAACTCAGGAGGGGGTGGGAAGGTCCGAGTCTCCTGGAGGAGGTTCTCGAGCGTTTCGCTCATCGGCTCACCTTTCGCATCGACATTGGTGCTGGAGTCGCGGACTCCCTCCTGCCAACTCAAACGCACGGTTCGCCCCCGTATCAATAGGGGCTCCGGTTCATCTCACTGCTACTGGCCAGTAGCCCGCCGAGCGGTCGGCCCCCGCCGATGAGCGGTCAGGACCGGCTCGACCGGTTTGAGGTAAACGCGCCGGCGACCTCGCGGCGCGTTCACCTCAAACCAGGGAGGTCGCGGCAGGGGATCAGTACGCCATCCCCATGACGGCGCGGACCGTGGCGAGGGTGCGCTCGGCCATCTCGTTGGCCCGGGCATTGCCCTGCCGCAGCACCTGGTCGACGTGGCCCGGGTCCCGCTCCAGCTCGGCCCGCCGAGCCCGGTGCTCGCGCAGGCCCTCGTTCACCGCCTCGGTGACGACCGCCTTCAGGGCCCGGGCGCCGCCGTCACCGATCCGCTCCGCGATGCACTCCGGAGCCTCGCCGAGGAACAGCCCGGCGAGGATGAGGAGGTTGGCCACCTCGGGACGGGTGGCAGGGTCGAAGGTGATCCGTCGGTGCGAGTCGGTCCTCGCGCCACGGACCCGGGCAGCCGTCTCGTCCGCTGAGTCCCTGAGGTTGATGACGTTGCCCCGGCTCTTGCTCATCTTCGCGCCATCCGTGCCGAGGAGGAGCGGGACGTCGCTGAGCAGCGCCTCAGGCTCGGCGAACACACTGTGCCCAGCGGCATACCTCTGGTTGAAGCGGCGCGCGATCGCCCGGGTCTGCTCCAGATGAGGCAGCTGGTCCCGGCCCACCGGGACGACCCGTGCGTGGCAGAAGAGGATGTCGGCGGCCTGGTGCACCGGATAGGTGAGGAGCAGCCCCGAGAGCGGTCGACCGTCGGAGAGTGCGAGCTCCTCCTTGACGGTCGGGTTGCGGCGCAGCTCGGCCTCGGTCGTCAGCGACAGGAAGGGCAGCATCAGCTGGTTCAGGGCGGGGACGGCCGAATGGGCGAAGATCGTCGAGCGCTCGGGGTCGAGACCGGCCGCGAGGTAGTCGATGACGAGCTCCCGGACGTGGTCGCCGATCTCGCCGACAACGTCCCGGTCAGTGATCACCTGGTAGTCGGCGATCAGGACAAAGGTGTCGACTCCTTTGTCCTGCAACCTGACCCGGTTCCGGAGGCTGGCCACGTAGTGGCCGACGTGCAGGGGGCCGGTCGGACGGTCACCGCTGAGCACCCGGAACCGAGCCGGGTCGCGCGCCGCCTGCTCGTCGATCAGCTGGTCGAGCACGGCGCTGCGCTCACGGGCGGCGGCGTAGGTGGCGCGTTCGTCGGCATGGACCTCGGGGGTCTCCCGGACGTCCGTGCTGGGGATGGTCGTGGTCGTGGTCACGGTGTGCTCCTCGGGTGGGGACCCACGGGAGACGCGACCTGCCAGTGGCATGCAGAGAGCCGCCCGCGGGCGGCTCGGAAAAGTGGTTCGTCAGGATGGCCGCCTCAGCTGGGCAGCCACCACGCGCGGTTGGTCGACGCGAACGAACTCATGCATCGAGGTTAGCGGACGGGACCACGCCCCGACTCGAAAGCACGAACCGGTCGAGTCAGGGGGTCCCGACATCGTCCAGTGTGGACCCTGCGGCCTCGTCCGGCACCCCGAAATGGTGGAGCACCCGGAGGGCTCGCAGGGTCGCCCAGGGTGACGGCTCTCGGCCGGACGGCCGCGGCACGTGCGTCTCGCCGGGCCAGCTCCGTGCCGACCAGCGGCCGTCGGCACGGCGCCGCGACCGAAGGACGTCGAGGGCCGCATCCATGCGCGAGTCGTGCGGCCGCCCCAACGTCGCCAAGCAGTCGAGACCCCGCAGGATGTCGAAGTGCCACCGCGGCGGGTGGTGGAGCCGGGTGAAGTCAGGGCGAATCACCGCACCGGTCCGCTCGCTCCTGAACAGCTCGTGCCGGAGGAGGAACTCGACCGCGCTGTCCACGGCCCTCTCCAGCTCGGCGAGCCGGTGGCCGTGGCCCGCAGCGCGATACGCCTCGATGCCCTCGAGGACCGAGACCGTCGTGTGCATCGAGGAGTGGCGCACCTCGTGCCCCGGCCGGTGCTCGCAGTTGAAGCCGCCGTCGGGGACCAGCCCGGCGAGCAGGCGGTCGACGATGCTCCTCAGGTCGTGCTCAGGAGCCCCGAACCAGCTCGAGTAGTTCAGGGCCATGCCGTTGATGCACGCGTCGCTCGAACGGATGCCCGGCCGCGGGTCGAGGCCGCCGTCCTCGGCGCGGTACGTCGCCAGGATGAGCGCCACCGACTCCCGCGCCTGCGGGTGGTCCCGCGGCAGCCCCAGGTCGCGCAGCTCGAGCAGCGTGTAGTGGCTCGAGGTCCACTTCGGCTGGTAGAAGCCGCGACCCCAGTGGCCGTCCGGTCGACGGGCGGCCAGCAGCCGCGCACCGTCGCCCTCGTGCGCGATCCGGCCCTGCAGACCCGGATCGTCGACGCCGAGCAGGTCGCGCCGGGTCTGATGGGCCACCGCGACGTCGCCCGCGAGCAGCCAGACGATCACCTCGGCATCTGCCACCTGACCATGGTGACAGGGCGGCGCGACGCATCTCACGCGCCCGGGTCGCCGGCCTGGGGAATCGGTGCCCCGAGGCACTCCTAGGCTGGACCGGTGCCCGACCCCCATCCTGCCCGCGACGCCATCGTCGACCAGCTGGCTGCCCTCGCCGACCTGCCCGGCGTCCGCGAGAAGGCCGACGCGGTCCGCGAGGCGTGCACCCGCCTCCGCTTCCACGAGGCGCTGCGCCGACGCATCCCCGAGGCCTCGGCCGAGTCGCGCGTCCGGGGCGCCCGTGCGTCGGCAGCCCTCGACGGCGCCGACTACCCCGTGGACCTCGTCCGTGAGCTGACGACGGGCGCTCGTCCATGGCCGGACGAGCTCACCCCTGACCTGGCCACCCTCAAGGGCGCCATCGCGGCAACGGCCGAGAGCGAGCGGGTCGTGTCCATCGTCCGGACCGCGCCGCTGCAGGCGCTCGCCCGCCTCCATGTGGCCGCGGCATCACCGCTCGTCCCGACGGGGCGGTCGGACGCGCTCGGCCGGCCGCGGGTCGCGGGCGAGGGCTGCACCGAGTTCGTCGACCTCGGACCGGCGCCGGACGCTGCTGAGGTGTCGCGGCGGCTGGCCCAGCTCTCCGACCTCCTCGTCGCGGCGTCGACCGCGACCAACCGCATTCCCGCCGTGGTGATCTCGTCGATCGTCCACGGAGAGGTCATCTCCATCCGACCCTTCGTCCACGGGAACGGCCTCGTCGCCCGAGCGCTGGAGCGGTCCCTCGTCCAGGCGCTCGGGCTCGATCCGACCGGTGTCGCGGTCCCCGAAGCCGGCCACGTCGCCAACGGTGCGGTGACCTACACAGGCAGCTCAGCGGCATACGGGAAGGGAACCGCGGCGGGTGTGGGCCTGTGGCTCGGGCAGACGGCGGACGCTCTCCTCAAGGGCGTCGCCGAGGGTGAACGGATCTGTGACGCCGTGCGCGCCGGGCGGCTCAGCTGACGGCTGTCCGACGTGTCCACTGTGATGGACAGAACGTGTTTTCGGGCCGTGTCAAGACTGTTGCTCCTGATCGGGCTGAGGTACAAAGGATGCAGGAACCACCGCATCGCCGAGAGGCGTAGGCCGGATCCAGAAGGCAATACAAAGCGAGAGCGAGAGGTACCCACGCGACGGCAGTTCACTTCGAACAGTCCACCCTCGGGTCCACACCGAGGCGACATTCAGAAATGCACGCTTGGTAGCCCAACTCGTTCTCACGAGGCCCCCGACCTGGTCTGGGGGCCTCGTCCCTGTGTGCTGGCGCGTGGCGTCCCCGGCCTGGCGGGCGAGGTGAAGTTCGTCGGCGCGTCGCTCGCCGTTTGGTTTGCATTGGACGGATGAAAAGCCCACCATGGTGGCGCGCTCCCCTCAGGGTCGAGCGCCGCGGGTCTGGCACTCCCCCCCGGTAGCCAGCCTCGTGAGGTGGCCCCCGTCTTCCCCCGGACGGGGGCCATCGCTCTCCGCGGGCCCACGCCGTCGTCCACATCCCCCGCGCGGTCGCGGTGCTGTCCACAGCGAGCCGTATGCCGCTGGGCTCGGTCCCGCGCGTCGGCGACGGTGGGGGCATGGGACACGTCATCGCCGTCATGCCGGCCTCGGGTGGAGTCGGGGCAACCACGTTCGCTGCGGTGCTCGCCGTCCGGGCTGCGGAGTCGGGGCAGCCGGTGGTCGCGGTCGACCTCGACCGTTTCGGTGGGCGCCTCGACGTCGTCCTCGGCGTCGAGCAGGAGGAGGGCTGGCGCTGGGACCACCTGGGCGCAGTGGCCGGAGTCGTCGACGGCGCCGGACTGGCGCGTGAGCTGCCGCGGGTGGGTGCCTTGCCGGTCCTGTCGGGAGCAGGGGTCGGGGCTGCCGCGCGACCTTCGCGACCACCGTCGGTGCCCGGGCCGAGGGGGCCGGGCGAGGGGGAGCGCCGGTGGCTGGACGTGGTCCCCGATGTCGTCGGCGGGCTGGCAGCGGCCCATGGCGTCACCGTGCTCGACCTCGGCCGTGACGGTGCCACGGTCGAGGCGGCCGCCCCGTTCGTCGACGCCTGGGTGGCGGTCGTCGGCACGGGTGTTCCGCAGCTCGCGTCGGCTGCGGTGTCGGTCCCGCTCCTGCGACGTCACGTCGACGCCGCCTGCGCGCGGGGCGGTCGCCCGTTGGGGGCTGGCGTCCTCCGCCGCCCGTGCGAGCCCTGGGTGGTGCTGCGCGGCGCCCGCATCGAGGACGACGTCGCCGACGCCGTGTGCGACCACCTCGACATCCCGGTCGTCGCGCGGGTGCGGGACGACCTGCGCCTGGTCGGCGACGTCACCTGCGGGGTCGCTCCCGGCACCCGCGGGAGGGGAGCGGCCGTCGAGGCAGCAGACGAGCTGCTGCTGCGGCTCGTGTCCCGGCCACCCGTCGACCTCTCGCTGAGACCGGCGCCCCCAGGAGTCGGCGGCCCGTCCCCCGAGTTGCAGTCCTCCGACCGCTCGGAGTCCGCTGAGTCCTGTGGGCCGACGCGGCCCTCGGTGATCCCGCCGGGTGACGAGCCCTGGCGGTGGTCTGCGTGACGCTCAGCCCGGCGATGTGGCAGCGGGTGCGGCAGGGGCGCGCCCCGGATGCCGCCCTGGTCGCCGACGTCGCCCTGGAGGAGACCGGTGCGCTCGGCGCCACGAGGGTCGCCGAGTCACGGGACGCCCTGACGGCCCGGGTCCTGGGAGCGGGGCCGCTGGAGGCCTGGCTCGACGACCCGGCCGTCACGGACCTCGCCGTCAACGGCGATGGCAAGGTGTGGGTGGACCGCGGCGCGGGCATGGAGTGGACCGGAGGCGTCGTGTCGGCCGAGGACGCGCGGGGGCTGGCCGTGCGCCTCGCGGCGGGCGCCGGTCGACGTCTCGACGAGGCGAGCCCGTGGGTGGACGGTCAGCTGCCGTCCGGGGCGCGTCTGCACGCCGTCCTCCCGCCCCTCGTCGCCGACGGTCCGCACATCACGATCCGCGTGCCGGCCCGCGACCACCTCTCCTTCGCCTTGCTGGAGTCCGGGGCCATGGTTCCTTCGGAGTGGGGTGCCGTGTTGCGGCAGATCGTGGCGCGACGGCTCGCCTTCGTGGTCTCGGGCGGCACGGGGGCCGGCAAGACGACGCTGCTCGCCGCGCTCCTCGGGCTCGTCGACCCGGGTGACCGGCTGCTCGTCGTGGAGGACGTGCGCGAGTTGCACGTCGAGCACCCCCACGTGGTCCGGCTCGAGGCGCGGCCGCCGAACGTCGAAGGCGTGGGCGAGGTGACGCTGACGACCCTGGTGCGGCAGTCGCTCCGGATGCGCCCGGACCGCATCGTCGTCGGTGAGGTCCGAGGCGCCGAGGTGCGAGAGCTCTTGGCAGCCCTCAACACCGGTCATGAGGGCGGGTGCGGCACGGTGCACGCCAATGCGCCCGAGGACGTCATCGCCCGGTTCGAGGCCCTGGGTGCGCTGGCCGGGCTGGGGCCGGCAGCGGTGCGGGCACAGCTCGCCGCAGCCGTCGACGTCGTCATCCACGTGGTGCGGCGTGGTGGTCTGCGGCGGGTCGAGACGATCTCGGCGCTCTTCCGGCGCGACGGTGAGCCGGTCGTGGAGACCGCCCTGGCCTGGGACGATGCCCGCGCGGGTGGTCGGGCGGGCCCGGCCTGGCCGGCGCTCGCGCATCGCCTCGGACTGGACCCGCGCTCGGTCGGCGGGCTGGGCGGCGCCGCGTGACTGCCGCCGTCGCGACCGGCCTGCTCCTCGCTGTCGCCGTCGTGAGCTGGCCGGTGGCGGACCGCGCCGCAGAGGTTCGCCGTGTCCTGTCCACACCGGCGGCGCCCGGCCCGCCGGGGCTTCCGGGCGCGGAGGACGCAGGTGCAGGTCGGCTGGAGGCGGGCGTGCCGGATGCGCGGCGGCTGGGCATCCCCGAGGACGCGCGCGGGATGGGCGTCCCCGTGGATGCGCGCAGGTGGAGCTCGGCAGCGGCTCTGCGCGAGCTGTGGCGTGCTGACCCGGTCGAGGTGTTCCGCCAGTGGCGCGCCCGGCGCCGGTCCTCGTCCTCCCTGTCCGGCGCCCTGGCGCTGCTCGAGGGTGTCGCACCGGCCCTGGAGGCCGGCCTGCCGCCTGCGGTGGCGGTCCGACTGTCCGGAGCGTCTCTCGGGTCGACGACCGACTCAGGCACGGCCCGCTGGGTCGCGCAGCTGGCGGAGGCGTGCGACCAGGGCGGCCCGATCGCATCGGTGTGGCGCTCCTGGGCCGCTGAGAGTGAGTCGGCTGAGCTGGGGTTCGTCGCCGCGGCGTGGCAGCTGTCGGAGGTGACCGGCGCGCCACTCGCCGACGCGGTTCATCGGGCTGTCGCCGCGCTGCACCAGGCCCGGGAGCGTGCGCGTCGGGTGCACGTCGCGGTGGCTGGTCCCAGGGCGACGGTCCTGGTGCTGACGGTGCTGCCCCTGACCGGACCACTGTTCGGGCTGGCCTGCGGTGTCACGCCGTCCGATCTCTATCTGGACAGCCCGATCAGCACCGGTGCCGCGCTCGCCGGCCTCGGGCTCATCTGGGTCGGTCGCCGCTGGTGCCGTCGTCTCGTCGACGGCGCGGCCGCGGCAGGCCGAGGGACGTCTGTCGACCACGGGAGCCGGACGTGACCGCGGCGGTCCTGGCGGGTTTCCTCGTGGCGCTAGCCGTCCTCGTGGCACCCAGCGCACCGGGTCACCTGCGCATGCCGAGTCCTCCTGCTGATCTGGCGGCAGCGACAGAACGCACGGGTCGGGTGAGCGGGCCGCCGGAGCGGGCTGCGACGCCGAGGACCGACGACGTCACCTCGGCCCTCGTGCTCCTGGCCCTGGGGTACCGGTCAGGGCTGCCCACCTGGGAGGTCCTGGGTGCGGTCGCGGAGGTCCTCGCCCGACCCGAGGGGCCGGACGGCTCCACGGTGGCCCGCGACCTGCGGCAGGTCGCTGCCGCCCTGCGCTGGGGCGCTACCGACGAGGAAGCGTGGGCCTCCGTCGGCGCGGTCTGGTCCGGCGCGGGGCGAGCCGTGGCGATCGCGCACCGTGCGGGGATTCCTCCGGGCCCGCTGCTGCTGTCATCGGCGGACGAGCTCCGCAAG
This sequence comes from Intrasporangium sp. DVR, assembly GCF_040365325.1. Lineage (NCBI taxonomy): Bacteria > Bacillati > Actinomycetota > Actinomycetes > Micrococcales > Intrasporangiaceae > Intrasporangium > Intrasporangium sp. DVR. The sequence continues at coordinate 74,388 of NZ_BAABZW010000024.1, read as the reverse complement.
GCGTCGCTCGAGCGCGTCGAGCTGGCCGCTGCCCGGGTCGGTGTCCAGCTCGTCGCCCCCCTGGGCCTCGTGCTGCTGCCGGCCTTCTGCCTGACCACGGTGGTCCCCCTCGTCGTGGCGCTCGGCGCGCGGCTGCTGACCGGCTGACGGCGATCCAGTCCTCGCGATCTTCGTCGCGAGTTTCATTGATAAGAAGGGAAGTTCCATGAGGCAACGGATGATCAACAGCATGCGGAAGCTGCTCGGGGAGAGCGGGATGTCGACCTCGGAGTACGCCGTGGGGATCATGGCCGCCTGCACGTTCGCCCTGGTGCTGCTGGGCGTGGTGCGGTCCGACGCGGTCCGCAACGCGCTGACCGGCATCGTCCAGAGTGCCCTCGGCCTCGCGGGTTGATGAGCACAGAGGCGCGGCGTGACGCCGGGATGGTGACGGCCGAGCTGGCCGTCGCCATCCCGGTCGTCGTGTTCGTGCTGCTCATCTGCCTTGCCGGCCTCAGTGCTGCCATCGACCAGGTGAGGTGTGTGGATGCGGCCAGAGCCGGAAGCCGCGCCGCCGCCCGAGGCGACCCGCTCGCTGAGGTGCACCAGCTGGCGCAGCGCGCAGCTCCGGAGGGCGCCGTCATCTCCGTCTCCAGGCGGGGCGGCGACGCGCTTGTGACCGTGCGCGCCCGAGCCGGCGGATGGGGCGGGGTGGTGCCGACGTGGACCGTCACAGCAGCCGGCCGGACGCCGGTCGAACAGGCTGGCCGGTGAGGTGCGCAGCGACCTCTCGGCGGGCGGGGGGAGAGCGCGGGGCCGCGACGGTTCTCGTCATCGGGGTCATCGTCGCCCTGATGGCGGCGACCCTCGGAGGGCTGCTCGTGGCGGGTGCGGTGGTCGCCAGCCACCGGGCCCGGCTGGCTGCCGATCTGGCGGCGCTGGCTGGTGCCACGCTGCTACGAGATGCTGGGACGGTCGAAGGGTCCTGCTCGCGGGCGGCCCGGGTCGCCGCGGCCAACGGCGGGGCGCTGGTCGCCTGCCGGGCGGAGGGCCTGGCGCTCGCCGTCGTGGTGACGGTTCCGGCCCCCGGCTGGCCCGAGCCGGCCCGCGCGCGCTCCAAGGCGGGGCCACCATCCGCGGACTGAGCCGACCGGGGCCACGGCGGGGTTGCGCCGCACCGCTCGCGCGCCTCCGGTCGCGGTCAGCGGTTGCGGTCAGCGGTTGCGCCAGGCGTCCGGGGCCGTCACCAACCGTCGGACCGGCTCCGGCAGGTCGCCCGTGCGCAACGCCTCCAGTGAGGTGCCGTCGAGGACTTCCCGGAGGCTCGCGCGGACAGCGACCCACAGGCTGGGCAGGTGCTCGGCGACACCGCCGTACGACATCTCGTGCGGTCGGAGCCCGCGCACCTCGGCGAGCGGCCCGTCGACGGCTCGGAAAACCTCACCGACGCTGATCTCGCTGCGGTGCCGGGCCAGCGAGTAGCCACCGAGGGCACCGCGTCGGCTGAGGACGAGCCCGGCCCGGCGCAGGTCGGCGAAGATCGCCTCGAGGAACTTGCGTGGCAGGTCCTGCTGTGTGGCGAGCGCGTCGATACTCACCGGGCCGGAGCCGGCCGCCGAGGCGTCGGCGAGGATGAGCATGGCCCGGACCGCGTAGTCGACGCGAGCGGAGATGTCCATCAGCCGTTGCTTCCGGACGGGTCGACGGCCCGGCGACCCGGGGTGACGAGGTGTCGTCCCCTCGCCACCCCGGGGCCCGTGGCGTCGCCACCGGGCCCGACGGGACGCCTCGGCGTGCCGTCGGCGGCTACCGTAACGCCCGCCTGCTGGATCCGGCCAGCCCGATCATGTCGCCACATGTGCATCGCCCCGGTTCAGATGGCGAGTGCCGGGTCGTGGTCGACGACGCTGGAGCGATGGGCCGCCCGGGCGCTCACCGACTCGCCCTCGCGAAGGTCGAGTCCGTCGGCGTCCCTCCGGGTGATCTGCGCCGCGAAGCGCTCGCCCGAGTCGGCCCGCAGATCGACGCGCACCTCGAAGCCGAGCCGGACCACCCGCTCGACGACGGCCCGGATGACTCCCGGGGAGCCGGCCACCTTCGCGTCCTCGGCGAGCGCCAGGGCGTGGTCGCGCTCGAGCACGATGTCATGGGGCCGGACGAGCTGTTCGCCGAGCCGGGCGACGGAACCGAGGAAGGACATGACGAAGTCGTTCGCCGGCCGGTCGTAGAGGGAGACGGGGTCGCCGACCTGCTCGATCCGTCCGTGGTTGAGCACGGCGATCCGGTCTGCGACGTCGAGCGCCTCCTCCTGGTCGTGGGTCACGAGCACGGTTGTCACGTGGACCTCGTCGTGGAGGCGGCGCAGCCAGGTGCGCAGGTCGGTGCGGACCTTCGCGTCGAGGGCCCCGAAGGGCTCGTCGAGGAGGAGGACCTTCGGGTCGACGGCGAGCGCCCGGGCGAGCGCCATCCGCTGACGCTGCCCACCGGACAGCTGGGCCGGGTAGCGGTGCGCGAACCCCTCGAGCCCCACGACGGCCAGCAGCTCGTCGACCTTGGCAGTGGTCTCGGCCTTGGGGCGTTTGCGGATGGTCAGTCCGAACGCGACGTTGTCCCGGACCGTCAGGTGCTTGAACGCCGCGTAGTGCTGGAAGACGAAGCCGATGCCGCGCCGCTGGGGAGGTTCGTCGGTGACGTCCCGGCCGGCGATGGTCACCGCCCCGGAGTCGAGCGACTCCAGCCCTGCGATGGCGCGCAGCAGGGTCGACTTGCCGCTGCCGCTCGGGCCGAGCAGGGCGGTGAGGGAGCCGCTCGGGATGTCGAGGCTGACGTCGTCGAGGGCGGTGAAGGTGCCGAACTGCTTGCGGGCGTCGGTGACGGTGATCATCGTTCGCTCCTCTTGCGGTCGAGGACGGTCATGAGCAGGAGCACCACGAGCGCGATGCCCATGAGGAGGGTGGCCGCGGCGTAGGCGCCGTAGGTGTTGTGGTCGTCGATGTAGCGCGCGTGGACGAGCAGGGTCAGCGTCTGCGACACCCCGGGGAACCCGGAGGACACCATGATCACGGCGCCGAACTCGCCCAGGGCCCGCGCGACGGTCAGCACGACGCCGTAGGTGAGGCCCCATCTGATGGCGGGCAGGGTGATGCGCCAGAAGGTCTGCCAGCGGGAGGCACCGAGCGTCGCGGCGGCCTGCTCCTGCTCCGTGCCGATCTCGTGGAGGACCGGCTCGACCTCACGGACGACGAAGGGCAGGGTGACGAAGATCGTCGCGATCACCATGCCCGGCACCCCGAAGATCACCGTCAGCCCGGCCCGGTCGAGGGCGCCGAACCACCCACCGGCGCCCCAGAGCAGGATCAGCGCGACGCCGACCACGATGGGCGAGACCGCGAAGGGGAGGTCGACGACGGCCTGGAGGAGCCGGCGTCCCCGGAAGCGGCCGCGGACGAGGGCGAGGGCGGTGACGATCCCGAAGGCGACGTTGAGGGGCACGACGATGGCCACGATGAGCAGGGAGAGGTTGACCGCGGCCTGTGCCGCCGGGGTGGACACCGAGGCGACGAAGGTGTCGATGCCTGGCGAGAGGGCGCGCCAGAGGATGACGGCGATCGGGACCGCGAGGAGCGCGAGAAGGTAGCCGAGGGCAACCGTGCGCAGCATGACCGTTGTCGTGCGGCTGGTCCTCATGGCGCGCGCTCCTCTCGCCGCTGGGTGCGGCTGGAGAGCACCCGGAGCACGAGCAGGGTCGCGAACGCGGTGAGGAGCAGGGCGACGGACACCGCGGCCGCGTTGACGGGACGGTCGATCTCGATCTGCTGCTGGATGTACTGCGAGGCGACCTGTGTCTCGCGAGGGATGTTGCCGCCGATGAGCACGACGGAGCCGTACTCGCCGATGGCCCGGGCGAAGGCGAGGCCGGTGCCGCTGAAGACGGCTGGGGCGAGGGTGGGCAGGACGATCCTGCGGAAGGTGGTCCAGGTGGACGCGCCGAGCGAGGCGGCGGCCTCCTCGACCTCGCGGTCCGCCTCGAGGAGCACCGGCTGCACCGACCGGACGACGAAAGGCAGGGTGACGAAGGCGAGGGCGACGACGAGCCCCCAGGTCGTCGCGTTGAGCTGCAGGCCGATGGGACTGCCGGGACCGTAGAGCGAGAGCAGCACGATGCTGGCGACGATGGTGGGCAGCGCGAAGGGCAGGTCGATGAGGGCGTTGACGATGCCCTGGCCGGGGAACGCGTCCCGGACGAGGACCCAGGCGATGAGGGTCCCCATGACGGCGTTAACGGCGGCCACGATGGCCGACACGGTGACGGTGACGCGCAGCGACGCGAGGGCTCCCGGCGCGGTCACCGCGTCCCAGAACCCGCCGATCCCCTCCTCGAACGAGGCCACGGTGAGAGCTGCCAACGGCAGCAGGACGATGACGCTGAGCCAGAGCGTCACCACTCCGACGCCGAGGGGCTGCGCCGCACCGGCGCGGCGGTTCCGGCGCCGGGTCGGGCCCGGTGGGGCCGGATCCCGCAATGACGCCGGGTCCGCCGGGATGGCAGCGCTGCGTTCGAGGGTCCTGGAGGGGGTCGTCACGGCGTCCTCACTGCGTCATGGCCTCGTAGATGGCGGCGATGGCCCCGGACTCCCGGTCGAACAGGCTGTGGTCCACTGACGGCCACCCGCCGAGGTCCGCGACGGTCCACAGCTTTTCGGGCGTGGGGAACCGTGAGGCGAACTCGGCCGCGACGCCCGCGTCGACCGGACGGAAGCCGGCTCCGGCGAGGAGCCGCTGAGCCGCGGGGGTGTAGAGGTAGTCGTTGAAGGCCTGGGCCAGGCGGGGGTTGCGGCTGGTCTTGAGCACGGCGGCCGGGTTCTCGATCCTGACCGTCTGAGGCGGCGTGACGTGCTCGACCGGGTCGCCGTTGGCCTCGATGAAGAGGGCCTCGTTCTCGTAGCTGAGCAGGACGTCGCCGCGGCCCTGGAGGAAGGCCTCGGTGGCCTCCCGGCCGGACTTGGGCTGGATCCTGACGTGCTCTCGGATGAGGCGTCCGACGTAGTCGAGACCCGCGGCTGGGTCGGTGCCGCCCTGGCTCGTGGCCGCGTACGGCGCGAGGAGGTTCCACTTGGCGGACCCCGACGAGAACGGGTTGGGGGTGACCACCTCGACGCCGGGGCGCAGCAGGTCGTCCCAGTCCGTGATGCCCTTGGGGTTGCCGTCCCGGACGACGAAGGTGACCACCGAGCCGAAGGGGACGCCAGCGTGCTCCCCTGCATTCCAGTGAGGGTCGACGAGGCCCGCGTCGACGAGTCGGGTGACGTCAGGCTCGACGGAGAACGTGACGAGGTCGGCCTCCGCCCCGGCGGCGACCTTGCGGCTCTGGTCGCCGGAGGCTCCGTAGCTCTGCTGGAACCCGACCCCCGTTCCCGCCGCGGTCCGCTGGAAGGCCGGGATCACCTCGTCGAAGGCCACCTTGGAGACCGCATAGGCGAAGAGGTCGACCGTTCCCTTGGTCCCGGCCGCGGCGTGCGTGGAGCCCGGCTGGTCGACGACGTCACTGGGGCCTGCGCCCGTGCATGCCGCAAGACCCAGGATCGACACGAGCGTCACGATCGACATGACAGGCGGGGCCGACGCGGTGCGGCGGGGGCGGGACATCACCAACTCCTTCACGATCGGCGCTCGCGCGCACTCCTAGTCCGTGAGTGGGAGTTTTCAATAGGTTCAAGTTATCGGTCAAGAAACTATTGCTTATGTCTCAGAGTGTGGCGCTCGGCAGGGTGAGCCGGCTCACCGAGACCTCGGATGCCGCTGTGCTCGCTTCCGCCCCACGGCTCACTCGAGTGGCCCCGTCCTCCACAGGCGAAGGTGCGTGCGGGTGGGGACATCGGGGCCACTCGAGGTGGTCGGGGTGGGGACATCGGGGCCACTCGAGGTGGTCGGGGTGGGGATATCGGGGCCACTCGAGTGAGCCGGGGCGGAGGGCTCGGTGCCGTATGCCGGTGGGCTCAGTCCGCCCGGGACAGTGACCGCACGCGCAGGCGGGGTCCCACCTGGGTCGACGAGGGCTCGTCGATGACGTCACCACGCACGGTGAGGCGCGCGCCCGGGTCGACGTCGACGACCCAGCCCGGTGGGAGCACCAGCTCCCATGTCGCTCCGGTGTCAGTGGTCAGGACGAGGGGCTGCGTCTCCGCCTCGGCTCGGGACAGGGTCCCGGTGGCCGTCACGTCGAAGGAATGCTTCACGTCCGCCACCGACCGCCGCAGGTGGTCGCGCAGCTCGTCCGCTCCGAGGAGGTCCTCGGGGACCGGTCCCGGAGGAGGCGACGGCGATGGTGCCCGGAGACGCGGAGCGGGGAGGCCCCGGCCGTGGCCGGGACCTCCCCGCTTCCTGCGTGTCATGCGATGGTGCTCGTCATCCCTTACGGGACGTCGACCCGCACGACGGTCGGGCTCGGCATGCCGTCCGCGCCCGAGTAGGCGACCGAGCCGAGCCACTTGCCGCTCGTCAGCCCGGAGAGGGCCAACGAGATCTGGCCCGTCTGGCCCATCGTCGCGGCGGTGGGAGCCGTGACCGTCATGTTGCCGGCCGCCGTCGAGCCGAGCAGCCACGTGTGCAGCTTGAACGGGGACGTGCCGACGACGCCCCAGCCCTGGACGACGACGGTGTAGGTGCCCGCCGCCGGGTTGACCAGGCTGACCTGCTCCGCCGAGGTGGAGGAGCCGCTCGAACCCTTGAGCTTCTTGTCCGAGCCGAAGACGCAGAGGTCGAGGTCGGTGCCGGCGTTGACGTCAGCGTCGAAGAGCGCGAAGCGGGCGTAGGTGGTGCCGGCCTCGACGTTCACCGGGATGAGCTGAGCGTTGGGCGCGGTGAGCGAGCAGGAGCCGTCGCTCGGGTCGTCCGCCACCGTCCCCGCCGTCACAGCCGCCGGGACGAGGCCCCGAGCCGTCGCAGTGAACTCGCCGGTGTAGCCGAAGGTGACGTCGAAGCTGGCCCCGGCCGGGTCGGCCTTGACCTCACCCGGCGCAGCCAGCGCGACGGGCTTGACGACGATCGGGGACCGAACGCTCGTCTCGCCGTCGGTCCAGGTGAGGTGCCCGCCCGTGTACTGGTTGAGCGCAGCGTCGGTGCGGGTGATCTTGACCGTGAACGGCTGGGTCTGTCCGGGCGCGAGCGTCAGGGTGCTCGGCGAGACCTGGACGTCGAACCCGGGCAGCGAGACCGAGGCCTGGTAGGTCGCCGACCCGTCGCCGACGTTCGTCACCTTCCGCGTGAGGGTCTCGGAGCCGGCCAGGGCCCCGATCGCCAACGAGGCGGCGTTGAACTGGCTCGGGTCGGTTGAGTAGCCGCGGCCCACCAGCGTGCTGCACGTGCTGGAGCCGACCGCCGACGTCGTGCCGCAGAGGAAGGCGAGCCAGTCGTTCCAGCCACTGTCGTAGACGAGGCCCGGCCGCGCGGCGGCGTTGGGGTTGACGTGCCCGGCGCCCTGGCGGAACACCTTGACAGCCGTGCCCACGTCGTCCTTGACGTCATAACCCGTCGTCATCAGGGCGCTCTTGATCGCCATCGGCGACCAACCCGGCTCGAGGTCGCGCAGCAGCGCAGCGAGTCCTGCGACGTGCGGGCTCGACATCGACGTGCCGGAGATGGCGTTGTAGGCGTAGCCGCCGTTGGTCACCGGGGTGTAGGCGGCGAGGATGTCCTGGCCGGGCGCGATGACGTCCGGCTTGAGGAGGTCACCACTTCCCGCCAGCAGCGGGCCGCGCGAGGAGAACCCTGCGGTGAACGGCGCGGGGGCGTTGAGGTCGAGCTCGGCGACGTTGATCGTAGCCGTCGCGCCCGTCGTCGCTGCGTACGCCTTCACGGCAGCCCGCTCGGTCGACTCGAGGTGGACCGTGGGGATGGTGTGCAGGTCGGCGTTGATGCCGATCGGGGCGGTGTTGGTGAGGACCATGCCCACGCCACCGGCCTCCTTGACGGCCAGGCTCTTGTTCGTCCGGGCGGTCGTGCCGCGGTCGCAGAGGACGATCTTGCCGGCCACCTTGGCCGGGTCGAGGACGTTGCCGCCGTCGGCGCTCGAGTAGCAGAGCGCCACCTTGGTCGGGTCCGCACCCGGCAGGCCCGCGGTCGTCGAGTCGATGAAGGGCGCCGTGACCGACTGGGCGGCGAGCGAGGCGCCTTGGTAGGTCTGGCCGTTGCCGAGGGTCACCGAGCCGTGGCTGGCGCGGTTGTGCGTGCCCGCCGCGACGGTCGTGATCCACGGCGACGGGTGCGCCACGGTCGAGGCCGCCGGGCCGCTGTTGCCGGCAGAGGCGGCGACGAAGACGCCGGCCCTGGCTGCGAAGAGGAACGCGATCTCGGCGCCGTCGGCGAAGTTCGTCTGCGAGCCGCTGATCGAGTAGTTGATCACGTCGACACCGTCGGCCACCGCCTGGTCGATGGCGGCGACGAGGTCTCCGCCTCGGCCGCTCGCGGTGTCACCGGTCTCGGTGGACCAGAGCGCCTTGTAGGCGGCGACGCGGGCCCGCGGGGCGATGCCGCTGATGCCCTTCGGAGCCAGCGCGCTCGCGATGCCGGGAACCGGCACGTTGTAGTTGCCGCCGGAGGTGCCGGCGGTGTGCGTGCCGTGACCGTTGTAGTCACGGGCGGAGTTGAACTCCCACGGCCGCTCCTTGTCGATCCCCGCGTCGCCGCCCCAGCTCTGGTTGAAGTAGCGGGCGGACACGAGCTTCTGGTTGCAGTCGCTGCCGTCCCACTGCTCGGCCTCGGCGCACTTGCCGTGGAAGCCGCTGGGCATCTTCTGGTAGGCGCGCTTCGCACCCGGCGCGAAGGAAGGCGTGCCGGTGGCGTCGACCCGGTCGGCGAACGAGAGGTGCTCGGGCCAGATGCCGGAGTCGATGGTGCCGATGACGACGTTCTCGCCGGCGCTCTTGGTGCCGCCGAGCTGCTCCCAGAGCCCGCCCTTGGCCGTCAGGCCGAGGAAGTCGGGGGTGGTCGAGGTGTCGATCGTGTAGGTCTGCTCGGGGTTCACCGCGACGACGCCGGGCGCCTTGGCGAGCTGCTGCGCCTGCGCGGCGGTCAGCTTGGCGGCGAAGCCGTTGAACGAGAACGCGTAGTCGTAGAGCTTTGCCCGGGACGCGCCGACGCGCGTCAGAGCGGAGTCGTGCTTGGTCTCGAGGTGGGCGACGTACCTCTGGACGGCGGCCGACTGCGGGTCGACCTTCTTGCCCTTCGCCGGGCTCGTTGCCGCAAAGCCGGGGATCGTCCCGTCGTAGGCGACAACCGGGAGGTCCGCCATCTGCACGATGTACGTCCCGTCCGTGCTCGGTGACTCGGACTGCGTGACTGCCGCGTCGGCAGCCCCCGTCCCGGCCAACGCGAGCGCAACTGGCACGGCCGTGACCGCGCCCAGCAACCTTCGCTTCATTTCTCTCCTGTCGGGGTGTCCCCTGAACTACGGCGCACGAGGGCTCTACGCCGCTGGCGGGAACGATAACCGCGAACGCCGACAAAGGGGAGGGGTATCAGCGACTTTGTGCGCTTCGGGGCGCTTGTCCCACCGGGCTCTACGGCTGGGTGAGCAGTGGGGCCCGTGGGCCGGCCTGGGCCAGGGTCAGGTCGAGCAGGGCGATGGCCGCCGCCTTGTCGAGCGGGTCGTTCCCGCTGCCGCACTTCGGCGACTGGATGCAGGAGGGGCAGCCGCCGGCACACTCGCAGCCCGCGATGGCGTCCCGGGTCGCCGTCAGCCACTCCCGGACCCGACGGAAGCCGCGCTCGGCGAAGCCGGCCCCACCCGGGTGGCCGTCGTAGATGAGGATCGTCGGCTGACCGGTGTCGGGGTGCAGGGCGGTCGACACGCCGCCGATGTCCCACCGGTCCGCCGTGGCGAATAGGGGCAGCATCCCGATCGCGGCGTGCTCGGCAGCATGGGCCGCGCCCGGGATGTCGGCCTCGTCGACACCGGCCCTCGCGAGCTCGTCGACCGGCAGCGTCCACCACATCGCCTTCGTCGCGAGGGAGCGCGGGGGCAGGTCCAGCGGATGCTCGCCGAGGACCTCGCCGCCGGGGAGTCGGCGCAGGAACGAGACGACCTGGTGGGTGACGGTGACGTGTCCGAAGGAGCACCGGAGCGGTCCCCAGCGGGCGGCCTCGAGCTCACGGACGATGGAGAACTCGCTCACCGACTGGGCCTGCGTCGTCCAGCCCGGGTCGCCGCGCACGGCGAAGGCGGCGTTGTCGTCGAGGTCGAGCTCGGTGACGACCCAGGTCTGTCCCTGGTGGAGGTGCACGGCCCCGGTGTGGACCTGGGCGTGGGCGGAGGCCTCGTCGACGGTCCCGACGACACGGCCCGTCCGGGTCTCGACGATGCGGACCGGCTCGCCGGTGCCGCGCAGCGACAGGTGCTCGGTGGGCCGGTCGTCGCGGGCCCAGAACCACCCGCGCGGCCGCTTCCTGAGGATGCCCCTGGCCACGAGCGCGTCGAGGAGGGGGCGGGTCTGCGGCCCGAACAGGTCGACGTCGGCGTCCGTCACGGGCAGCTCCGCGGCGGCTGCGGCGAGGTGCGGGCCGAGCACGTGGGGGTTGTCCGGGTCGACGACCGTGGCCTCGACGCCGCGGCCGAAGATGCTCTCGGGGTGGTGCACGACGAAGGTGTCGAGGGGGTCGTCGGCGGCGACGAGGACCGCGAGGGACCGATGGCCGGTCCGCCCGGCGCGACCCGCCTGCTGCCACAGCGAGGCGAGCGTCCCGGGCCAGCCGGCGAGCAGGACGGCGTCGAGGCCGGTGACGTCGACCCCCAGCTCCAACGCGTTGGTCGCGGCGATGCCGACGAGGCGACGCTCCCGCAGGCCGCGCTCGAGCTCCCTCCGCTCCTCGGGGAGGTACCCGCCGCGGTATGCCGCGATGCCGGCTTCGCGGGTCGCGCTCACCCGGTCGCGGGCGACGTTGGCCACCACCTCCACACCGGCCCGGGACCGCGCGAAGGCCACGGTCTGCACGTCCTCCTCCACGCACTGTGCCAGCAGGTCACCCGTCTCGGTGAGCGTGCTCACCCGTCTGGGCCGGCCCTGCTCGTCGACGAGGAGCGGCGGCTCCCAGAGGGCGAAGGTCATCGGCGCCCGTGGAGAGCCGTCCTCGGTGACCGAGCCCAGCGGCATACCGAGAAGTCGTGACGCGTGGACCGCTGGGTCGGCCACGGTCGCCGACGCGAAGACGAAGGTCGGGTTCGCGCGGTAGCGCGCGGCGACGCGCCGCAGCCGCCGGACCACTGCGGCGAGGTGGGAGCCGAAGACGCCCTTGTAGACGTGGCACTCGTCCACGACGACGTATCGCAGCGCCCGGAGGAAGGAGGCCCAGCGGTCGTGGCCGGGGAGCAGCGAGTGGTGGACGAGGTCGGGGTTCGTCAGGACGAGGTTGGCGTGGTCGCGGATCCAGCGCCGCTCGTCCGCCGGGGTGTCTCCGTCGTAGGTGGCCGCTCGGACCGTCGGCAGGGCCAGCCGCGTGATGCGGTCGAGCTGGTCCGCGGCGAGCGCCTTCGTCGGCGCGAGGTAGAGGGCCGTGGCTCCCCGGCCGTTCGGGGCGCGGGCACCGCTCATGATGTCGGTGAGCAGCGGCATGAGGTAGCCGAGGCTCTTGCCGGACGCGGTGCCCGTCGAGACGACGACGTGCTCCCCCGCGTGGGCGGCCTCGGCGACGTCGACCTGGTGTCGCCACGGCTGCGCGATCCCCGACCCCGTGAGCGCACCGAGGAGCGTCGGGTCGAGCCAGTCCGGCCACTGCCCGAAGCGGGCCGGGCGGGCGGGGACCTCGTGGACGTGGAGGAGCCGCTCGGGGTGCTCCCCGACGAGACGGTCGAGCAGGGCCCGCGGGTCGAGGGCGTGCGGCTCCTGCGCCCGGGCGCCCGAGGACGTCGCGGGAGCGTGCCCCAGCGCGTCAGACCCGTTCATGTGGAGCAACGGTACGTCGCCGGGGTACCGTTACGGGCGACCCGGGCATGTTACTCCCGAGGTCAGGGAGATACGGGTTCGTTGCCGGGGCAACGGCAGAACAAACGGGAAGGGGCCACAGGTGGATCTGTCGATCACCCGGGCCGACCACGGTGACCGCACCGTGGTGCACCTCGGTGGCGAGATCGATGTCTACACGGCACCGTTCGTCAGGGAGAAGCTTGATGAGCAGATTCACGCCGGACGCGCTGATCTCATCGTCGACCTGAGCGAGGTCACGTTCCTCGACTCGACGGGGCTGGGGGTTCTCGTCGGCCGGCTCAAGTTCGCCCGGACCCGCGGTGGGTCGCTGCGGCTCGTCGGGACCTCCGAGCGGGTGCTCCGCGTCTTCGCCATCACCGGTCTCGACAAGGTCTTCGACATCCATCCCGACCTCGAGTCGGCGCTCGCTGCCGTCGAGCACGGCGAGGCGCCGATGCCGCCCACCTCGAGCTCCCATCACTGACGGGCCCGCCCTGACCCAGGACCACCCCGTGGTCGACCCGCCCGCGTCCGCGTCACCCCCCACACCGGTCGCCGACCCGCCCCACCTGGCCCGGCTGCGGGCCGACCTCGCCGCGGCGGGCTTCACCGTCGACGGCGTCGCCGCGCGGCTCGGTCCCGTCGCCTCGGCAGCGCTCCGCCGCGAGCAGCCCTTGCCCGCCCTGCTCGCGACGGCTGCTCCGCTCGACCCCGTTGCCGCCCTGGTCCGTCTCTTCACCCTGGGGCGGCCCGTCGCCCGAGCGGATCTCGAGGCCGCCCTGCCGACGCTCCGCGTCGATGGCGCCGCCGCCCTGCGGCTGGTCCGGTTCGACGGAGACGACGTCGTGGCGACGTGCGACCTGCGGCCCTACGCCGACGACACCCACGACTGGTGGGTCGCCTCCGACCTGTCCGAGCTCGCCACCCGTGAGCCCCTGCGGCCCGACCACGTCCTCGGGATCGGGGGCGCCTCCACGACGCTCGCCATGTGGGCGATCCGCCGCCGCGTCGGACGGGCGCTCGACCTGGGCACCGGCTGCGGGGTGCAGGCGCTGCACCTGGCCACCCACGCCGACTCGATCGTCGCCACCGACATCTCCGAGCGGGCCCTCGACTTCGCCCGGTTCAACGCCGCGCTCAACGGGCTCGACGTCGACCTGCGCCGCGGTGACCTGCTGGATCCCGTTGTGGGGGAGCGGTTCTCCCTCGTCATCTCCAACCCACCGTTCGTCATCACGCCGCGCGCGGAGGACGTCCCGGTCTTCGAGTACCGTGACGGCGGCCGGTCGGGGGACGCCGTCGTCCAGTCCCTCGTGCGCACGGTCGCGGCCGTGCTCGAGCCGGGTGGCGTCGCCCAGCTCCTCGGCAACTGGGAGGTCCCGCGAGGGCGCACCTGGCGCGACGTCTGGGCCGGCTGGCTCGACGGCGTCGAGCTCGACGCCTGGGTCGTCCAGCGAGAGGTCCAGGACCCGGCTGAGTACGCCGCGCTGTGGAGCCGGGACGGCGGCCTGGTGCCCGGATCGAGCGAGCACGAACGTCTCGGCGCCGCCTGGCTCCGCGACTTCGCCTCCCGGGATGTCGAGGCGATCGGGTTCGGCGTCGTCACGCTCCAGCGGCCGCTGACCGATCGCGTGCCCTGGCGGTCGCTCGACGAGGCACCCGGCCCGGTTGCTGCACCGATGGGTCCCGTCATCGAGGCCGGTCTCGAGGCACGCACGTGGCTCGCCGAGCACGACGACGACGACCTCCTCAGCGTCGCGTGGTCGTGCGCCCCCGACGTCACCGAGGAGCGCCACGGCCGTCCCGGCGCTGAGGACCCGTCCGTCATCCTCATCCGGCAAGGTGGCGGGCTGCGCCGCGTCGTGCGAGCCGGGACCCTGCTCGCCGCCTACCTCGGCGTGGCCGACGGCGAGCTGGCCGCCGACGCGGCGCTCGACGCCATCGCCACCCTCCTCGGGCTGGATCCCGCAGCGGTCCGGGCCGAGGTGGTCCCCCAGATCCGCGACCTCGTCGCGGACGGCCTGCTCGTGTAGCAGTCCCGGTCCCGGACGCAGCGCATCCGCATGCGGGCCGCGCCAGTCCCCGGCCCCGCGCCCGAGGGTGAGTGGGCTGGGAGCGAGCCCAGCGGCATACGGCCGCTGAGCAGGGAACTTGTCAGTGAGTGAGCACTCACTCATACTCGACCTCATGGCCACCACCACCGGACGCGCCGCGCCCCTCTCACCCGCCGAGCGGCGCGAGTCACTCGTCGAGGCCTTTCTGGAGCTGGCCAGGCGACACGGTCGGGTCCCGACGACGAGCGAGATCGCCGCAGCCGCCGGGGTCGCCGAGGGGACGATCTTCCGGGCCTTCCCGAGCAAGGAGGCGCTCCAGACCGCGGCGGTCGAGGCCGCCTTCTGCCCGGCCGGGGCTCGCCGGGAGTTCCTCGCCATCGACCGGTCGCAGCCGGTGCGCGACCGGCTCGTGGACTTCGCGGCCGCCCTCCAGCGGCGCATCCGCGACGTCCTCGACCTCATGGGTGCCCTCGGTCTGAGCCAACCGCCGCCCGTCCACCAGCACGCCGCCTGCCTCGAGACGGGGCGACACGTGCCCTCCGAGCCGAGCGACGGGTGCCGGGCGCTCCACGTCGACCTCTACGAGGCCGTGACCGACCTCGTCCCCTCGGAGGAGATCACGGTGACCCCCCACCAGCTCCTCCACCGCATCCGCCTCCTCAGCTTCTCGGGGAGCCACCCGGGGATCGCCCACGGCGAGCTGCTCACGCCCGAGGAGGTCGTCGACACCGTCCTCTACGGCGTCGCTGCCCGGCCCGGGCCGAAAAGCGATTGACCCGCACCCGACGTCAGCCCCTAGCGTCGAGCCGGCGCGACGGCCCACCCGAACCGAAAGGCACCCGATGCTCCTCCGACTGCTTCGGAGCCACCTGCTGGCCTACCAGCGCGAGATCGCGCTCATCGTGCTGCTCCAGCTGGCCAGCACCATCGCCTCGCTCTACCTGCCCAGCCTCAACGGCGAGATCATCGACGACGGCGTCGCCAAGGGGGACACCGACTTCATCGTCAGCCACGGCGCGCTCATGCTCGGGGTGAGCGTCGTCCAGATCGCCACCGCCGTCGCGGCCACCTTCCTCGCCGCCCGGGTCGCCATGGGCATCGGGCGGGACCTGCGGGCCTCCGTCTTCGACACCGTCATCGACTACTCGGCGCAGGAGGTGGCGCGGTTCGGGGCCCCCACCCTCATCTCGCGCAACACCAACGACGTCACCCAGGTGCAGACGGTCCTCTTCATGGGCTTCGCCATCCTCGTCTCCACGCCGATCATGATGTTCGGGGGCATCATCATGGCCCTCCGCGAGGACGTCGGGCTCTCCTGGCTCGTCGCCGTCGCCGTGCCACTGCTCGGCCTCGTCGTCGCCCTGGTCATCTGGCGCATGATGCCGTGGTTCACCCGCATGCAGACCTCCCTCGACGGGGTCAACCGCGTCCTGCGCGAGCAGATCACCGGGATCAGGGTCGTCCGGGCCTTCGTCCGGGAGGAGCACGAGGAGGCGCGGTTCGGCCGGTCCAACGCCGACCTCACCGAGGCCGGGCTCCGCGTCGGCCGGCTGATGGCCCTCGTCTTCCCCGTCGTCATGCTCATCTTCAGCATGTCGACCGTGGCCGTGCTCTGGTTCGGCGCCTACCGCGTCGACAGCGGCGCGATGGAGGTCGGCTCGCTGACCGCGTTCCTCGCCTACCTCGTCCAGATCCTCATGGCGGTCATGATGGCCACCTTCATGGCGACGATGATCCCCCGCGCCTCGGTGTCCGCCGGGCGCATCGCCGAGGTGCTCGACACGACCTCGTCCGTCGCCCAGTCGGTACAGCCCATCCCGATCCGGGCACCACGGGTCGGCGTCGAGCTCGTCGACGTCGAGTTCCGCTACCCGGGCGCCGAGCACGCCGTGCTCCACGACATCACCTTCGAGGCCACCCCCGGTCGGATGACGGCCATCATCGGCTCGACCGGCGCCGGCAAGACCACGCTGCTCGGGCTGGTCCCGCGGCTGTTCGACGTCCGGTCCGGCCGCGTCAAGGTCGGCGGCGTCGACGTGCGCGACCTCGAGCTCGACGCGCTGTGGGCGCGCATCGGTCTCGTCCCGCAGAAGCCCTACCTCTTCACCGGCACCGTGGCGAGCAACCTGCGCTACGGCAACCCCGACGCGACCGACGAGGAGCTGTGGGACGCGCTGCGCATCAGCCAGGCCGCGGACTTCGTCGCCCAGCTCGGCGGCCTGGACGCCCCCATCGTCCAGGGGGGCACCAACGTCTCCGGTGGGCAGCGGCAGCGGCTCGCCATCGCGCGCGCGGTCGTCAAACGCCCCGACATCTACCTCTTCGACGACTCGTTCTCCGCCCTCGACCTGTCGACCGACGCCAGGCTGCGGGCGGCGCTGCGGCCGGTCACCCGCGACGCGACGGTCATCATCGTCGCCCAGCGCGTCTCCACGATCATCGACGCCGACCACATCGTCGTCCTCGACGACGGGCGCATCGTCGGACAGGGGACGCACGACGAGCTCCTCCAGACGTGCGAGACCTACCAGGAGATCGCCCTGTCCCAGCGCGCGGCGGAGGAGGTGGCCTGATGGCTGAAGGAGTCAAGACCGCCGAGGAGAAGGCCGCCGAGGCCCGACGCGGGCCGGCCCGCCGGGGCGGACCACCGCACATGATGATCGGGCAGCCCGGCGAGAAGTCGCTCAACTTCGGGCCCTCGGCCAAGCGGCTGCTCGGCCTGCTCCGGCCCGAACGCGGCAAGGTCGTCGCCGTCGTGACGCTCGTGGTCGTCAGCGTCTTCCTCAGCGCGATCGGGCCCAAGATCCTCGGCCGCGCCACCGACCTGATCTTCGGCGGCCTGCTCGGACGCCAGCTCGCCCGGCAGGTGCCGGCGGGGACGACGACCGACCAGGTCATCGCGGGGCTGCGGGCCCGCGGCGAGGAGAACCTCGCCGACATGCTCCAGCGGGCCGGCGTCGTCATCGGGCAGGGCATCGACTTCGGCGCGGTCGCCGACGTGCTCCTCCTCGTGACCGGTCTCTACGTCGCCTCGTCGCTGCTGCTCTGGATCCAGGGCTGGATCCTCCAGGGCGTCCTCGCCCGGACGATGTACCGGCTGCGCCAGGACGTCGAGGCCAAGCTCAACCGGCTGCCGCTGCCCTACTTCGACAAGCAGCCGCGCGGCGAGATCCTCAGCCGGGTCACCAACGACATCGACAACGTCAGCATGTCGCTCCAGCAGACGCTGTCGCAGCTGCTCAACTCGCTCCTCACCGTCATCGCGGTGCTCGCGATGATGTTCTGGATCTCCTGGGTCCTCGCCCTCATCGCCCTCGTCACGATCCCCATCTCGATCGCCGTCACCGGGCTCATCGCCAAGCGCTCCCAGAAGCTCTTCGTCCAGCAGTGGCGCAACACCGGCGAACTCAACGGCATCATCGAGGAGACCTACACCGGCCACGGCCTCGTCAAGGTCTACGGGCGGCAGAAGGAGACCGAGGCCCACTTCCGCGAGAAGAACGACGAGCTCTTCGGGGCCGCGTTCGGGGCGCAGTTCGTCAGCGGCATCATCATGCCCGTCATGATGTTCATCGGGAACCTCAACTACGTCGTCGTCGCCGTCGTCGGAGGTCTCAGGGTGGCGTCGGGCACGATGTCCCTCGGTGACGTCCAGGCGTTCATCCAGTACTCCCGGCAGTTCACCCAGCCGCTCACCCAGGTGGCGTCGATGGCCAACCTGCTCCAGTCCGGGGTGGCCTCCGCTGAGCGGGTCTTCGACGTCCTCGACGCCGAGGAGCAGGAGCCCGAGGTGACGGTCCCCGACGTCATCGACGAGCCGCGCGGGGAGGTCGCCTTCGAAGGGGTGTCCTTCTCCTACACACCGGACCAGCCCCTCATCGAGGACCTCGACCTCGTCGTGCGGCCCGGGCAGACCGTGGCCATCGTCGGGCCGACCGGCGCGGGCAAGACGACGCTGGTCAACCTCATCATGCGGTTCTACGAGCTCGACGGCGGACGGATCACCCTCGACGGCGTCGACATCCGCGACCTGACCCGGCACGGCCTGCGCTCCCGGATCGGCATGGTGCTCCAGGACACGTGGCTCTTCGCCGGCACGATTCGCGACAACATCGCCTACGGGCGTCCCGACGCGACCGAGGACGAGGTGCTCGCCGCGGCCCGCGCCACCTACGTCGACCGGTTCGTCCACTCGCTGCCCGACGGCTACGACACCGTCCTCGACGACGAGGGATCGAACATCTCCGCCGGCGAGAAGCAGCTGATCACCATCGCCCGGGCGTTCCTCTCCGACCCGGCCCTGCTCATCCTCGACGAGGCCACCAGCTCGGTCGACACCCGCACCGAGCTGCTCGTCCAGCAGGCGATGCGGGCGCTGCGGTCCGACCGGACGAGCTTCGTCATCGCGCACCGGCTCTCCACGATCCGCGATGCCGACCTCATCCTCGTCATGGAGAACGGGCGGATCGTCGAGCAGGGCACGCACGCCGAGCTGCTCGCGCGTGACGGCGCCTACGCCACGCTGTATGCCGCCCAGTTCGCAGGTGCCGCCGCTGACGTCGACGACGTGGCTGAGGTCACCGGCCCGCCGGTGGGCTGACGCACCGCCCCGCTCGGAAGAACACAACACCGTCCGACGACCCGCCCCGGCTCGAGCACGAGCCGGGGCCCGGGCAGCGGAATGCTGTGTCCGACGAAACGCCTCCCGCCTCGACCCTGTGCACAACGTCCGCGCGCCCACGCCCGGTGCCGCCACGATCGGTCCATGCGTGCAGTCGAGGACGCTCTCAGCCGGCTGGGCGGCGTGGCCACTCGGGCCGAGCTGCTCCACGTGGTCACCCCGCGCGAGCTGCGCGCCGCCGTCCTCGCCGGGACGGTGCTGCGGCCCCGACGCGGACGCTACGTCGCGCCCGGCGCCGAGCACGCCAGGCGAGTCGCGCACGAGCTGTCCGGTGTCGTGTCGCACCGGTCCGCCGCGCTGGCCCACGGATGGAAGGTCAAGACGGCACCTGAGCTGCCCGAGCTGACGGTGCCCCGCGGTCGCAAGCTGACGCAAGGCGCCAGGCAGGCAGCCGTGATCCGGACCGGTGTGCTGACCCGTCAGGAGCGCGCCGACGGGGTCACCGCGCCCCTCGCGACCGTGCTGGCCTGCGCCCGAGCCCTGCCGTTCGACGAGGCACTGTCCGTGGCGGACTCCGCGCTGCGCTCCGGGACGGTCCGGCCCCGCGACCTCGCCGCACGGGCCGCCGAGGTCGCTGGACCCGGGCGGCCCCGCGTCCTCAGGGTGCTGCGTCACGCGTCCGGCAAGGCGGCCAACCCCTTCGAGTCCGTCCTGCGGGCCCTCAGCCTCGACGTGCCCGGCCTGGACCTGCAGCCCCAGGCGCGCATCGAGGTGGCCGACGGCGTGATCGTCGTGCCCGACCTCGTCGATCGGCCGCGGCGCATCGTCATCGAGGCCGACAGCCACGAGTTCCACACCAAGCGGAGCCAGCTCGTTGCCGACTGCTGGCGCTATGCCGAGCTGGGGCTCGCAGGGTGGCGCGTCCTCCGGTTCAGCTGGGAGCAGGCGATGTTCGAGCAGGACTGGGTCCGGTGGGTCATGACCCGGCTCGTCGACCCCGGCGCCCGCCCGCCCGGGCACGGCGCGATCTGGCTGGCGCCGAACGGAAGGACACCACAAGTCCCGGCGGCGGCGGTCGGCTGAGCACGCACACCGCGAGAGCACCGCACCTGGTGTGTTCTGCCGATCGCTGGCGGGCCGCCTCCGATGGGCGGGAGGGCTGGGAGGTCAGGGGCGTGCGGGAGCGAGCTCAGCGGCATACGNNGATCGGCGGTGTGAGGGGCACCCCCGCCCGCCGGTAGCCTTGTCCGGTGCCCGACACCACCACGCTCACCGTCCAAGACGCCCTGCTGACCCTGCAGAAGTTCTGGACCGACCGAGGATGCATGGTCGTCCAGCCCTTCAACACCGAGGTCGGCGCCGGGACGATGAACCCCGCCACCATCCTGCGCGTGCTGGGGCCGGAGCCGTGGCGCGTGGCCTACGTCGAGCCGAGCGTGCGTCCGGACGACTCCCGCTACGGCGAGAACCCCAACCGCCTCCAGACGCACACCCAGTTCCAGGTCATCCTCAAGCCCGACCCCGGCAACCCCCAGGAGCTCTACCTGGAGTCGCTCGAGGCGATCGGCATCGACATCCGTGCGCACGACATCCGCTTCGTCGAGGACAACTGGGCGCAGCCGGCCATCGGCGCGTGGGGCCTGGGCTGGGAGGTCTGGCTCGACGGCATGGAGATCACCCAGTTCACCTACTTCCAGCAGGTCGGCGGGCAGAACCTCGACCCCGTCGCCGTCGAGCTGACCTACGGCATCGAGCGCATCGTGATGGCCCTCCAGGGCGTCACGCACTTCAAGGACATGCGCTACGCGCCGGGCATCAGCTACGGCGAGGCGTTCGGGCAGAGCGAGTACGAGATGTCGCGCTACTACCTCGACGACGCCGACATCCAGACCAACCGCGACCTCTTCGACCGCTACAGCGCCGAGGCGCAGCGGATGATCGACGCGCGGCTGCCCGTGCCGGCCCACACCTACGTGCTCAAGAGCTCGCACGCCTTCAACGTGCTCGACTCCCGCGGCGCCATCTCGACGACGGAGCGCGCCAAGGCCTTCGGCACGATGCGCCGCCTCGCCCGTGAGGTGTCCCGCCTGTGGGTCGAGCGGCGTGAGGAGCTCGGCTTCCCGCTGCTCAACGCCCAGCTGCCCCCGATCGAGGGTCGCGCGGTCCGGCCACCCTCGCACGGGGTGGAGGTCGACCGGGAGTCGTATGCCGCTGAGCTCGCTTCCCTCGCCCCTGACGTCACGCGTCGGCTGGCTCTCGAGATCGGCGTCGAGGAGCTGCCCCCGCACGTCGTCCCGGAGGCGATCGAGCAGGTGCGCTCGGGGCTGACCCAGCGGCTCGGTGCCACCCGCCTGCCGCACGGCTCGGTCGTGGTCCACGGCACGCCGCGCCGGATCGTGGCGCTCGTCGACGCGGTCGCGGCGCACGAGCCGGACGCCGAGACGCTGCGCAAGGGCCCGAAGGTCGCTGCGGCGTTCGGTCCCGACGGCGCGCCGACGAAGGCGGCCGAGGGTTTCGCCCGCGGTCAGAAGGTCGACGTGTCCGAGCTCGTGCGGGCCGAGTTCGACGGCGTCGAGCACGTCGCGGTGCGGGTCCACGAGGCCGGGCGCGGGGTGCTCGAGGTCCTCGGGTCGATCGTCGCCGACGTCGTCAGCGGGCTCCGGGCCGACAAGAACATGCGCTGGAGCGATCCCCAGCTGGCCTACAGCCGGCCGATCCGGTGGATCGTCGCGCTGTGGGGCGACACGGTCGTCCCGGTCGAGGTGTCGGGGCTGCGGTCCGGGCGCACGACCTACGGCGAGCGGACCGAGGCCGGGCCGCTCATCGAGATCGAGAACGCCGACGTGCTGCTGCCCAAGCTGGCGGAGCGAGACTTCCTCCTCGACCCCGCGGTGCGACGCGAGAGTGTCGTCTCCCAGGCGACGTCGCTGGCCGCCTCGGTCGGCGGGGTCGTCGACGTCGAGGGGGAGGCCGCGTTGGTGGACGAGATCACCAACCTCGTCGAGGCCCCGCACGGCATCCTCGGGTCCTTCGAGGACCGCTACCTCGAGCTGCCGGAGCAGATCCTCACGACCGTCATGCGCAAGCACCAGCGCTACCTGCCGGTCCGGTCCACGGCCGGCGCCCTGCTGCCGCACTTCGTGACCATGGCCAACGGTGACTGCGACGACGACCTCGTGCGCCGCGGCAACGAGAACGTCCTGCGCGCCCGCTACGAGGACGCGGCGTTCTTCTACGCAGCCGACCTCAAGGTGCCGCTCGAGGAGCTGCGCGCCGACGTGGCCAAGCTGACCTTCGAGGAGCGCATCGGCTCGATGGCCGACCGGGCCGACCGGATCCGCGACGTCGCAGCCGCGCTGGCCGAGCTCGTCGGGCTCGATGCGTCGGAAGGCACCACGCTGGCCCGGGCCGGGCAGCTCGCGAAGTTCGACCTCGCCTCGCAGATGGTCGTCGAGCTGTCCAGCCTCGCCGGCTTCATGGCGCGGGAGTACGCCCTCAAGGCCGGCGAGACGCCCGAGGTGGCGGCGGCGCTCTACGAGATGGAGCAGCCGCGGACCGCCGGGGGACCGCTGCCGGCGTCACGTCCGGGCGCGCTCCTCGCCCTGGCCGACCGTTTCGACCTGCTCATGGCGATGTTCGCCCTAGGGGCCAAGCCGACCGGGTCCTCGGACCCGTTCGCGCTGCGCCGCGCCGCCCTCGGGGTCATCGGCATCCTCCGCTCCCAGCCGACGCTCGCCGGGCTGACCGTCGAGCAGGGTCTGCGCGCGGCTGCCGACCAGCTGCGGCAGCAGGGCCTCGAGGTGAGTGCCGAGTCGATCGCCGACGCGCACGAGTTCGTCACCGGCCGCTTCGGCCAGCAGCTGCGCGAAGAGGGCGTGCCGTCGACGCTCGCCGCGACCGTGCAGCCCCTCGCCGGCACCCCCGGCAAGGCGGAGGCGGCGCTGCGGGACATCGCTGCGGTGCGCGGTCGGGAGGGGTTCGCCAAGCTCGTGGAGGCCACCCAGCGCATCACCCGCATCGTCCCGGAAGGCAGCCCAGCGGCATACGACTCGTCGGTGTTGCGCGAGGACGCCGAGCGTGAGCTGAGCGTCGCCGTCGAGACGATCCCAGACCTGTCCGGTGCAGCGCTGCCGGCGTGGGCGGACGCCGCCGAGCGCGTGGTGCCGGCGCTCGAGCGGTTCTTCGACGAGGTCCTCGTCATGGCCGAGGACGCCGACCTGCGCGCCGCCCGGCTCGGGCTGCTGCAGACCTTCGTCGCGCGCGCTCCCCACGGGATCGACTGGCGAGCCCTGCACTCGGCGCTGGCGGGCTGATCGACGAGCCGGGCGTGTCGCCCGGCGGGCCGCCAGACTGGGCTCAACCACGTCTGGAGGCGCCATGATCATCGACTGTGCCCTGTACCGCGACGGCCGTCGTCAGCAGGAGACCGCGCTGACCCTCGACCAGGCCGCTGCGCTCCACCGCGACGGCAGCGAGGGCTTCGCCTGGCTCGGCACGTTCGAGCCGGCGCCCGACGAGCTGGCGAGCATCCGGGACAGCTTCGGGCTGCACGAGCTCGCGGTGGAGGACGTCCAGACCTTCCACCTGCGGCCCAAGATGGAGCAGTACGACCACGGCACCGAGCTGGTCATCCTGCGCACCGCACGCTACGACGACGACCGGGAGGAGGTGGACTTCGGCGAGATCAGCGTGTTCCTCGCGCCGACCTTCGTCATCACGGTCCGGCAGGGGGTGGCGAGCGAGCTCCACTCCGCCCGCACCAACCTCGAGGCGCGGCCCGAGCTCCTCGCCGAGGGCACACCGGCAGTGCTGTGGGCGATCCTCGACCAGGTCATCAAGAGCTATGGCCCGGTCGTCGCCGAGCTCGAGCGCGACATCGAGCAGGTGGAGAGCACGGTCTTCGCGGGGGAGGCGGCGCCCACGGAGCGGATCTACTTCCTGCGCCGCGAGGTGACGAACTTCCATCGTGCGGTCCACCCGCTGCTCACGGTCCTCACGACGATCGAGCGGGCCCACCGGGACGGCCCGCTCGCGCCGTACTTCCATGACGTGCACGACTACCTGCGGCTCATCAGCGACGAGGTGGCGGCCCAGCGGGACCTGCTCGCCACGATCCTCGAGGCGAACATGGCGGTCATCTCGGTCGAGCAGACCCGGCTCGGGATCCGCCAGGGCCGGACGATCGAGCGACTGACGATCCTCGCGACGGTCTTCCTCCCCCTGACCTTCGTCACGGGCTTCTTCGGCCAGAACTTCCCGTGGCTCGTCGAGCACCTCGATGGCTTCGGCCGGTTCCTCGTCCTCGGCATCGGAGGTCTCATCCTGCCGCTGGTGGTCCTCTGGGGCCTGTTGCTCCGCGACCGCGAGGGCCACTCCGACTGACGCCGCGCCCCCGCCCCATCGAAAGAGCAGTTCGCGACACGAAGCCGTGTCGCGAACTGCTCTTTCGATGGGATGGGGTTGGCCAGGCGCTGTCGCGAAGTGCTCTCTCGATCAGGGGTCGAGACGATGCGGTCCGGGACCGAGCGTGGCGAGCTCGTCGCCCGGGTTGTTCAGCGCGCAGGTCGTCAGGCTGAGGCACCCGCACCCGATGCAGCCGTCGAGCCGGTCGCGGAGCAGCTCGATCCGCCGGATCTGCTCGTCCAGTCGCGAGCGCCACGCCGTCGAGAGTCTGGCCCAGTCGTGCGCCGTCGGCGTCCGCCCGTCGGGCAGCGTCGCGAGCGCGTCCTTGATCTCCTCCAGCGACAGACCGACGCGCTGGGCGGCTCGGATGAAGGACACGCGCCGGATCGTCGGGCGGTCGTAGCGACGCTGGTTGCCCGTGGTGCGGACCGACCTGATCAGCCCGAGGGCCTCCCAGTAGCGCAGTGCCGAGGTCGCGACGCCGGTGCGTTCCGAGATCTGCCCGATGGTCAGCTGCAGACTCATGTCAGCGGATCCTCGCCTCCGGCAGCCTGCGGAGGATCTCGGTGACGGTCTCGTCGGGTGTCTGCTGCGAGCTGTCGAGCCAGAGGCCGATCTTCGGTGTCTCGGTGCGGACCTTGAGGTCGAAGTCGCGGATCGACCACAGATCGGCATACCCGGTCTTGGTCCGCTCCGACTCTCGACGCATCACGGTGGAGACGTCCGGGGCCAGCATGACGAGGCTGACTGGTTGGTTGAGCTGGGCGAGGAACGGCTCGAGGCTGGCGCCGACGAAGAGGTCCTGGACGACGACGGTGAAGCCCGCCTCGGCGTAGATGTTCGCCGTGTGCGCGGCGAGCCGATGCCGCAGCGCGAGCTGGCGCTCGGCCTCCGGGTCGCCGTGCGGGCTCATGTCGACGCGGCCGCTGACGACGACGCGCCGGAACTCGTCGCCGCGCAGGTGCACCGCCCTGCTGAAGCGCTCGGCGAGCAACTGGGAGACAGTCGACTTGCCGGCGGCCATGACGCCCGTCACGACGATGGTCTGCGGCGTGTCGACGGAGGCCGGGAGGGGAAGCCGATCCGTCACAGGGCACACCTTAGGGCGACCGACGGCGACGTGGCGCGCTGGTTCACGAAAAGTTCAAGTTGCCTGCAGGATGCCGCATTCCCGGCGACCCGGGAACGGCCGGTCCCGCAGGGCGGCGGACTCCGGGTCAGCCGGGTCAGCCGGGTCAGCCGGGTCCGCCGTAGGCCTCGACCTCTTCAGGGGTGGCCCTGCGCACGACGACGCGGCTCCAGGCGCCGACGTAGAGCCGGTCGTCGTCGTCGAGCTCGGTCCGCGGACCGACGGCGATCGGGTCGTCGGGCAGCGGCCCGGACGCCGGCCCCACGAAGGTGCCGTTGGAGCTGCCGAGGTCCTCGACGAACCACCGGGTCCCGTCGGTCGTCAGCTGGGCGTGCCGGCGGCTCACCCCCGGGTCGGAGGACAGGTCGATCTCGGGGTGCGTGTTGCGGCTCTGGCTGACCCGCCCGAGCAGGACACTGCGTGAGCGGATCGGCACGATGATCGGCAGCCCCGGTGACGGACAGGGGTCATCGACCTCCTGCGTCTGGTACCAGTCCGGGTCGACCCACACCTCGGCGAGCCAGTCGAAGCGCTCGGCAGCCGGCACGTTCTGCACACTCGACGGGGTGGGGGTGGGCTCGGACTGCACACTCGACGGGGTGGGGGCGGGCTCCTCGGTCGGCGCACCCGCCAGGTCGAGCAGCCCCGACGAGCGGGGCATGGCCCCGGTGGTGAAGTCGTAGCCGCACGCCTCGCAGAAGAGCGCGCTCGCAGGGTTCGGTGCCGAGCAGTTGGGGCACTCCAGCGAGTCACCGGCCGGGCTCGACGGCGCCTCAGCCGGAGCGGGCCCGGGGCCAGCAGCGGGAGCGGGCCCAGCGGCATAGGACCCGGTGGAGCCGGGCGACCCGGGCGAGGACGCCTCCGCGCCCGACCCGGCTGCCTCGATCGGCGACCCGCAGACGTCGCAGTAGTCGTCCGCCTGGGACTGGTGGCCGTTGGGGCAGGTCACCGTCATCGGCGCACCCGACTCGTCTTCGTGGACGCGGTGTCGAGGGACATCTCGTCGAGCTTGGAGACGCTCTTCTTGAGCCGCACGGTGCCGGTGTCGGCGTCGTCGATCTCGACGACCTTCTTCAGGCGGGTCGTCATCTCGTCGTTGCCGGTCTGGCCGGCGAGCTGGACGGCGCGGCCGAGCTTGGCCGTGGCCACGTCGTCGTGCCCGGACGCCTTGGCGGCGAGTCCCTCCTGGATCACCTGGGCCAGCTCGGCCTGGCCGGTGTAGGCCGCGACGGCCGGGTCGATCCGCGTCGTCAGCGCGTCGTCGCTGCTCCACCTGGCCTTGACCAGCCCTTGGCAGACGGGCTGGTCGCCGAGTGCCAGCGACACCCGGGCGGCCAGCTGCTCCTGCCCGAGGGTGCGCGCGGGCAGCCGCACGGCGACGTGGTAGTCGCGGCTCTCGTCGGACCACGCGCCCGTCGGGTAGGCCCCCGTCAACGGGTTGACCGTGGTGCGCCGGCCGGTGAGGTCCTCGAGGGTCGGCGAGACCTGCCGGACGAAGAGCAGCTCGGCGCCCTGCGGCACCCAGACGCGCAGCTCGGCGTTGGCGACGCCGCGCGACATCGACGCGCGCATCATCGCCTGGAACTCGGTGGCCAGCTCCTCCGGCTCCGGCACCAGCCCCACGGTCCCGAGCAGCGCCGAGGCGATGGCGCGGACCTCGTCGACGCGCCACTGGTCACCGACCCCACGGGCGTCGCACTGGAAGACGCCGATGCACGACTGGACCGCCGCCTGCAGCGACGCCGGGGTCTCGCCCTCGTTGACGCCGTCGGTGAGCAGGATGGCGTGCCGCTTCTGCACGTGCGGCACCGTCTCGAAGATCTGCCGGGCCAGGGTGAGCCAGGTGCCCATCGCCGTGCCCCCCTGGGCGCGGAGGCCCTCGACGGCTCGGCGGGCCTCGGCGCGGGTGTGCGACGACATGACGGCCAGGGCGCCCTGGTGGGCGTAGGGGTAGACGATCTGTGCGGTGCCGTTGCCCGAGACGACGGCGAAGAGCGTGCCGTCGACGATCTCGTTGAGGGCGGCCTTGGCGGCGTGGCCCGCCTCCATGACACCGCGCCGGCCCATCGAGCCGGACGTGTCGATGAGGATGACCTCGGCCGCGGAGCCCGGGTCGACGACACCGGCCGACGTCGCGGCGGACGCGCCGCTGGAGGTGATGCGCACGATCGCGTGGACGTCGGTCCCGCCGTCGGGGAGGAACTCGTTCTGGAACACCTCGGCGGTGAAGTCAGCCATCGATGGGGTCACCTTCCTCTGGCGCGGCCAGCGCGCCTGTCGTCTGCTGTGATCCTTGCCCACCCAGTCGAGCAAGGGCAACCGTGATGTTGTCGCGCCCGCCCTGCTCGTTGGCGAAGTCGACGAGCGCCTGGGCGAGGGCCGTGGGGCTCGCGTCGGCGCCGACCTCCGCGGCCATGTTGCGCACGAGCAGGCGCATGTCGGCGGCGGCGGAGCAGTAGTTCCACAGGCCGTCGGAGCAGACGAGCAGCCATCCCGAGCCGGCCTCCTCGGCGGACAGCGTCGTCAGGTGGGGTGCCAGGTCCTCGGGGGCGTCGGTGCCGAGCCAGCGGGTGATCGAGTGGGCGTGGGGGCCGTTCTCCGCCGCCTCGCGGGGGACCCCCGTGAGCATCTGCTCGTGGGCGTACGAGTCGTCCTGGCCGAGCTGGCGCGCCGGCAGGTCCGTGCGGTCGGGCAGCCAGTAGACGCGGCTGTCCCCGACGTTGCCGGTGACGACGACGCCGTCCTCGATGACGGCGGCGGCGATGGTGCAGGAGGGTGGGTTGTCCGACTCGCCCTCGACGGCGACCCGGACGGCGTCGTTCGCGGTGGCGACGGCGGTGCCGAGCGCCTTCCCGGCGGCTGACGCCCACGCGTCCGGCGTGCCGGCTCCTCGCGGGAGCGGCTGGTCGAGGACCGAGCGGGCGGCGCGCGCTGCGGCGAGCGAGGCGATGTGGGAGTCCGTCGCCATCGACACCCCGTCACAGACGACGAGGACGGCGCGGCTGCCGGGCGGCTCGGCGGCGCTGAGCGCCATGGCGTCCTCGTTGCGGGCGTGCCGCTGACCGATGTCGCAGACCCCGCCGACCCACGTTGCCGGGGACTCGGCGAAGTGGTTGCGCGGGTCGGGTGGGGGCGAGCCGCAGTGGTCGCAGTAGCCGTCGACGTAGTGGCCCTCCCCGCACGTCCGGCAGGGCTCCGCGCTGGGCTCCACCGTCTCGGCCGGCCGAGTCGACGAGGAGGCCGGAGCCGAGGCGACCGCACCGGTCCAGCCGACGTCGAGCGGCGACTCCTCGCCCACCGGTGCCGTCTGCGGGGTGGCTGGGGAGACCACGGTGCCGTATGCCGCTGGGCTCGCTCCCGCTGCCCGCGTCCCGGCTGCCAGGTCGGCTCCGCAGGCCTCGCAGAAGCTGGCGTCCCCGGGGTTGGGGGTCCCGCAGGAGGGGCACGCGGGCTCCGGCCCGGCGGCCTGGGGCAGCTCGGTGGCCTGCGGCAGGCGGGGTGGCGGGGCGTCGGTCACCAGAGGCTCCAGGGTCGGACGGCGTTGGCTTCGTCGACGAGCGCGACGCGCTCGGCGGTCTCCGGGGTGCGGCTGGCCAGCTCGCGCAGGGCCTGCTCGAGCCCGACGCGCAGCCCCGGCTCGGTGGCTCGGTGGGTGCCGAGGTGCAGATCGGGCTGGGGCCCGTCCTTGCGCACGGTGGCGAGCGCCTCGCGGTAGATGTGGGTCGACACCTCGGCGCGGCGCCGGGCCGTCAAGGAGGTGTCGGTGAGGGTCCGGAGCGCCTCGGCGAGGTCGGGGAGCCCGCGGTTGGACCGGGCGAGCAGCTCGGCGAGGGCGGCGCGTGCCGTCCGGTAGGCGCTGGAGTGGGTCGGGACGAGCCGGTAGGCGGCCACGGCGCCGTCGACGTCACCTCGGCCGGCGCGGATCCGGGCCAGCCCGAAGGCCGCCATCGGCACGTAGGTGGAGTCGGTCCGGGCGCACGCGATGTAGAGGTTCTCGGCGACCGCGTCGTCGCCGGCCTTCTCGCTGGCATGGGCCAGGGCCAGCTTGGGGGCGAGCTCGCCGGGGACCTGGCCGTAGACGGCGTTGAACGCCGCCTGGGCCGACCGGGCGTCGCCGCGCTCCAGCGCCGCGAGTCCCTGGATCCAGACGGCCCGCCACTCCCACGGGTCGTGGGAGAGCAGCTCGGTCGCCGACGCCTCGGCGACGTCGCGGCGGCCGACGCTGAGGGCGGTTCGGGCGAGGTCGAGGAGGACCTCGGCGGTCCGTGCCGGGGCCTCCCGGAGGATCGCCAGGCGCTGCTCCGGGCTGCCGGTGAGGGTGTGCAGCCAGTTCGTCTGCGCGTCGTGGGGGTCACGCCGCAGCGCGGGAAGGCTGCGCCAGTCGTCGGCCTCGTCGCCCGGTGTCGGCGCGTCGAAGAGGAGGGACCCGACGGTCGTCGTCGCCGCGCCCGACCCGCGGTCGATGGCGACGACCTCCCGGAGCACCCCGACCATCTGCGAGCGCAGCTCGTCGGCGGAGACGAAGCGGTCGTCCCGGTTGGGGGCGCAGGCCTTCGAGACGAGCCGGTAGAACGAGTCGTACTTCTGGAAGACGGGGCTCGAGTCCTGCGGCGGGAGGATGTTGAGGTAGGTCGACTGGTAGCCCCGGAACTCCATCGTCAGCACGACGAGGGTGCGGCCGATGGTGTAGATGTCCGACGCGACGGAGGTGCCGAGCTCGGCCACCTCGGGTGCCTGGTAGCCGACGGTCCCGAAGATCGCTGAGTCCTCGTCGTCGACCCGCCGCACACCGCCGAGGTCGATCAGCTTGACCTCGTCCCCGACCTGGATGATGTTGTCCGGCTTGAAGTCGCAGTAGACGAGGCCGAGGTCGTGGAGGTACTGGAAGGCGGGCAGGATCTCGAGGAGGTAGGCGAGGGCCTGGTCCACGGGCAGCGGGTCGTAGAAGCCGGCCCTCTGCATCCGCTGTTTGAGGATCGACTTGAGCGACGTGCCCCCGACGTACTCCATGACGATGTAGCCGGCGTCGTCGTGGGTGACGAAGTTGTAGATCTCGACGATGTTGGGGTGGGACACCTGCGCGAGGAACCGCTGCTCGGCGATGGCTGCGGCCAGGGCGTCCGGGTCGGCCGAGTTGAGCAGGCCCTTGAGGACGACCCACCGGTCGGAGACGTTCTTGTCCCTCGCCAGGTAGATCCACCCGAGGCCGCCGTGGGCCAGGCACCCGGCGACCTCGTACTGTCCGGCGACGAGGTCACCCGCGCGAAGCTTCGGGTCGAACGAGAAGGGGTGCCGGCAGTTGGCGCAGAAGCCGGTGGTGCGGCCGGGTCGACCGTCGCGGCCTCGGCCCACGGGCTCGCCGCACTTGGGGCAGAAGCGTTTTGACTCAGGGACGACCGGGTCCGTCAGCAGCGCCTTCTCGGCGTCGATCGTCGGCGCGGGGCGGACCGTGGTGATGCCGCCACCGAGGCGGGCGCTGCGCAGGCGCTGCGACCCGCCGGTGCGGCGCGTCACCACGGACCCGCTCTGTCTGGCGCGCTTGGACCCGAGGGCCGCGGAGGCCAGCATGCTCGAGGCGGCTGACCTCGTGGAGAGCTCGGGGCCGACCCCGGCGGGACGGGTGACGGCCGAGTCGACGACCTGGACGACGTCGTCCTGGTGGGCCGGAGTGCCGCACACGTCGCAGTAGCCGTCGTCGATCCTGCCGGTGCAGCCGGGTTGGGCGCACGGCGTGCCGTCGGGCACGGTCGTCAGGGCCGCGTCGGGCTCGGTGGGCGCCGTCGCGGGTGCGGTGGGGGGTGCGGTGGGGGGTGCGGTCGGGGGTGCGGTGGGGGTGGGCGCCATCCCGCAGACGTCGCAGTAGCCGTCGACGATCGTTCCGGTGCAGCCGGGCTGCCCGCACCGCAGTCCGGTGGGCGTGGGCGGGGGGCTCGTGGTCACGGGTGGGCCCTTCCTGGTCTGGACGGCGGGCGCGTCACGGCTTCGACATAGGACTGGTACGCGGACGCAAGGGCCCGGGCCCGGACCGTGGGCATCGGGCGCTGGGCCAGGACCGCGTCGAGGCGCGACCGGAGCGCGGCGAGGTCGCCGGCCACGTCCTCGCCGGGTCGCTGGGCCGCGACCATAGCGTCGAGCATGGCGTCGAGCATGGCGCCGACTGCCCCGGCGAGCCCGACGACCTCGTCCCGCTCGGCCAGCGCGGCGGCATACGTCTCATGGGCGAGGTCGAGCGCGCGGGAGACGCGCTCCAGCCGCTGCCGGTAGCCGGCGAGCTCGGCGGCGCCCGCTGGCACCGGGCCGAGGGCGCGGACGTTGGGGATGGCGAGGTGGGGGGCCGGTGTCACCGCGGCGATGCACTGACGCTCGAGGGCCCGGATCGCGGCGGCCCGCGCGTCGAGCTCCTCGACCTGCTGCTTCGTGTCGGCGCGGTCCTGTGCCGCGTTGGCCCGCTCGGCGGCGGCGACGATGAGGTCCCGCTCGAGCACCGCGAGGTCGATCTCGATCGGGCCGATGATGCCGCCCACATCCGCTCCGCGCCGGGCTCGCTCGACGAGGTCGGCGACTCTGCGGTCGAGGCGGGCCAGCTGCTCGGCTGCCCCGTCCCGCTCGGGGCCGGCCGGCACGAGGGGCAGCTGGTCGCGCACCCGCTCGGCGCCGGCCCGCAGGACGGTGATGCGCTGGGCGGCCTCCGCAGCACCCGGTGCGAGGGAGGCCCGGGCCTGCAGCGTGCGGGTGAGCGAGTCGAGGAGTCGGCAGGCCTCGGGCAGGCTCACCGCGAGGGAGCCGCTCGCCGGCAGGGACAGGTGCTCGGAGGTGTTGGAGTCGAGCCGTCCGTGGATGAGCGTGGACAGGCGCTCGGCCTCCTTGGGGCCGACCCGACCGCCGTCGAAGGTCGTCTCGAGCAGGGTGAGCCGGTCGTTGATGGCCTTCCAGAAGGTGAGCGCGACCGTGAGGTCGGTCGTGATGGCGGTCTGCTCGCCCGGGGAGAGACGCAGGATCGCGGTGTCGACCTCACCGAGGTCGGCTCGACGCTGCCCCACCCACTGCCGTAGGGCGGCGAGGTAGGTCTGGGCCTCCGTGGCCTGCACCGGCACACCGAGGCTGCCCGGCGCTGCGGGAGCCGCGATGCCGCCAGGGGCGCTGCCACGGCGCGCCGGTGGGGGCGGCGAGGAGGCCGGAGGTGGGGGAACGGCCCCGGACAACGTCATCGGGCGGCTCTCCCGTGGACACCGACCGGCGGGGCAGGCGCCGGCCCGAGCGTGTCGGCGAGCCAGCGGTTGTAGATCGCCTTCCACCGGCCGTCGGCCTTGAGGTCGGCGAGCACGCGGTTGACGTAGCGCACGAGGTAGACGTCGTCGCGGTGGAAGCCGAGGCCGTAGGGCTCGTCGGTCATGGGAGGCGCGGAGGTGACGACGGTGTAGGGGTCCTGGGCAGCGAGGCCGGCGAGCACGGTGTCGTCCCCCGTGATCGCGTCGGCCTTGCCCTGCTGGAAGAGCACGAGGCAGCCCGTGTGGTCAGCCGCAGGGACGGCCTCGACCCCCTGCACCGAGCGGAGCTTCTCGAGCGTCGACGTCCCGCGCGGCGCGCAGACCTTCTTGCCCGCCAGGTCCTCGAGTGTCGTGCTCGGCACCTTGCCGCTCGGGTCCTTGGCGACGAGGAGCTTCTGGCCCGAGTGGTAGTACTCCGCGGAGAACGCGATCTCCTGCCAGCGGGAGCACGTCATCGTCATGTTGCGGGCGACCATGTCGACCTCGCGGTTCTTGAGGACATCGATCCGGTCGGCCGCGGTGATGACGCGGAACTGGACCTTCGACGCGTCGCCGAGGAGGCTGGCGGCCACCGCTCTGGCGATGTCGATGTCGAAGCCCTCGATCCGGCTCGTGAACGGGTCCCTCGCGCCGAAGAGGTAGGTGTCGGCGGAGACGCCGACGACGAGGTGACCACGCTGGAGGATGGTGCGGACGGTGCGGTCGGTGATGTCGCTCGACGCAGGCAGGGACGGGAGCGGGTCGTAGGACTGCGTCGGGCTGGTGCAGGTCACGGGTGTCGCCGGGGCCGCGGGGGTCGACGAGGTGACCTTCGGTGCGGGCAGCTGGGTCTCGCCGTAGGTGACACCCGTGCACGCCGAGAGCAGGAGCGCGGCCACGGTCGCGAGACCGACGACGGGGCCGCGACGGCTGCGCGTGCGGGTGCCGCCAGCGGACCCGGGGGGGTGAGGAGTGGGCGTGGTCATCGGTACTCCTTGATCCGCTCGCCGACACCTCGGACGATGAGCCACGAGGCGAGAAGGGACAGCAGCGCGACGAGCGCGGCCCAGATGGTGCCGCCTCCGCCCAGCGAGCCGAGCTGACCGATCGCGGACCGGCTGGCGGTGTCCCGCTGGGCGGTCACCTGATCGTCGAACGCGGTGAAGGTGACGGTCGAGCCGACGCCCTGCCGGCCCGTGGCCAGGTCGACCGCGTCGTCCCAGCGGCCGCTGTCGTCGAGGCTGCGGATCTGCTCGTGGGCCGAGGCGTAGGCGGCCCACGCGTCGGCCAACGCGGAGCTCCCGTTGACGCGCTGCACGGCCGCGCGGATCGTCGTGTCGTTGGCGACCCACGCTGCCTCGTAGCGGTCTCCGCTCCCTCGCTGGATGAGGGTGAGGCTCTCGTTGGCGCGGGCGTCGTTGGCGGCGGTCCGGATCTGCGCGAGGTCGACCGCTCGCCGGTAGTCGCCCGCGGCCACCTGGGAGGCCGTCGTGCCGATGCCGCCGATCGTCGAGGAGGCGACGAAGAGGCCGACGAGCAGGATCGCGACGCCGAGGGCGAACGAGGGGTTGAGGTAGCGGTGGGTCCGGCGGGCGAGCCAGATCGCCATGAGGACCAGGAGCACGAGGGCGCCGACTCCGAGCAGGAGCTGCACACTCGAGTTGGTGCGGTCGAACTCCTTCTGCGCCCTCGTCTCGTTGGCCGCGACGACCTGGGCCACCACGGGGATGGCCGACGCCCGCAGGGACGCGCTCGCCTCGGTGAGGTAGCGAGCGCCCACGGGCAGCCCGAGCCGGTTGTTGGACCGCGCCTGCTCGACGAGCGCCGCGTAGGTCTGGACCTGCTCGGCGAGGACGCCGAGTGCCTTGGCATCCGCGGGCTGGGCGGCCGCCCCGGCGGCGATGTTGCGCACGACGGCGGCCATGGCGGCGTCGTACTGGGCGCGTGCGTCGGCCGTCTCGAGGCCGCCCACGAGGAAGGCGTTGGTGGCGAGCGCGTCCGCACGGAGCAGGTCGACGTGGATGGACTGCATCCGCACCACCTGCTGCGTGTTGTTCGCGGCGCGCTCTGCGGCCGCCTCCGACGCGAGGATGGCGTTGGTCGCGGCGCCGCCGAGCAGGAGGGCGGCGATGACCCCGAGGATGCCGACGAGCCGCATGCGACCCGGCGTGCCGCGCAGCAGGCCCCGGACAGCGGACTGGATGGTCGCGCCCGAGCCCCGGATGGTGCCGGGGGTCGCTGTCGGCGCGGGCGGTGCCGGCCGGCCCTGGGCGGCTGCCGGGGGCGGAGGGAGCGGCGCAGCGGAGCCGGCCGGCGCCGCGACCGGGATGTTCGTCTTCGGTGCGCTCGTCATCTGGGCTCCTCGTCGGGCTCCACGTCGGCCACCTCTCGCGCGGCGTCAGCACTCTCATCGGGGGACGGGTCCTCCTCGGAGCCTGCCCGACCACCCGTGGGCGGACCATCGGGGTCCTCCCTGACCGGCACCCGAACGTCGCCACCGCGCGCGTCCGGTGCCTCGTCGGCCGGCTCGTCCGGTTGCTCGGCCGGTTGCTCGTCCGGCTGCTCGTCCGGTTGCTCGACGACGTCGTCCGCGGTCAGGAGACGCAGGTCGTCCCGAGTCGGCTCCACGGCGTCCTGGAGCCGCCAGGCGTGCCGACCGACCGCGTGCTCGAACAGGTTGCGGACGAACCGGCCGTTGCCGAACGCGGGCGTCCTGGCCGTCGCCTCGAGGGTGTGGCGCACGCGTCGTCGGGCTTCGTCGGTCAGCTCGTACTCGGCCCTGGCGGCGATCGAGTCGAGGATCGCGACCAGCTCGTCGTCGCTGTAGTCGTCGAACTCGATCGTCGTCGTGAAGCGACTGGCCAGGCCGGGGTTCTGGGCGATGAAGTGCACCATCGGCTCGGGGTAGCCGGCGACGATGACGACGAGGTCCTCGCGGTGGTCCTCCATCTCCTTGACGAGCGTGTTGACGGCCTCCTGCGCGAACTGGTCGCCGGTCAGGGCGTAGGCCTCGTCGATGAAGAGGACCCCGCCGACCGCCTTGGCGCACACCTCCGCGGTCTTCATCGCGGTCTGACCGACGTAGCCGGCGACGAGCTCCGACCGGTCGACCTCGACCAGCTGGCCCTGGGGGAGCAGGCCCAGCGCCTTGTAGATGGCTCCGACGAGACGAGCGACGGTGGTCTTGCCGGTGCCCGGGTTGCCGACGAAGATCAGGTGCCGGCTCATCCGGGGCGCCTTGAGCCCGGCCTCGACCCGCATCTTCTCGACCTTGAGCAGGGCCACCTGCCGATGGATCTCCTTCTTGACCCGCTCGAGGCCGATCATCACGTCCAGGTCGGCGAGCAGCTCCTCGACGGACCGCTCCGGCTCGGCCGGCGCCTCGGGCGCGGTTGGAGGCGCCGCGGCGTCCACGTCCGCCGCAGCAGGGTCGCCGGCTGGTCGTATGCCGCTGGGCTCGCTCCCGCTCGGCGCCCCGGTCCCGGCCGGCCCGGGTGACCGAACGTAGCCCCAGTCGCGCAGGACGGCATCCGTGCCGACGCCCGGCGGGAGCGGCGGGAGGCCGGTCGAGGAGCCCCCGAGGGTCGAGCGCGGGTCGACGGGCCGAGCGGCGCGGTCGGCCGCCCCGAGGTAGGTGGCGCTCGCCGCCGTCGCGTTGGCGATGACCCAGATCGGTGCGGTGCCCAGCATGACCGCGTCAGAGGCGATCTCGGTCAGGGCCTGGGCGTAGTCGGCCGCCAGGACGTGACGCGACGCGGCGAGCGAGACGAGCAGGTCGGTGGGGTGCTTCCGCCACCGGCGCCCCTTGGAGGCGGCGTCGAAGAAGGCCTCGTTGATGGTGGCGGGGTCGGTCACCGCGGGCAGGGCGACCGCGGCCCACTCGCGCGCGGCGCCGGGCACCGACTCGGCGAGGGCAGCGGCGACGCGCAGCCCTTCGTCGCGGGCGGCGCCCGGGTCGATCCCGGCCAGCCGGGCGACGTCGACGAGCGCGTCGAGGCTCTCGGCGAGCGCGGACTCAGCTGTGGTCATGGGGGCCCTTGGGTGTTGGGAGGCGCTGGTCACTCGGGTGGAGTGAGGGCTTGGGGGTGGTTGGGCGGAGGCACCGCGCCGGGAGTCTGAGCAGGAGTCGGATCGGGAGCCGGACCAGGCGTCGGGTCAGGCGTCGGGTCGGGAGCGCCGAGGCCGAGCGACCCGCCGGTGGACGCGTGGCCGAACTTCTCCTCGAGGAAGGCGCCGTGGACGATGATGGCCTCGGCGTCGGACCGGTTGATGGCGTCGGCCACCTTGTCCATCGTCGCCCCGAGCAGGTCGAGCTGGTCGACGAGCAGCATGACGGAGCTCTTGCCCGCCGCGATCGGGCGGGTGTCGGCCCAGTCGCGCGGCAGGCGCAGGTAGTTGCCGATCGCCACCGGGAGGTAGTCGGTCGCGGTCGCCATGACGCTGTAGCCCTGGGCGCTGCCGATGCCGAGCCGCTCGAGGCGGGGGATCGACTCGCGCACGACCCGGGTCACCCGCAGCAGACGCGAGAGGACGACGCCCGGGACCCGGCCCTCCCGGGCCTGGGTCTCAACGGCATCGAGGGCACCGAGGAGCTGCTCGGTCGTCGGCGGTCCCGGTGGCCCGGCCGTGGGTGAGTCCGCTGCGTCGGGTCGGTCGAACCCGAGCCACGATCGGATCCCCACGTCTCATGTCCCCTTCGTTGGTCTGCCTCATCGCACTCGTCGGTCGGGTTGCGTCAGATGCCCGGCCCGAGGTCGAGGGCACCCGGAGCGGCTCCGGCCGCGCGCCGCGCGTCCTGGGAGGCGACGCGGTCGAGGTAGCTGCGTGACTTCGCCACCTCGGTCTCGAGGGCACCGATCGTCGCAGCCATGTTGTCCAGGGCGCGCACCTTGAACTGGTCGATGGTGTCCATCGTCTCGTAGATGTTGGCGAAGGCCTTCTGCAGCGACTCGATGCTGAGTGTCGAGCTGGCGGACTGCTCCTGGATGCGGGCCGAGTTGGTCTTCAGCAGCTCGGAGGTCCGCTCGATCAGGCCGGAGGTCGTCGTGTTGAGGGCGGTGATCTGGTCGAGGACGAGCTGCTGGTTGTTGAGGGCCTGGGCGACGATCACCGCGGTGCGCAGCGCGGAGACGGTCGTGGTCGTCGCGCGGTCGACGCCCTTGATGAGCTCGATGTTGTTCTTGATGATGATGTCGATCGCCAGGTAGTTCTGGATCGACACGGCGAGCTGGGTGAGCAGGTCCTGGTGCTTCTGTCGCACGTAGAACAGGACGTCCTCGCGCAGCGCCTTGGCCTTCTCGGGGTCGGTCGTCTCGAGCGTGGCGACCTGGGCGGCCAGCCGCGCGTCGAGCCGCTCCGCGACGTAGACGTACTGGTTGAGCCGGCCCATCGAGTCCCAGAGGGACTTCTTCTCGAGGTTGAGGGCGACGTTGTCCTTCTGCAGCTCGTCCTGGCCGGACTGGAGCGAGTGGAGGATGCCGTTGAGGTGCGACTGCGCCGACTGGTATTTGCGGAAGTAGTCGGTGACCCGGTCGCCGAACGGGATCATGCCGAGGAACTTCTTCGCGCCGGTGGCCTGTGAGGGGTCGAGGTCCTCGACGGTGCGGCGCAGGTCGAGCAGGGTCTGGCCGACCTTGGAGCCCTGGGAGAGCGAGCCCTCGTTGAGCGCCTTGACGGGCATCTGCAGCATCCGGTTGGACGACTCGGCGGCGAACCGGATCTCGTCGGTGCCCATGCTTCGCACGTCGGCGGCGCGGGCCTCCCACTCGGGCGACTTCGTCGTTGCCTTGAGCAGGGAGTCGAGGTAGGTGTCGACCTTGGTGTCGAGGCCGGGAAGGGCGGCCTCCGGCACGGCGGGGGCCATCCTCGGCGCTGACGTCTCGGCCACGGCAGTGACGGGGGGCGGCGGGGTGAGGGTCAGGTGCGTCTCCGTGACCGGAGGCTCGAGCGGCGCTGGGGCCACCTGGGCAGCGGCAGGCGCCTGCTGGGCAGCGGGCTGGTCACTCATCGTCGAACGGGTCCTTCCCCTTTGTCCCGGCCCCGTCGAGGCGTGGCCGTGGTCCCTGAGCCCGCCCAGCGGCATACGGCTGGAAGGGCGTTAGCCACTCTACGTGGCGCCCGCATGGGACGGGCGGGGGATTTCCCCGGTTCCGCCCCGGGCCGGACCCCGGCCGGACCCCGACCGGACCCCGACCGGACCCCGACCGGACCCCGACCGATCCCGGGTCGGCTCCGGGGTGGCTGGGGGGTGGCTGGGGGGACAAGGGGCGGCCGCAGCGCTGGAGTCAGGGGAGGTTCCGTGCTGCGGCCGCGTGCGTGGGGCACCCACACTCTCTCAACGAAGGTGGGGGCCGGAGCGGTTCCCCGCCCGAGAAGGTCAGTTGAACTGCCAGGACCGCTTCGACAGGCCGAACCAGAAGCCGTCGATGACGCTCTGGTTGTCGAGGCGCCCCGACGCGTGGGCCGCACCCAGCGTGACGAAGAGGGGGGCGAAGTGCTCCGTGCGCGGGTGTGCCTCACGCGCCGCGGGAGCCTTGGCGAGGAAGTCGAGGATGCTGTCGATGTCCTTGGCCTGCATCGCCTCCTGGGCCCAGTGGTCGAACTCGGCACTCGCCATCGGCGGCGCGGCATCCGCCCCGGCGCGGGGGTTGAACCAGCGCAGGTTGTGCGTCGTGAAGCCCGACCCGACGATGAGGGTGCCCTGGTCGCGGAGCGGCGCCAGCTTGCGGCCGATCTCGAAGAGGCCACGGGGGTCGAGCGTCGGCATCGACATCTGCAGGACCGGCACGTCGGCCTCGGGGAACATCTCCTTGAGCGGGACGTAGGCGCCGTGGTCGAGGCCGCGCGACTCGTCGCGGTGGACCGGCGTGGAGCTGGCCTGGCCGGGCGCGGTGAGCAGCTTGGTGACGTCGTCGGCCAGGTCGGGGGCTGCGGGCGCGTCGTAGGTGACCTCGTAGTACTTCTGCGGGAAGCCCCAGAAGTCGTAGACGAGCGGCGCTCCGGTCGTCGAGCCGAGGGTCGTCGGGGCGTCCTCCCAGTGAGCCGACACCATGAGGACGTTCTTCGGCTTCGGCAGGTCGGCGGACCACTGGGCGAGCTCTGCCGTCCAGCGGGCGTCGTCGGCGAGCGGCGGCGCGCCGTGGCTGAGGTAGATCAGGGGAGTGGTCATTCGGGTGCTCCTCGAAGAGATTGTTGATTAGTAAACTATCATGGTCAACGGCCCGATGCACGCCGTTGTTCCACAGGGCGTATGCCGCTGAGTCCCTCCCGCGGCCGGTGCGGTCGGTTCTCGGCCGGGTCCGAGGATGAGGGCGCGAGCCGCAGGGGTCGTTCTGTTACCGTCGGGGCGCGTCCACGACCACGCAGCGACGAATCCGCTGCCGTTGGAGCTGCAGGAAGACACAGGTGAACCATGGCCGCCGGCAAGGGTCGCAAGCTCGTCATCGTCGAGTCCCCGGGCAAGGTGAAGTCGATCGCCTCATACCTCGGTGGGGACTACGAGGTCGAGGCCTCGATCGGACACATCAGGGACCTGCCCAACCCGTCCGAGCTCCCGGCCGACATGAAGAAGGGGCCCTTCGGCAAGTTCGCCGTGGACGTCGATCACGACTTCGAGCCCTACTACGTCGTCGACGCCGACAAGAGGAAGAAGGTCGCGGAGCTCAAGCGCAAGCTGAAGGACGCGAGCGAGCTCTACCTCGCCACCGACGAGGACCGCGAGGGCGAGGCCATCGCGTGGCACCTGCTCCAGGCCCTCCAGCCGCGGGTTCCCGTCAGGCGCATGGTCTTCCACGAGATCACCCGCGAGGCGATCCAGCGCGCCGTCAGCGACACGCGAGAGCTCGACCAGGACCTCGTCGACGCACAGGAGACGCGCCGGATCCTCGACCGGCTCTACGGCTACGAGGTCAGCCCGGTGCTGTGGCGCAAGGTCCGTCAGGGGCTCTCGGCCGGCCGCGTCCAGTCCGTCGCGACCCGCATGGTCGTCGAGCGCGAGCGCGAGCGGATGGCCTTCGTCAGGGCGTCCTACTGGGACGTCGAGGGCGACTTCACACCGGACGGTGCGGCCCAGCAGTTCAGCGCCCGCCTGTCCGCGGTCGACGGGTCACGGGTGGCGACCGGGCGCGACTTCGCCGACGACGGCCGGCTCACGGGTCGCAACGTCATCCACCTCGACGAGGCCCTCGCCAGACGCATTGCCGAGGCCTGCCTCGCCGTGGGCGAGGGGTCCACCCGCGTCACGGACGTCCAGGAGAAGCCCTACACCCGGCGCCCCTCGGCTCCGTTCACCACCTCCACGCTGCAGCAGGAGGCCTCCCGCAAGCTGCGGATGTCGTCGAAGAACTCGATGCGCGTCGCGCAACGCCTCTACGAGGGCGGCTACATCACCTACATGCGCACCGACTCGACGACGCTCTCCGACGCGGCCCTCACCGCGGCGCGCAGCCAGGCGCGCGACCTCTACGGCGCCGAGTACGTCCCCGACGCGCCCCGTCGCTACGAGAAGAAGGTCAAGAACGCCCAGGAGGCGCACGAGGCGATCCGCCCCGCCGGTGACCGTTTCCGCACCCCGGCAATGGTCGCCGGCGAGCTGCGCGGCGAGGACTATGCGCTCTACGAGCTGATCTGGAAGCGCACCGTCGCCTCCCAGATGGCCGACGCTCGCGGCTCCACCGCCACCGTCAAGCTCACGGTCGACACCGCCCTCGAGGGGGCGCATCGCGTGGAGTTCAGCGCGTCCGGCACGGTCATCACGTTCAAGGGGTTCCTCGCGGCCTACGAGGAGGGGCGCGACGACGAGACCCAGGCCCGCGCGGACGCGGCCGCCGAGGAGCGCCGGCTCCCCAAGCTGTCCACCGGGGTCACCCTCGAGGTGGTCCGGGCCGAGGCGGACGGGCACGAGACGTCACCGCCGGCCCGCTACACCGAGGCGACGCTCGTCAAGGCGATGGAGGAGAAGGGCATCGGCCGGCCCTCCACGTACGCCTCGACGATCGG
This sequence comes from Intrasporangium sp. DVR, assembly GCF_040365325.1. Taxonomy (NCBI): domain Bacteria; kingdom Bacillati; phylum Actinomycetota; class Actinomycetes; order Micrococcales; family Intrasporangiaceae; genus Intrasporangium; species Intrasporangium sp. DVR. Next base: position 33,001 of record NZ_BAABZW010000024.1, on the reverse strand, counting down.
GACGATCCAGGACCGCGGCTACGTCTACACCAAGGGGCAGGCGCTGGTCCCCACCTGGCTCGCGTTCGCCGTGACGCGCCTGCTCGAGGAGCACTTCACCGAGCTCGTGGACTACGAGTTCACCGCCTCGATGGAGGAGGACCTCGACCGGATCGCGAACGGCGAGCTCGGGCGCGTCGAGTGGCTCCAGAAGTTCTACTTCGGCGACCGTGCGACCACGGCCGAGGGGCTCAAGGAGCTCGTCGACGACCTGGGCGAGATCGACGCCAGGGAGATCTCGACGATCCCGCTCGGTGACGGCATGGTCGTGCGTGTCGGCCGCTACGGCCCCTACGTCGAGGAGGTCGTCCCCGCCGGGGTCGATCTCGAGACGGGCGAGGTCGCCGAGGGTGCAGCCGTCCCCGTCGCGCCGCGGCGGGCGACGATCAACGACGACATCCCACCCGACGAGATGACGCCGGCCATGGCGCGTGAGCTGCTCGAGGCCGCCGCCGACGACGGCAAGGTGCTCGGGCGTGACCCCGAGACCGGGCGCGAGATCGTCGCCAAGGCGGGTCGCTACGGCCCCTACGTCACCGAGGTCATCGACGACGACGAGACCGCTGCGCCGACGACCGGCCGGGGCCGGAAGGCCGCCAAGCCGAAGCCGCGCACCGCGTCCCTCTTCACCGACATGGACCTCGCGACGATCGACCTGGAGACGGCGCTCAAGCTGCTCAGTCTCCCGCGCGTCGTCGGCGTCGACCAGGAGGGCGTGGAGATCACCGCGCAGAACGGCCGCTACGGGCCCTACCTCAAGCGCGGCACCGACTCGCGCTCGCTCCAGACCGAGCAGCAGCTCTTCGACATCACGCTCGAGGAGGCCCTGGCCATCTACGCCCAGCCGAAGCAGCGCGGTCGCGCGGCCGCCGCGCCCCCGCTGAAGGAGCTCGGCGCGGATCCCGTCAGCGGCAAACCGGTCGTCGTCAAGGACGGCCGCTTCGGCCCCTATGTCACCGACGGGGAGACCAACGCGACCCTGCGCAAGGGCGACGACCCGGAGACGATCACCCCCGAGCGGGGCTTCGAGCTCCTCGCCGAGAAGCGCGCCAAGGGTCCGACGACGCGGAAGCGAGCAGCGAAGAAGACGACCCGCAAGGCCCCGGCGAAGCGGGCCGCCAAGAAGGCCACCACGAAGGCCACCACGAAGAAGGCCTGAGCGGCTGGCTCCCGAACGACACCGGCAATTTCCGAAAGACTTTGACGGGGTGGTTGGGCCCGGGTGAGGGTGGGCAGATGGCAACCCTGGTCTTCGTCCATGCCCACCCCGACGACGAGGCCTCCCAGACGGCCGGCACGATGGCCCGCGCCGTGAGCGAGGGCCACCGCGTCGTCCTCGTCGTCGCGACCAACGGCGACCACGGGGACGCGCCGGATGACCTGGCCGATGGGGAGACCGTCGTCGCCCGCAGGCGTGCCGAGATGGCGGCGTCCGCCGCAGCGATCGGCACGCACCGCATCGTGTGGCTCGGCTACGCCGACTCCGGCATGACCGGCTGGGACCAGAACGACCACGCCGAGAGCTTCTTCCGGGCCGACCTCGAGGAGGCGGCCGGGCGGGTCGCGGCGGTGCTCCGCGAGGAGTCGGCGGAGGTCGTCATCGGCTACGACTGGCACGGCGGCTACGGCCATCCCGACCATGTCAAGGTCCACGCCGTGACGAAGCGCGCGGCCGAGCTGGCCGGCACGCCTCGCTACCTCGAGGGCTCGATGAACCGCGACGCGGTGCGCCGTGCGGTCGAGGCGGTCCGGGCCGCCGGGGTCGATCCGGGCTGGGGGGCGGACGACCCGATGGACGACGGCAACCCGATCGGCACCCCCGAGGACGAGCTGCACTGGGCCTGTGACGTGGGCGAGTGGATGGAGGTCAAGCGGTCCGCCCTCGAGGCGCACGCGAGCCAGTCCGATGCACGCGAGCTCCTGGCGATGCCCGAGCCGCTCTTCACGGCGGTGCTCGGCGTCGAGCACTACCTCGAGCCGGCCCGACCCGAGGGCCTGGTGCGGGGCTGGTTCCTCGACGAGTCCGGCGTCGCCCGAAGCGCCTGAGGGGGCCGCTTCGCGCGGGTGGTGGCCAACCGTTAAGTTACCGTTGGTAAGAACTTGTCGATCTCAGGAGAGCCAACGCCATGACCCCCACCGACCTCAGCAGCGCGACCCCCCAGCAGCTCCAGGACCTGCCCGCGCGCGACCTCGTGTCCGGCCTCGTCGCGATGCCCGACAGTGAGCTGCACGCGCTGCTCACGAGCGAGACCCGCAGCGACGTCGTCGCCGCCGTCTTCCGGGCGATGCCAGAGCTGTTCCGCGCCGACAAGGCGGCCGGCGTCGCGATGACGGCGCACTGGAGCATCACGGAGCGCGCCGACGGAGGCTCGGACGACTGGACGATCCGGATCGCTGACGGCCAGTGCACCTCGGTCCCTGGCCACGAGGGCGACCCGACGCTCAGCCTGACGATGGGCCCCGAGCCCTTCACCAAGCTGATCACCAAGAAGGGCAACCCGGTCATGATGTTCATGACCGGCAAGATCAAGGCCAAGGGCGACCTCAGCCTGGCGGCCAGCTTCGGCAGCTTCTTCGACACCCCCCAGTCCTGATCCCGCCGGGGGCGGCGGCGTGCCCGGCGGGTGACCCGGAGCGACCAGCATGAACCTCATCGAGCAGCTCGCGACACTCGCGCGCCGGGGCGTGCTCCTGCCGGGACGGCCCGATCGCGTCGCCCGCCAGCTGGCCTCCCTGCACCAGTGGGGCTACGGGCTGGCCGGCGAGGCGCGGCAGGCGGCAGCCCGCTCGCCCCACCGGGTCGCCGTCATCGACGAGCACCGTGGCGCGGTGACGTTCGCCCAGCTCCTGGAAGGGTCGGATCGCACGGCTGCGGTGCTGCGCGGCATGCTGGGCGGCACCGCTGCCGAGGACTGGCACCCCGGCTCAGTGCGGGTCGGCGTGCTGTGCCGCAACCACCTCGCGCTCCTCGAGGTGATGATCGGCGCCTCCTCGCTCGGCCTGGACGTCGTCCTGCTCAACACCGGGCTGTCCCCGTCCCAGGCGGGTGCGGTCGCGCGGCAGCACGGGCTGTCGCTGCTCGTGCACGACGCTGACCTCACCGAGACCGCGCGCGGCGCCGGCTGCCCGTTGGTTCTGGAGGGCGAGCTGGTCGCCCGGGCCCGGTCGCTGACGCACGCCGACCCCGGCGTGTCCCCGCCGCACCGGCACGGCCGCACCATCGTGCTCACCTCCGGCACGACCGGCACTCCCAGAGGGGCGCGCCGGCCGCACCCGCGGGGCTTTTCGGCGCTGGCGTCGATCCTCGACCGGATCCCCGTCGGGGTTGGCGGCACGGTGCTGTTGTCGGCGCCCATCTTCCACACGTGGGGGCTCGCCGGCGTCCAGCTGTGCCTCGCCCTGCGGTCGACCATGGTGCTCCAGCGGCGCTTCGACCCCGAGGCGGCTCGCGGCGCGCTGAGGCGCAACCGGTGCGACGCGATGATCGCCGTGCCGGTCATGCTGCAGCGGCTCGTCGAGCTGCCCGACGCCGACCTCTCTACCGCCCACCCGGCTTCGGGGCCGGAGGCCGGGGGCGCGCGACCGGGGCGCCTCGGCGGGGACCGGCTGCGGATCGTCGCGGTGAGCGGCTCGCGGCTGCCGTCCGGCCTCGCCCAGCGGTTCATGACCGACTACGGCCCGGTCCTCTACAACCTCTACGGCTCCACGGAGGTCTCCTGGGTCTCCGTCGCGACCCCGGCGGAGCTCGCCGTGGACCCGGACTGCGCGGGTCGGCCCCCACGCGGCACGAGGATTGCCATCGTCGAGGGCGAGGCGCCGACAGCGACGGACGTCCCCGACGGGGCGGTCGGTCGGATCCTCGTCGACAACGACCTGCTCTTCGACGGCTACTCCGACGGGACCCGGCCGCCGGCGTCCGGAGGCATGGTCCCGACCGGAGACCTCGGGCGGTGGGTCGACGGCCGCCTCCAGGTCCTCGGCCGCGAGGACGACCTCGTCGTCTCCGGTGGCGAGAACGTCTACCCGCGTGAGCTGGAGTCCGCGCTGGCCGAGCTTCCAGAGCTCCGTGAGGCAGCCGTCTTCGGGGTGGCGGACCGGGAGTTCGGGCAGCGCCTCGTCGCCTACGTCGTCTGCCGCCCCGGACTGTCCCTCACTCCCGAAGAGGTCGTCGAGCGCGTGAGGGCCCGGGTCGCGAGGCACGCGCTGCCCCGCGAGGTGGTCGTCGTCGACCACCTTCCGCGCGACGCCACCGGGAAGATCCTCGTCCGTGAGCTCCGGGAGACCCACCCCGACCAGTGACCGCGGCGGCCGGCAGGAGCCGCCGAGGCCTCCGGCCGCCAGGAGCCGAGGGCTCGGCAGCCCGCGTGCAGCACAAGCTCGAGTGGCCCCGCGATCCACAGGTGGATGGCGGGGCCACTCGAGCAGGTGATGCCGGCTGCTCAGCCCAGGGCGGCGAGGATGTCGTTGAACGACGTCGACGGGCGCATCACCGCGGCGACCTTCTCCGCGTCGGGCCGGTAGTAGCCGCCGATGTCGGCCGGCTGCCCCTGGACGGCGATCAGCTCGGCGTCGATGGCCTCCGCCTTCTCGGCGAGCTGGGCCGCGACGTCCGTGAAGGCGCTCGCCAGCTCGGCGTCCTCGGTCTGGGACGCGAGCTCCTGGGCCCAGTACACCGCGAGCCAGAAGTGGCTGCCGCGGTTGTCGATCTGGCCGACCCGGCGCGCCGGGGACTTGTTCTCGTCGAGCACCTTCCCGGTCGCCCGGTCGAGGGTGTCCGCGAGGACCTGGGCCTTGGCGTTGCCCGTCACGCCGGCCAGGTGCTCGAACGACACTGCGAGGGCGAGGAACTCACCCAGGCTGTCCCAACGCAGGTAGTTCTCCTTGACCAGCTGCTGGACGTGCTTGGGCGCAGATCCGCCGGCGCCGGTCTCGAACAGGCCGCCACCGTTGATGAGCGGCACGACCGAGAGCATCTTCGCCGAGGTGCCCAGCTCGAGGATGGGGAACAGGTCGGTGAGGTAGTCGCGCAGGACGTTGCCGGTCACGGAGATCGTGTCCTCGCCCCGACGAATCCGCTCGAGGGAGAAGGCGATCGCCTCTGTGGGCTTGAGGATCCGGATGTCGAGACCCTCCGTGTCGTGGTCGCCGAGGTACTCGTTGACCTTGGCGATGAGGTTGGCGTCGTGTGCGCGGCCCTCGTCCAGCCAGAACACGGCGGGGACCCCGGTGGCCCGTGCCCTCGTGACGGCGAGCTTGACCCAGTCGCGGATCGGCACGTCCTTGGTCTGGCAGGCCCGCCAGATGTCACCGGCGGCCACGGGGTGCTCGAGCAGGGCCGCGCCCGAGCTGTCGACGACGCGGACGACACCGTCGGCGGCGATCTCGAACGTCTTGTCGTGGCTGCCGTACTCCTCGGCCGCCTGGGCCATCAGGCCGACGTTCGAGACCGACCCCATCGTCGCCGGGTCGAAGGCGCCGTTGGCCCGGCAGTCGTCGATGACGACCTGGTAGATCCCCGAGTAGGAGCTGTCGGGCAGGACGGCCAGCGTGTCCTGCTCGTCGCCGGCGGCGTTCCACATGTGCCCCGAGGTGCGGATCATGGCCGGCATCGAGGCGTCGACGATGACATCGCTGGGGACGTGCAGGTTGCTGATCCCCTTGTCCGAGTTGACCATCGCGATCGCAGGTCCCTGCTCGAAGCCCTTCGCGATCGCGGCCTCGATCTCGGCGCGCTTGTCCTCGGGCAGGCTCTCGAGCGATGTGAGGACGGCACCCAGCCCGTCGTTGGGGGAGGCGCCCACGGAAGCGAGCTCAGCGGCATACGTCTCGAAGACGTCGGGGAAGAAGGCGCGGACGGCGTGCCCGAAGATGATCGGGTCGGAGACCTTCATCATCGTCGCCTTGAGGTGGACCGAGAAGAGGACGCCCTCGTCCTTGGCGCGCTGGATCTGGGCGGTGATGAACTCGCGAAGCGCGGCGGCGCTCATGAACGTCGCGTCGACCACCTCCCCGGCGAGGACCGGAAGCGACTCCTTGAGGACTGTCGTCGTGCCGTCACCGGCGACGTGCTCGATGCGCAGGGTGTCGTCCTTCGGCAGGACGACCGACTTCTCGTTGTGGGCGAAGTCGTTCGCGTCCATGGTGGCGACGTTCGTCCTGCTGTCCGAGCTCCAGGCGCCCATCGAGTGGGGGTGCTTGCGCGCGTAGCTCTTGACCGACGCGGGGGCACGGCGGTCGGAGTTGCCCTCCCGCAGGACCGGGTTGACGGCCGAGCCCTTGACCTTGTCGTAGGCAGCCCGGGCCGCCCTCTCCTCGTCGGTCGTGGGGTTGTCGGGGTAGTCGGGGACGGCGAAGCCCTGGTCTTGCAGCTCCTTGACCGCGGCCTTGAGCTGGGGGATCGAGGCGGAGACGTTGGGCAGCTTGACGATGTTGGCCTCGGGGCGCTTGGCCAGCGCGCCGAGCTCGCCGAGGGCGTCGTCGGCGAGGCCGAACGAGGCGAGGATGCGGCCGGCGAGCGAGATGTCGCGGGTCTCCACGGCGACCCCGGCCTTCGACGCGAACGCCTGCACGATCGGCAGCAGCGACGCCGTGGCGAGCGCGGGGGCCTCGTCGGTGTACGTGTAGATGATCTTCGAGTCCGTCACCTGTGCTCCATTCCGAGGGGTTCCGATAAAAATCTTGATATCAAGATATCGGATGCGTCGCCGGCGTGGAGACGCCCTCCCATCCTGCCGGGGTGCCGTGCGCCACGCCACAGGGTCGCTCGGGTGTGAGGGGACGCCGTATGCCGCTGGGCTCGCCCCCGGTCGGTCGTTGCCTCACTAGGGTGGTGGGGGTGACCAGCGACGCCCGGACCGGCCTTCTCGACCCCGCGACGGGTCGCCACCTCGACCGTCTCCTCGCGGCCCTCCAGCGGGACTCGCGGCTGCCGTCCGTCGCCGCGGGCATCGTGCGCGATGGCGGGATCGTCTGGGCGAAGGCCCTCGGGACCCTCGACGGCCGGGCGACCGGCGAGCCCGCCGACCTCGACACCCAGTACCGGATGGGCTCGATCACCAAGACCTTCGTCGCGGTGGCGGTGCTGCGGCTGCGCGACGCAGGTCGACTGGACCTGGAGGACCGCCTCGAGGCCCACGTCCCCGGGTCCCGCCTCGGCGGTGCGACGGTCGCGCAGCTGCTGTCCCACGCGGGCGGGGTCCAGGCCGAGACCAACGGCCCGTGGTGGGAGCGCACCCCGGGCGGGCCGTGGGCCGAGCTGGCCGACTCGCCTGTCGTGCAGCGGTTTCGCCCGGGTCGTCGGTTCCACTACTCCAACGTCGGCTATGCGGCGCTCGGGGAGCTGCTGGCCCGGGCGCACGGTGAGAGCTGGTTCGACGTCGTGCGCCGAGAGCTGCTCGAGCCGCTGGAGATGCGGCGGACGACGACGCGACCCGAGGGCAGGGCTGCTCCGGGCTGGGCCGTCCATCCCTTCGCCGACGTGCTGCTGCCCGAGCCCGAGCACGATGCCGGCGCGATGGCTCCGGCCGGTCAGCTGTGGACCACCGTCGAGGACCTCGCGAAGTGGGCCGTCTTCGCAGCGGGGGACACGGGGGACGTGCTCGACCCGGACACCCTGAGCGAGATGGCCGAGCCGCACGTCGTCGGCGACAACCCGGGACAGCCGTGGACGGTGGCCCACGGCCTGGGCTGGCAGGTCTGGAACGTCGAGGGCCGCCGGGCCATCGGGCACGGTGGCTCGATGCCCGGCTTCCTCGCCGGCCTGCGGGTCGACGTCAAGTCCGGTGACGGCCTGGTGTCCTTCACCAACTCCACCGGCGGACCGTTCGGGCCGCAGGTGGGCGTCCTGCTCACCGAGTTCCGGGAGCGGGAGCCGAAGCAGCCCGAGCCGTGGCACGCCGCGGGTGACGTGGGTGTGCTCGACCTCGTCGGCCTGTGGCACTGGGGCCCGACGGTGACGATGGCCACGGGCGTCGGCGAGCACCTCGTCCTCGGTGAGCCCGGCCAGGGGCGCGGATCGCGCTTCGAGCGGGTGGCGCCCGACGAGTGGCGTGGCCTGGACGGCTACCACCTCGGCGAGCCGCTCCGGGTGATCCGCCGGCCCGACGGGACGGTCTCCCACCTCGACCTCCAGTCGTTCCGGCTGACCCGGACCCCGTACGACCCGGAGGCGGATGTGCCGGGCGGCGTCGCCGACGCGGGCTGGGCGTGACCGGCGCAGCTCAGGGAGGCTGACGGGGAGGAGCCGTTCCACCACGGCACCGACGGGTGCGTCGCCGGTGTCCCCAGCCACGTGCCCGTGGGGCGCCGCAAGGGGAAGCGAGCTGAGCGGCATACGGCTGGAGTCGTATGCCGCGGGGCCGGCTCCGCGCCGGGCGCGCGGTCAGCGGGCGCGCGAGCGGGTCGGTGTGGGCGCGTCCGAACCGGACCCCGCTCGAGTGGCCCCATGATCCACACCGGGAGCCCGGCGAGCCTGTGCACACGGGGGCCACTCGAGTGAGGGGTCGCGGGAGCGGGTCAGCCTCGCAGGCGAACCGAGAGACAGGTGACGCAACCCTCGAGCTTCTCGAACTCCGAGATGTCGACCGGGACGACGTCGTGCCCCCGGCCCTGCAGCAGGTGCGCGGTGCGCGGGGCCGCGGCCGACATGAGCACCGACATGCCGCCGAGGAGCACGACGTGCGCTCCGGCCTCCTCGGGCACGGGCAGGAAGTCGGCCCACTGCGCCGGGTCGTCGACCGTCGGCTCGTGGCCGATGATCGTGCCCGAGGGAAGGGCCGTGACCGCCGACTTGAGGTGCAGGGCCCGGGTCACGGGAACCGGCGACACGGTGACGGCGAAGCCCGACAGGGCCTGCGCGAGCTGGGCGATCCCCTCGTCGTTGGACCGCCCACCTGAACCGACCCAGACGGTGCGGCCCCACTTGAGCACATCGCCGCCGTCGAGCGTGCCCGGCTCCTCGATCTCGATGCAGCGGTATCCCACCTGCTCGAGCGTCTCGCGCAGCCCGACCTGCTCGGCCCGACGCTCCGGGGAGCCGGACCGGCACAGCACGGCGAGGTCGCCGAAGACGACGACCTGGTCCTCGATGAACACCCCGTCCGGGCAGTCGTCGACGGGCGGGGCCTCGACGAGGTCCCAACCGCGGCGCCGGAGGGCGGCGCAGTACTCCTCCCACTGGCGCAACGCGAGGTCGGGGTCGACGAACGGCGAGCGCGCGATGTGGGTGACGATGCCGTCGGCGAGACGCGGCGAGGGCCGGCGGACCAGGGCGAGGCGACGGTGCACCCGCGTGAGCCTACGGGGTCAGACCGTGGGCCGGTGCTGGGGGAACCGCTCCCACCACGGCTGGAGCATCGCGGTCTCCTCGAGCTCGCGGAGGAAGGTCGACTGTGCTGCCCGGACACACACCTCGGCCTCACCCTCGGTGACCCGGGCCGGGTTCCAGCGCACCACGCGCGTGCCGACGACGGGGTGCCGTGCCAGGGGGCGGAGCACCACGCCCTCCGGGGGCACGTCGCTCGGCATGGCGAGAGCGACCGCGCGCCCGGCGGCGATGTAGGGCCAGAAGTCGGGCAGGCTCTGCCGGCCGAGCGGTGAGGCGGGCGCGATGGCGGCTGCACGGAAGGCCTCCATGAGGGCGGCGTAGGTCCCGTCAGGTTTGCCCGGTGGCAGGAGCCACTCGTCCTCCCCGAGCTCCGAGAGGTTGACCTCGCCCGCGCCGGCCAGCGGATGGGAAGCGGCGAGGGCGACGAAGAACGGCTCGTGCCGGACGACGACGGCCTGTCGCAGACCAGCGGGGCAGACGTCGTCGAAGCCCACATGGACCCCGGCGAACGCCACGTCGACCTCGCCGCAGAGGAGGTACTCGGTGATGACGGCACTCGAGGTGTCGACGCAGGGACGGACGTCCCGGGTGAACCCGAGCTGGTCGAGCTCGAGCAGGAAGGCGGAGAAGTAGCGCGAGGTGTTGCAGCCCACCCGCAGCGGGCCGGCCTCGGAGGTCTGGCGCCGCGCCTCCCGCAGCAGGCCGTCGAGTCCGTCGACGATCTCGCGAGCCCGGTCGATGACGAGGTCGCCGACCGGGGTGGGTCGGACGCCCTCGCGGCTCCGCGCGAACAGCGCTCCGCCGAGGGCCTGCTCGATGCGAGTGAGCTGCGCACTGAGCGACGGTTGGGAGACGCCGAGCCGGGCGGCGGCCGAGCTGACGCTCCCGGCGTCAGCGACGGTCAGCAGCACGCGCAGATGGCGTACGTCGAGCTCCACAACGCCGAGGTTATGGCCAAGTGGGATTACCGGCATCTCGAAGGGACCGCGACCCTCGTGAGCACCCTACTCACGGAAAGGTTGATCTCAATGACGAGACCAATACCTCGCCGGCTCGGGCGGCTCGTGGCACTCGGTTCCCTCGCCGGGCTCGCCACGCCGTTCGCCCTGCAGGCACCGATGGCCACCGCGGCAGCGCCGGCTCAGGCCGCGAGCCCGCCCCCGGCCACGGTCAGCTCCGCACTCGCCGGGACCCCGTCGAAGGACAAGGCGATCGCCGCCGCCGACGCGGCGATCCGCCGCAGCCTGGGTGCCGTCGCCGCGTCCGCCGACGAAGCCTTCATCCGACAGGCCGCCAGTGCCGGACCCGGCGGCCGCTACTACGTCCTCTACCAGCGCAGCTGGAAGGGCCTGCCCGTGATCGGGGCGGACGCCATCGTGACGGCCGACGAGACCGGGGCGGTCCGCGACATCACGCGAGCGACCGACCGCGTGCCTGCGGTCGCGTCGATCCGCCCGACCGTCGGCGCCAGCCGGGGAGCGGACGCCGCCAGGGCCCTGGTCGACACCGTGGACCACGTCGATGGTCCGGACCTCGTCATCTACATGGCGGACGGCAGGGCGCCGCGGTTGGCCTGGCACGTCCGGGTGGAGGGTGAGCGCGCCACGGGAATGCCCGCCGTGCTCGAGGTCCACGTGGACGCGCGCACGGGCAAGGTGATCTCGGCCGAGGACCTCGTCCGTGAGGCGACCGGGCACGGCCACCACAACGGCACCGTCTCGATCACGACCACCGGCTCCGGCTCGTCCTACTCCATGACGAGCACCTCGGCGCCGGGCCTCAAGTGCCAGAACCAGAGCGGCACCACCTACACCGACGCGGACAACGTCTGGGGCAACGGGTCGGGCACGGACCTGCCGACCGCCTGCGTCGACGCCCAGTACGGGGGCGAGCAGGAGGAGCTCATGCTCGCTGCCTGGGCGGGCCGCAACGGTGTCAACGGCTCAGGAGGCAACTACCCGGCGCGGGTCGGGCTCGCCGACGTCAACGCCTACTGGAACGGCTCGTACGCGAACTTCGGCCACAACCAGGCGGGCACCAAGCAGGCCACCCCGATGGACGTCGTGGCCCACGAGTTCGGCCACGGGGTCTTCCAGTTCTCCGGGGGCAGCGGGGGGTCCGGCAACGAGGCGGGCGGGCTCAACGAGTCGACCGGAGACGTCCTCGGCGCTGCCACCGAGTTCTACGCGAACAACGCGAGCGACCCGGGGGACTACCTCGTCGGCGAGGAGGTCGACCTCGTCGGTCAGGGGCCGATCCGCAACATGTACGACCCGGCGGCCCTCGGCGACCCGAGCTGCTACTCGTCCGACATCCCCAACACCGAGGTCCACGCGGCTGCCGGACCCCAGAACCACTGGTTCTACCTCCTCGCTGAGGGCAGCAACCCGGGAGGCGGCAAGCCGTCCAGCCCGATCTGCGCCGGCGGTCCCAGCTCGGTCACCGGGATCGGCATCCAGAAGGCGACGAACATCTTCCTCAACGGGCTCCAGCGCAAGACCTCCCCGTGGACCCACGCGAAGGCGCGAGTCGCGACGCTGCAGGCGGCCAAGGACCTCTACCCGGGGTCCTGCACCGAGTTCAACACGGTCAAGAGCGCGTGGCTGGCGGTCGCCGTCGGGCCGCAGAGCAGCGAGCCGACGTGCACGGCCAGCTCGCAGGACTTCGCGATGACCCTCTCGCCGACCTCGGGCAGCGTCGCGCCCGGGTCGAGCGCCACCGCAACCGTCGGGACGACGACGACGTCCGGCTCGGCCCAGTCGGTGACCTTCTCCGCGACCGGCCTGCCCACCGGTGCGACGGCCGCCTTCTCCCCGACGACCGTCACCTCCGGCGCGAGCGCGACCATGTCGATCTCCACGGCGTCGTCCACGCCAGCGGGCACCTACACCGTCACGGTGCTCGGTGACGGCGCAGCGATCGACCGCACCGTTACCTACACGCTCACGGTCACCGGCGGCACCCCCACGCCGACGGTCCCCGACGTCGACGTCGAGAAGGTCAAGGCCCACCTGTCCGCGCTCCAGTCGATCGCAACGAGCAACGGCGGCAACCGCCGCGCCGGCTCTGCGGGCTACACCGCGTCGGTCACCTACGTGAAGGACAAGCTGACGGCCGCGGGCTTCACCGTGACCCTGCAGCGCTGCACGACGTGCACCTACCCGTCCGACACCATCATCGCCGACTGGCCCGGCGGCGACCCCGGCAACACCTACCTCTTCGGCGCGCACCTCGACAGCGTGTCCGCCGGTGCGGGCATGAATGACAACGCCTCCGGCTCGGCGGCGATCCTCGAGACCGCCCTGGCGATCGCCCAGCGGAACCCGACGATGGCCGGTCACCTGCGGTTCGCCTGGTGGACCGACGAGGAGCAGGGGCTCAACGGCTCGGAGTTCTACGCCCGCAACCTGACCGCGACCCAGCGCAGCCAGATCAAGGCGTACTACAACTTCGACATGGTGGCCTCCACGAACGGCGGCTACTTCATCAACCACCTGACGTCTGCCGCGGCGGCGCCGATGAAGGCCTACTGGGACGGGCTCGGTCTCGCACCGGAGGAGAACACCGAGGGCGCTGGTCGCTCCGATGACTACTCCTTCGAGGCCTACGGCATCCCGACGTCGGGCTACGCCATGGGTGCCAGTGCCCGCAAGACGAGCGCCCAGGCGGTCAAGTGGGGCGGGACCGCGGGGGCGGCCTACGACTCGTGCTACCACTCGTCGTGCGACACGTACCCGAGCAACGTCAACACGACGGGGCTGAACCGCGCCGCGGACGGCATCGCCCACACCGCCTGGACCCAGGCTGTGGGCACGGACACCCAGCCTGGCGATGACTTCTCGGTGTCGGTGTCGCCGACCACCGGCTCGGTCGCGGCGGGCTCGTCCACCACGGCAACGGTCCGCACCGCCGTGACCTCGGGGTCCGCGGTCAGCGTCACGCTGAGCGCCTCCGGCCTGCCGGCCGGGGTGACGGCCTCGTTCTCCCCGGCGACGGTCACGGCAGGTGGCAGCTCGACCATGACGATCACCGCGTCGTCGAGCACCTCGGCAGGCACCACCAACGTGTCCGTCACGGGGACAGGAGGCGGAACGTCGCACTCGGCCAGCTATGGGCTCACCGTCACGTCGACGGGGTCCGGCTGCAGTGGCTACGACGTCGTCCAGAGCGGCACGGTGTCATCGGGCGCTACCACCTACCTGCCGTACGTCTACGACTCGACGGCCGGGCTGATGACCGCCTGTCTCGACGGGCCGACCGGCGTCGACTTCGACCTCTACCTGCAGAAGTGGAACGGCTCGTCGTGGTCGATCGTCGCGAGCGCCACCTCGTCGGGGCCCGACGAGACGCTGTCCTACTCCAACACCGCCGGCTACTACCGACTCGCCGTGAAGGCGTACTCGGGGTCCGGCAGCTTCACCACCGGCCTCAGCGGCTGACCCGTCACCTCCGTCGGCGCGCCGCCGGGCCCCGCCCGGCGGCGCGCTGGCGTCCCACCACCAGCCGGTCGTATGCCGCTGGGCCGGGTTGCGCTCGCAGCCGCGGCTCAGGCGGGCAGCGTGCCGCGGACGAGACTGTCGCCCGAGTGCTCGGGCTCCTCGTCGAAGGGCTCCCGGGAGATGTCGACGACGAGGTAGCCCTGGTCGAGCAGGCTCTGGCTGATCGGGAAGGTGCCGGCGCCGGCGTCGAGGACCCCGACGGACACCATCCGCTTGCCGTCGCGGTTGATCAGCCAGACCTCGAGGTAGCCGTCGCCGGGATCCAGGGTGGTCGTGGTGGCCACTCGGAGGTCGATGCCGGAGTCGGTGCGCACCACGGCTGCCTCACCGAGTCGCTCCCTCGTGTCGAGGGTGTCCAGCTCGGCCTGGGCGACCGTGGTGGTCGACGCAGGGGCTCGTTCCACAGCGCTCGCCCGGTGAGGAGGCCGAGGGCGAGACCGGCTGCGGCCATGCCGGCCGCCCACGGCCACGTGCGGCGTTGCCGGGTCGTCGTGAAGTCGACGCGGGTCACCTCGCCCGAAGGCGTCCCGGCTGTCGCCGCGGCGACCTGCTGCCAGACACGGGACGGTGGTGACTGCCACGCAGCGGGCGAAGGGACAGCGGTCGAGCCCTGTGCCAGCAGGACCCTCGTGCGGCGGAGCTCGGCGACGGCGCTCGCACACGTGCTGCAGCGCTCGAGGTGCTGACGTGCCTCGGGTGCCAGCTCGTCGACCCCGAGAGCGGCGTCGGCGAGGATCTCGTCATCAGGGTGAGACACGTTCCACCTCCTGGAGTCTCTGTCGTAGGTGCAGCAGCCCTCGCCGGATGTGGCTCTTGACCGTGCCGAGCGGCAGGCCGAGGGTCTCGGCGATGTCGTCGTGGGAGCGGTCCTCGAGGAAGGCCATCCGGATCACCGCGGCCCGGGGGTCTCCCATCATCTCGAGCTCGCGGACGAGGAGCAGTCGCTGGGCCCACTCGGCGTCGTCGGTGACCGTCGGGGTCGCCGCCGACTCGAGCGCGACCGCTTGCAGGTTGCGGTGGTTGCGGTAGCGCTGTGTGCGCAGGTCGGCGACCCGGTGCCGGGTGATCCCGACGAGCCAGGCCTGGATGCTGCCCTGCTCGGGCCGGAAGGTGTGCCGGCTGTTCCACGCGGAGACGAAGACCTGCTGGGTGACGTCCTCCGCGTCGGCTGCGTCGCCGAGTGACCGCAGGACGATCGTGTGCACGAGGCTCGACCACCGGCGGTAGATCTCGGCGAGCGCGTCGGTGGAGCCGCCGACGAGAGCCCTGGCCAGCGGGCCGGTCTCGC
Source organism: Intrasporangium sp. DVR (assembly GCF_040365325.1). Lineage (NCBI taxonomy): Bacteria > Bacillati > Actinomycetota > Actinomycetes > Micrococcales > Intrasporangiaceae > Intrasporangium > Intrasporangium sp. DVR. The sequence goes on along the minus strand of NZ_BAABZW010000024.1, from coordinate 17,850 downwards.
CTCCGGTCTGGGCTCCGGTCTCGTCGTGCACGTGCACGACGTCACCATATCCAGCGGTGATCATCCGAGCGGCACCCCGACGACGACGAGGTTCTCCTCGTAGGTGCGGCTCCGGGGATCGAACCGGCCGCTGCACGTGACGACGTGAAGGCGAGCCGGCCCGGACCTGGCGAAGAGGGCCGCCAGGTCGAGCGACTGCTTCTCGAGCCGGGTGACCTGGGTGACGCGGTAGCGCCTGACCGTGCTGCCGGAGCGGACGGTGACGACGTCGCCCCGCTCCAGCCCTTCGAGCCGGGCCGCGGGCCCGGTGCCGAACTCCGGCAGGTCCCGGTGGGCGGCGAGGACGGTGGCGCCGGCCTGGTCCCCGGGTCGCGGGCCGTGCTGGTACCACCCCATCACGGCCGGGCTCGGTGGCAGCGCCATCTGCCCGTCCGTGGCGACGCCCACGGGCCGCACCGGCATCGAGATCCCCAGCTCCTCGATCGCGAAGCGGGTCGGCGCGGTCAGTGCCCGGGCCTGAGCGGCGCCGAGCCGGGCGTCCCGCGCCGGCGTCTGCACGAGGGGCTGGGACCGCCCGCCGGACGGTGGCGGGGCGGGACGCGACGTCGGAGCTGGGTCGTCGGGGGCGAGCAGCGGCGAGCCCGTCACCGGCGCGGACCTCCCGGAAGGCTGCGACCACTCGTCGGCAGGGTGGGTCGCCCATGTGACGGCGGTTCCCGCGAGGAGGGCGGCGGCCATCGCGGCCGCCACCCTTCCTCTCGAGCGGGACGCGGTCATCTCAGGCGCGCGAGGTGGCCCGACGACGCGTCATCAGGACGACGCCACCGGCGAGGGCGGCGGAGGCCGCGATCAGGGCGTAGCGCCCGGCGTCGTCGGTGCTCGTGCCACCGCCGGCGGGCACGCCCTTCGGGGAGGAGTGCATGCCGCTGACGGTCTGTACGGCGAGGTCGAGGTTGTCGCTGTTCGCGCTGCCCCAGGCGTAGACGATGGTGTTCGTCCCTTCCTTCAGCTCGACGTCGGCGGGGCCGATGGCCACGGTGTCGGTGCCGGCGAGGACGACGTCGGCCGAGATGGTGCCGGCCGGCAGGTCCGTCTTGACCTCGTCGGGGTTGGTCAGGCCCTCGAAGGCGACGTCGCCGTTCGCGCGGACGTCGACGGCGGGCGCGGCGGCGGTGTGGCGGACGGTGATCCGGGCCTCGCCGGCGTCGATGGCGGAGGTGTCGTTGACGAACGGCGTCAGGACCGGATCGCCGGACTCGTCGAGGTGCGCGACGACGGTGATGTTGGCGCCGGCGGGCACGGCGACGTCGTTGGCCTCGATGACGGCGTCGCCGTCCGCGCCGGCTCCGGCCGCGGTGACCTTGAGGTCGTACTCGCCGGCCGGGAGCATCACCGGGTCGGTCAGGGTGCCCGGCTCGAAGTCGGTGAGCAACGCGTCCCCGTTGGCGTAGACGTCGACGGTTGCTCCCGGGACGCCGTGCAGGATCGACACGGACGCCTCTTCGGCGGCGAAGGCCGGTACGGCGAACGCGGCGGGGGCGAGGGCCAGGGTGATGACGGCGGAGGTGCGCAGGATCTTCATGGTGGTGTCCTTCCGGGACGGCATGGGCGGTGTTTCTCGGAGAGGACGGGTTCGTCGTGACCGTCCTTGCCCCTACTTCCGCCGCAGTCCCAAGGTTGGATGCACCTTGGACAAAGATTCTTCAAACATTTCTAATCAGCCGTATGCCGCCGGGCTCGGCCCCGCTACCGACGTGCCGTTCCGAGATGGCGGGCCACGGCCTCAGCGGTGCGGTTCCCGGAGACGAGGGCGCCCTGGATCGAGGCGGTGTCGCGGTGGTCGCCGCAGACGAACAGCCCGTTGCCGAGCGAGACCTCGGAGTGGAGCCGGAGCGGCGGCGGCACGGCGGGCAGGGCGGACTCGATCCGGTGCCGGGTGACGACCTCCCAGCGCTGCGTGTCGCAGCCGAGGATCTCGCCCACGTGGCTCAGGACCGCGTCCTCAGGGGCGTCCCCGTCCGGTCGGTCGAGGAGGGTGGTGGCCTGGACGAGGTGCCGCCCGGGCGGGGCATACGTGGGCGCCGCGTTGCTGACGACGGCGGTGTTCCAGACCGGCCCGGGACTCGTCCGGAAGCCGGCCGACCGCTCCCGACCATCGATTGCGAGCAGCGCCTCGTGCACCGGAGCCTCGGGCGCCTCGAACCACCAGGTCACCAGGCCCTTGGTCTCCGGGGCCGGGATCGGGGTCAGCGTCCCGGCGGTGACCGGGTCGGTGGCCACGACGACGGCCCGGGCGCGGGTGGTGCCGGCGTCGGACCGGACCGTGACAGCGCCGGTGACAGCCCCGGTGACAGCCCCGGTGACAGCTCCGGCGACAGCCCCGGTGACAGCGCCGGCGCCGTCGCCGGTCGTGACCTCGAGGACCCGGTCGCCGAGGCGGACCCGGTCTCCGAGCGACTGGGCCAGCTGCCGGGGGAGCGCCGTCATGCCCGCAGCCGGCAGCCCCGGTCGGCCGAGGGCGAACATCCGCACGAGCAGCTTCGTGAAGGCTGCCGAGGACGTTCCGTGGCTGTCGGCCAGGACCCCGGCGAGGAAGGGCTCGAGGACCTGGCGACGGATCGGTCCGCGGGCGCCGACGGCGTCGAGCGAGTCGGTCAGGTCGGTGTCGGGACCCCGCAGGACCGCCTGCGGGTCGACGAGCACCCGCGCCGTCCACCGCGCCAGGGCAGCCAGCTCGAGGGGGCCGACCAGACCGCTGCGGAGCGTCGCCGGGAGGAGGCCCGGCTCTCGCACCGGGTCGGCCAGGGTGACGAGCCGGTCGGTGGTGCGCACGAGGACCCCGGCGCGGAAGCTGTGCAGGTCGAGAGCCGCGAGGTCGACCCACCTTCGGACGGCCGGGTAGGCCGGGTTGAGGACCTGGAAGCCACGGTCGCAGCGGAACCCGTCGACCACGTCGGTGCGGACCCGACCGCCGACCTCGTCCTCCGCCTCGAGCACGATCACCTCGTGGCCGAGCTCGCTCAGGCGCAGCGCGCAGCGCAGCCCCGCCAGCCCGGCTCCGACGACCACGACCTCGGTGTCCACGGCGCTCACGCTCGCCCTGTCCCGGAGCGGGGGGCGGCGGAGCAGGACGTCGCTGCGGTGACGGCCACGGAGCGGGAGCGCGATGCCATGCCTGCGCCGTACCCGTCGCAGCCGACCGGCAACCGCTCGATCGGTCACGGACCCCGGGGGCCTGCCCGCGCAGACCCTCGCCCTCGCACTCGGACGCGAAGGGGTCGATGCTGGGAGGAGAGAGACGTCGACGCAGCGACGCCCGTCGCACGGGGCAGGCAAGGAGGCCGTCATGATCGAGTTCACCGACCGGGTCGATGCCGGTGCCCAGCTCGCCCAGCGGCTGGAGTCGCTGCGCGGTCAGGACGCGGTCGTCCTCGGGCTGCCCCGTGGCGGCGTCCCCGTCGCCGCCGAGGTCGCCAAGGCGCTGTGCCTGCCGCTCGATGTCATCGTCGTCCGCAAGCTGGGGGTTCCGTTCCAGCCGGAGCTCGCCATGGGGGCCATCGGGGAGGACGGCGTGCGCTTCCTCAACACGGCGTTGGTCGAGCGCGGGAGGATCAGCCCCGCGGAGGTCGACGCGGTCGAGCGCCGGGAGCGCGCCGTGCTCGAGGCCCGGGTCGCCCGCTTCCGCGGGGGCAGGCCCCGGCTCGACCTGACTGGCAAGGTGGCGATCGTCGTCGATGACGGCATCGCGACGGGTGCCACCGCTCGTGTCGCCTGCCGGGTCGCCCGTCACCTGGGCGCGGCCCGGGTCGTGCTGGCCGTGCCGGTCGCAGCGGCAGAGTCGGTCCACGAGATGTCGACCGGTGGCGTGGCGGACCAGGTCGTCCACGTGTCCGCCCCGACGTCCTTCTATGCCGTGGGCGCTCACTACCGCGACTTCACCCCCACGACCGACGACGACGTCGCCGCCCTCCTCGAGCAGGCGCGCCGCCGCGAGCCGGCCACCGTGGCACCATCGACGGCCGACGCCGACGAGGACGTCGTCATTCCGGTCGGTGCGGCCTCCATCGAGGGCCACCTCGACGTCCCGGCCGGGGCGACCGGCGTCGTCGTCTTCGCCCACGGCAGCGGGAGCAGTCGCCACAGCCCGCGCAACCGGTACGTCGCCGAGGTCCTCGAGGACGCCGGGCTCGGCACCCTGCTCATCGACCTGCTGACACCCGAGGAGGAGCTCGACCGGGGCAACGTCTTCGACATCGAGCTGCTGGCCGGTCGCCTGACCGCCGCCACCCGCTGGCTCTCCGAGCGACCCGACACGGCCTCCCTCCGCTACGGCTACTTCGGCGCGAGCACGGGAGCCGGCGCGGCCCTGTGGGCTGCCGCCGAGCCCGGCTCACCGGTCGCGGCGGTGGTGTCCCGCGGGGGACGGCCGGACCTCGCCGCGGCGAGGCTCGGATCGGTCCGCGCCCCGACCCTGCTCATCGTCGGCGGGCGGGACGACGTCGTCATCGGCCTCAACCGGCAGGCCCAGGCCCTGCTGACCCAGTGCGAGAACCGGCTCGTCCTCGTCGAGGGCGCCACCCACCTCTTCGAGGAGCCCGGCGCCCTCGCCGAGGCCGCGGCCCGGGCCCGGGACTGGTTCGTCCGTCACCTGCTCCACCGCGACGAGGACGCACCGGCGTGACATCGGGAGGGCCGAGAGCGAGCGTCCGGCTGGGACGAGCCCAGCGGCATACGGCCGGGAAGGCACTTGACCCTCACCCGACGTCAGGCCCCACGCTCGACGACATGACCACCACGGGACGAAGGCAGCACGAGATGACGACGTGGACGGTGGGACAGGTGGCCGACCTCCTCGGGGTGACGGTGCGCACCCTGCACCACTATGACGAGATCGGCCTGCTCACCCCGAGCGAGCGCTCGCGGGCGGGCTACCGGCTCTACACCGACGCCGACCTCACCCGGCTGCAGCAGATCGTCGTCTACCGGCGGCTCGAGCTGCCGCTCGACGAGATCGGGTCCCTGCTGACCGGCGGCGAGGACGCGGCGACGCACCTGCGACGCCAGCGAGAGGCGGTCCTGAACCGGCTGGACGAGCTGAGCGAGCTTGTCACGGCCATCGACCGAGCACTGGAGAGAGAGATGACCGACCGACCAGCCACCCCGGAGGAGCTCAAGGAGCTCTTCGGCGACGAGTTCACGGACGAGCGCCAGGCCGAGGCGGAAGAGCGCTGGGGCGACACCGACGCGTGGAAACAGTCCGCCGAACGGACCAAGCGCTACAGCACGGACGACTGGCACCCGGTCAAGGCGGAGATGGAGGCCGTCACCACGGCGTTCGTCGACGCCAAGCGACGCGGGCTGCCGGCCGACTCCGCCGAGGCGATGGACGCCGCCGAGCAGGCGCGCCTGCACATCCACGAGCGCTTCTACGAGCTGACGCACGGCTTCCACCGGGCGCTCGGCGACATGTACGTCTCGGACCCGCGGTTCCGGAAGACCTACGAGGACCTCGAGGAGGGGCTCGCCCAGTACGTCCGGGACGCGATCCACGCCAACGCGGACCGGCACACCCGGTGACCCGGGAACGGTCACCAGATGGACGAGCCGCCGGAGCGCCGCGCAGCGGCGCGTAGCCTTGGCGCATGCGAGTTGGTGTCTTCGGAGCAACGGGCCAGGTCGGCGGGGTCATGCGCACCCTCCTCGAGGAGCGCGACTTCCCGCTCGACGACGTGCGGTTCTTCGCGTCGGCGCGGTCAGCCGGCACGACGCTGCCCTTCAAGGGTGCTGACGTCATCGTCGAGGACTCGGCGACCGCCGACTTCTCCGGCATCGACATCGCCCTCTTCTCCAACGGCGGCGCCGCCTCGCGCGAGCTGGCGCCCAAGGTGGCCGCGGCCGGCGCGACCGTCATCGACAACTCGAGCGCGTGGCGCAAGGACCCCGACGTCCCGCTCGTCGTCTCCGAGGTCAACGCCGACGACCTCGACGACATCCCCAAGGGCATCGTCGCGAACCCTAACTGCACGACGATGGCCGCCATGCCCGCGCTCAAGCCGCTCCACGAGAAGGCCGGCCTCGTGCGGCTGCACGTGTCGAGCTACCAGGCCGTGAGCGGCTCCGGGGGCAAGGGCGTCCAGGAGCTCGACCGCCAGCTGCGCGGCGGCTACGCCGCGGGCGACCCGACGGGCCTGGCCATCGACGGGCGCGCGGTGGACGTGCCGGAGGCCCAGGTCTACGCCGTGCCCGTCGGCTTCAACGTCGTGCCCCTCGCCGGCTCGCTCGTCGACGACGGCTCCCTGGAGACCGACGAGGAGCAGAAGCTGCGCAACGAGTCGCGCAAGATCCTGCACATCCCCGACCTGCGGGTGAGCGGCACCTGCGTGCGGGTGCCGGTCTTCACCGGGCACAGCCTCGCGATCCACGCCGAGTTCAGCGGCGACATCACGCCGGACGAGGCGCTCGACCTGCTCACGAACGCCCCGGGTGTCATCGTCACCGACGTCCCCAACCCGCTCGAGGCGGCCGGCCGCGACGAGGTCTTCGTCGGCCGGGTCCGCGCCGACCAGGCGGCTCCGGAGGGCAAGGGGCTGGTCCTGTTCGTCGTCGGCGACAACCTCCGCAAGGGCGCCGCCCTCAACGCGGTCCAGATCGCCGAGGAGCTGCTCAAGCGCCGCTGACGCCCGGCCGTGGGCCGCTGGGCGGGCACCGGCTCGCACCTGCCGGAGGCGCGGCGCCGGCTCCGGCCGAGAAGTGCGCAGTTGTGTCTGCGGTGCGGGCTCGGCGGAGCGGTGCATGCTGCAGCGCGTACTCGTGCGGGGATCGCGCACCTGAGCGAGAAGTGCGCAGTTGTCGGGGCGCGGGCTGCTCAGCGACTCAGATCGCGGGGGACCCGGAGCTGGAGTGCCATGGCCTCGAGCGCGAGCAGCGGTGGGACGTTCGCGTTGATGCGGTCGCGCGCCTCGGTGATCGCGTCGAGGCAGCCGAGCAGCTGCTCCGCGGAGAAGACCGCGGCCAGCCCGCGGACCTTGTCCATGGCATCGGGGTTGATGAGGTCGACGGTGGAGCCGAGCCGGAGGACGAGCGCGTCCCGGTAGACCGACATGAGGTCGACGAGCGAGCGGTCGACCATGTCCCGCGCGTGCCGGGTCGCCCGGGTCCTCTGCTCCTTCTCGAGCGCGGCGAGCTGGGCGCGGATGTGCGGGGGCTGGGTCCGGGCCGTCGGGTCCGCGCCGAGCGTCTCCAGAAGCCTGGACCGCTCGGCGGCGTCGCGCTCGGCCGTGCTGGCGGCGGACTCCTCGTCGGCGATCTGCGCGAGGTCGGCCGCCGCGTCGACGGCGTCGCCCACGCTGACGATCCTGGTGGCCATCGAGATCACGTCGCGCCGGCGGATCCGGGCGCCCTCGTCGCGGGCCAGCCGCCGCGCCAGGCCGATGTGCGACTGGGCCGCGCGGGCCGCGTGGAGCGCCATCGGGGCATCCACCCCGTCGCGCCGCTCGAGCAGCTCGGCCACCGCGTGGACCGGAGGCGTCCGGAGCCGGACGTGCCGGGAGCGGGAACGGATCGTGATGGTGACGTCCTCGAGGCTCGGGGCGCAGAGCATCCAGACGGTCCGCGGCGTCGGCTCCTCCAACGCCTTGAGCAGCGCGTCCGCGGCGCGCTCGGTGAGTCTGTCGGCATCCTCGATGATGATGACCCGCCACCGACCGACCGACGGTCGCAGCGCCGACTCCTGCACCAGGTCCCGGGTGTCCCGCACCTGGATCGACAGGCCCTCGGTGGCCACGACCTTGACGTCGGCGTGGGACCCGTCGAGCGCCGTGCGGCACTCACGGCACTCCCCGCAGCCGCCCCGAGGGCACTGCAGCGCTGCGGCGAACGCACGAGCAGCGGTGGACCGGCCCGACCCGGGGGGCCCGGTGAACAGCCACGCGTGGGTCATCGACCCCTCCGCGTGCACGGCTCGCGAGAGCACCTCGACCGTCGGGTCCTGGCCGACGAGGTCACGCCAGACGGTCATGGCCGCCCACCCAGCACCACGTCGAGCCGCGCGAGCACGCGGGCGTGGATCTCGTCGGGTGCCCCGCCCGCGTCGAGGACCAGGTAGCGCTCCGGCTCGCGGGCCGCGAGGTCGAGGAAACCCTGGCGGACGGCGGCGTGGAACTCGTCGGCCTCCGACTCGAGGCGGTCGTGGACATCGCCCCGCCGGCTGCGGCCCACGTCCGGGCGCACGTCCAGGAGCACGGTCAGGTCAGGGAAGAGGCCGCCGACCGCCCAGTGCTGCAGCTGCCGGATCTCGTCGGCGCCGAGGTCCCGCCCCGCCCCCTGGTAGGCGATGGAGCTGTCGGTGTAGCGGTCCGTGATGACGACGCGCCCCTGCGCCAGGCCCGGCCGGATCAGCTCGTCGACGTGGTGCGCCTTGTCGGCGGCGAAGAGCAGCGCCTCGGCGCGCGGCGACACGTGGTCGCCGTGCAGCACGAGCTCGCGGATGCGCGCACCGAGCGGGGTGCCGCCCGGCTGCCGCGTGACCAGGACCTCCCGGCCCGCCCGCTCCAGAGCCTCGGCGAGCAGCCGGACCTGCGTCGACTTGCCCGCCCCGTCGCCTCCCTCGAAGCACACGAACACGCCCGGGGCGGTGCTCACCCCACCTGCACGAGGCAGCGGTGGCGCGTCGGGGCTCCGGGTCACGAGGCGAGCCTATGCGACCGGGGCGACACCCGCGGTCGGGCGGGAGGAGCGGCCGGGCTGGCATCCCAGGGAGCGAGCCCAGCGGCATACGGACACCGTCGATCCCAGCCGGGCAGGTTACGGTTTCGGGCATGACGTCGCGCCCCTCCGCCCCTTCACGCGCTCGACGGACGGCCCTGCGCCTCACGGCTGCCGTGGCCGCGCTCGTGACGGTGGCGGCGTGCACGACACCCCAGCCCGAAGGGGTCCCGGTGACCGGGCCGGCGAAGGCGGGGACCGCGGCTCCGGCCCCCGCCCTCCAGGCCTATTACGACCAGTCGCTCGACTGGACGCGGTGTGACGAGTTCCAGTGCGCCGACCTCACGGTGCCCATCGACTACGCCCGGCCCGGCGACGGCGACATCGCGATCAAGGTGCTCCGCGTCCCCGCCCGCAACCAGGGCAGGCGACTCGGCTCGCTCGTGGTCAACCCCGGCGGCCCCGGTGCCTCGGGGGTCGACTATGCGACGGCGGCCGACCAGATCGTCGGCCCCGCGGTGCGCACCTCCTTCGACGTCGTCGGCTTCGACCCGCGGGGCGTCGGCAGGTCGGCGCCGATCGACTGCCTGGACGACGACCACCTCGACGAGTTCCTCGGGACGGACCCGACCCCGGACGACGACGCCGAGGAACGGAGGCTCCTCGAGGCGGCCACCACGCTGGCCGAGGGCTGCCAACGCAACAACCCCGAGCTGGTCGCCCACGTCTCCACCGCGGACGCCGCGAAGGACATGGACGTCCTGCGCGCCGCACTCGGCGACGACCACCTGAACTACCTCGGCAAGTCCTACGGCACCTTCCTCGGCGCGACCTACGCCGACCTCTTCCCCGCGCGGGTCGGCCGGTTCGTCCTCGACGGCGTCGTGCCGCCCGACCTGACGAGCGCCCAGCTGGCGGAGGGGCAGGCGCGCGGCTTCGAGCTGGCCACCCGGGCCTATGTCGAGGACTGCGTCAGCGAGGGCGACTGCCCGCTGGGCCGCTCGGTCGACGAGGGCATGCGCTGGATCCGGGACTTCCTCGCCGCGCTCGACCGCAACCCGATCCCGAGCGGCGACCCGGCCGTGCCGGAGCTCACGGAGGCGTGGGGGTCCCTCGGGCTCGCCGTCGCGATGTACGACCAGGGCGCGTGGGGCATCCTCACCGACGCCATCCGGGAGGCCCGCGCAGGCAACGGCGCCTCGCTCATGGCGCTCGCCAACACCTACGCCGACCGCGCACCCGGCGGCGGCTACTCGGGCAACATGATGGAAGCGATCTGGGCGGTCAACTGCCTCGACCGCCCCGACAGCCCCGACCTGTCGACCTACGAGAGCTACGAGAAGCAGTTCGCCGAGGTCGCACCGACGTGGGGCCCGTTCCTCGCCTGGGGCTCGCTCGCCTGCGGCGTCTGGCCGGTCAAGGGCGGCGAGGCACCGCACCGGATCAGCGCCGAGGGCAGCAACCCCATCGTCGTCGTCGGCACGACCCGCGACCCGGCGACGATCTACGAGTGGTCCAAGCAGCTGCGTGACCAGCTGTCCAACGCCGTCCTCGTCTCCCTCGACGGCGACGGCCACACCGCCTACACCCGGGGCAGCACCTGCATCGACGACGCCATCGACGCCTACTACGTCAAGGGAACCGTCCCGCAGGACGGGTTGACGTGCTGAGCGACGATCCCCGCCGCCCTGAGGACCTCCCCGACGCCGAGGCGTCACCCCCGCAGCCGTATGCCGCTGGGCTCGCTGCCGCTCAGCCGCCGCGTCCCCCGGGCGCGGGGTCGCGGAGGATGAGGGGCGGCCGGGCCGTCGTCGCGGTCGTCGTCGCGCTGGCACTCGTCGCCGCGGTCGGGCTGCTCGGCTGGCGGGCGAGCCGGCCCCTCCCGCCGGCAGCCGCACCGGCTCCCACGGCCACCGCAACCGCGTCGCCCACCTCGCCCACCCCGACGGGCGCGACACCGGCCCCGACGCGGAGCGCGACCGCCGACCACCCCGAAGCCCTCGCGGCCTTCTACACGCAGCGGGTCGACTGGCAGCCGTGCGACGGCAGCCCCGCCCACCAGTGCGCGCGCATCGACGTGCCCGTGGACTACGCCGAGCCGGGCGGCGACACCTTCGAGCTCGCCCTGCGCAAGGTGCCGGCGCTCACGCCCGAGAAGAAGGTCGGCACCCTCGTCATCAACCCCGGGGGACCCGGCGGGTCGGGGCTCGAGTACGCCCAGTTCTCGAGCTTCGTCTTCAGCAAGCAGCTGCGCGAGTCCTACGACATCGTCGGCTTCGACCCCCGCGGGATCGGGCAGTCCGACGCCGTCGCCTGCCTCTCCGACGACGACATGGACCTCCTCTTCGAGAACGACCCGACCCCGGACGACGCGGCCGAGCGGGCCAAGCTGCTCCGCGACACCGAGGCGGTCACCGAGCGGTGCGCGCGCAACGGCGGCGATAGGGCCCTGCACATGGGCACCACCGAGGTGGCCCGGGACATGGACGTCATGCGGGCGCTCGTCGGCGACGAGCGGCTCAACTACTTCGGCGTCTCCTACGGCACCGTCCTCGGCGCCCTCTACGCGGACCTCTTCCCGGAGCGGGTCGGGCGGTTCGTCCTCGACTCGGCCGTCTCACCGAACCAGACCGACGAGCAGAAGCTCGGCTACGACATCCAGGGCTTCGAGGCGTCGATCGACGCGTTCATCGAATGGTGCGTCGAGCGCGACGACTGCGCCCTCGGGACGGACGCGGCCGGGGCGCGCGACCGGGTCGTCGACCTGCTCGACGAGGTGGAGCGGCAGCCCCTGAAGACGTCCCGCGGCGACATCGACTCGATCGGCGAGGGCTGGCTCGGCTTCGCGATCTTCATGTGCCTCTACTCCGAGCAGTCCTGGCCGATCCTCAACAAGGGTCTCGCAGAAGCCTTCGCCGGCAAGGGCGACGTCCTGCTCGCCTACGCGATGAACATCGTCGGCCGGAGCGCGTCGGGGGAGTACGACGACTCGTCCTACCTGCACGCGATGATCCCGGTCCGCTGCGCCGACTGGCCCAGGAGCGACAACGACGCCCTGGCTGCCGCGCAGCGGCGGAGACGCGCGGAGCACCCCTTGTGGTCCCGGCTCGCCGGCCTGCTCTACGACAACTGCGGGGCCTGGCCGGGCGAGCCCCGCCGGCCCTCGGGTGGCACCCTCGGCCGGGGCGCCGCACCCGTGCTCGTCATCGGGAACCTCCGCGACCCCGCCACCCCGATCGGCGGGACCAAGCAGCTCGCCGCGGATCTCGCTTCCGCGGTTCTCGTGACCAGCGACCACGACGGCCACGGGACTTACTACGCTGGCAACTCGTGCGTGGACTCCATCGTGGACGGCTACCTCATCACGGGGACCGTGCCCTCCTCCGACCGGGCGTGCTGACCGCGCTCCGCCGCGGGGCCGCGGTCGTCGGCTCCCTCGTCCTCCTCGTCACCTTCGCGACGATGAAGCCCGGCGACCCCGGTGGGGCCTCGACCACGGTGCCGACCCAGCGGCATACGGCATCGGCGGTGACGCCCGCTGCGTCGGCCACGCCGACGGGAAGCGCCGCGGCAGAGCGGGAGATCCGCTTCACCTCCGCACCCGAGCCCAACCCGCCCTCGCTCGAGCGCTTCTACACGCAGGAGATCCGCTGGGCGCAGTGCCCGGACGACCGTGACCTCGACTGCGCGCGCGTCACCGTGCCGATCGACCACGCGCAGCCGTCCGGCGCCACGATCGCCATCGCGCTACGCCGCCTCCCCGCCTACTCGAGCCGGCCCCGGGGGACGCTCTTCGTCAACCCGGGCGGGCCCGGCGGGTCGGGCACCGACTTCGTGCAGGAGCCGGACCTCTTCGGCGACGACCTGCGCGACGCATGGAACGTCGTCGGCTTCGACCCGCGCGGCATCGGCGACTCCAGCGGCTTCGACTGCCTGACCGACGAGGAGCTGGACGCGATGTACGCCGCGGACCCCACACCTCCGACGACCGAAGGCCGCGACCTCCTCGCCGAGGCCGCGGCCGCCCGGGCCGAGGAGTGCCTGCAGCGGGGTGGCGCGCTCGCCGCCAACATGGGCAGCGAAGCGGTCGCCGCCGACCTCGACATCCTGCGCGAGGTCGTCGGCGACGAGCGGCTCAACTACTACGGCGTCAGCTACGGCACCCTCATCGGGGCGATCTACGCCGACCAGTTCACCTCCCGCGTCGGGCTGATGGTCCTCGACTCGGCCGTGTCGCCCGACGCCCTCGACACCCCCTCGGTCACGCAGCGCGACGTCGACGCCAACGCCCGGCACTGGGGCGCCGAGTTCGACGCGCTCTTCGCCGACTTCGTCGAGGAGTGCGGCGACCACTGCGTTCTCGGCGAGGACGTCGACAAGGCGAGCGCAGCAGTCATCGAGCTGCTCGACTCCCTCGAGTCCGTGCCGCTGCCCACGGACTTCCCGTCACTGCCCCAGGTCACCGAAGGGTGGGCGGTCACCGCCATCGGCGAAGGACTGCTCGACCGCACCTCGTGGCCCTACCTGGTCGACGCACTCGAGGCCGCCATCGACGACGGCGACGGCACAGAGCTCGCCTGGTTCGCCATGGTCGCCGTCGGCCGCGACGTCGACGGCAGCTACCCCGGTTCCACCTACGGCAAGAGCCATCTCCCCGTGACCTGTGCGGACTGGCCGGTCCGGACCTGGGCGGAGCTCGTCCCGAGCCGTGCCGTCCTCGAGGAGCACCCGCTCTTCGGCCGGATCCAGCCGCCGTTGCCCTCGGAGTGCGCCGGCTGGAAGGGCGAGCTGCGGAGCAACCTTCTCCTGGGCGCCGAGCCGGCCACGCCCGTCCTCGTCGTCGGCAACGAGCATGACCCGGTCACGCCCATCGCGGACTCCGAGTACGTCGCCGACATGCTCGTCGGGTCGCGGTTCGTCACGGTCGACGCCGCCGCGCACGGCGCCTACGCGATGGGCAACGCGTGCGTCGACCGTGTTGTCGAGGACTATCTCGCCCGCGCCCGGGCGCCCCGTGACGGACTCGAGTGCCCGGCCGACTGACGTGCCGGGTCCGCTCCCGGTTGAGGTCAGCTCGGCAACCCGTGGGTTCCCGAAATGGCCTGAACCGGATCTCCCGATGAGGCGATCGACCGATTTCGTGACCCGCCGCGGCCATGCGTATACTCATCAACCGTGCTCCGGCACATGCCGCCTTAGCTCAGTCGGCCAGAGCGATTCACTCGTAATGAATAGGTCGTCGGTTCGATTCCGACAGGCGGCTCCACCAACGCCCTCCGGCCCACCGGGGGGCGTTTCTGCTGCTCAGAGGCCTGCGCAGCCACAACCTGAAGGCCACGACCAGCGCGACCACCAGCCGCGGAGAGGCCTCCGCTGGGCACGAATGGGCACACTTTGGGCACATCAGGTCACAGCGCGTCACTTCTGGCCGTCCTCTCGCAGCGTGCCGAGCGCCTGGGCGACGACGTCGAGCTCGTTGTCGTAGAGGTGGGCGTAGATGCGGGCCGTCGTCGTGATCGACTCATGACCCATCGCCTTCTGGATGAACCGAAGATCGGCACCCGCTGCCCTGGCCAGGCTGCCGAATGAGCGGCGCAGGTCGTGCGGTGTGACGTCGAGCCCCAACGCCGCGACGGCCGCGTTGAAGCCCGACCGGGTCCGCCAGTTGCCATTGCGGAGGTAGCCGCCCTCAGGCGACGGGAACACCAACGCATCCCGCGGCTTGCCCTCGACCCGGCCGGTCAGGACCTCGACGAGGAACCCCGGAATGCCGATCTCACGCACAGCGGCCCGAGTCTTCGGCGCGGACACGTCCATACGCCCACCGGCCTCGGTGGCCCGCTCGATCACCCGGACCCTGCGCCGGTCCAGGTCGACGTCAGAGACGCGGAGGGCCACCGCCTCAGACCACCGCAGGCCGAGGAAGGCCAGCACCCGGACCAAGTCACCCTCGGACCCCATGCGATCGGCCAGCGCCTCGACCTCAGCCATGGTCAGGATCCGCTCCCGGGCCGGAGGCCGGCGCGGCAGCCGCACGCCACGAGCTGCATTGTTCGTCAGCCGCCGAGTCCGCATCCCGTAGTCCAGGACGAGGCAGAACACCCGATGTGCGTACCGCACCGTCTCGGGCCCCTTGACGGTCGACAGCGCGGTCACCCACGCCGCCACGTCCGCGTGCTCGATCTTCGCCACCGGCCACCGGCCAAACGCCGCCTCGACATGCCGGAACGCCTGGCGGTAGTTCTGCGCCGTCGTCGCCCGAAGGTGCGTCATCCCCGCCCGCTGGTACTCGGACCACATGACAGACAGCGTCACCCGGCCCCGCTGCGGGTCGACGAAGTCCCCGGCCCTCAGCCGACCTCGAACCTCGTCCTCGAACGCCTCCGCATCCCGTTTCCGGGCAAACGACCGGGACCGCTGCCGAGCATCCGGCGTTCGGTACCGCACCCGCCACGTGACCTTCCCGGCCGGAGAGACACGGCGCTCGATCACGCCGCACCCGCCTTCACGTCATCGAGCCACCGAGCGACGACCTCGGCGTCAAAGCGCCGGTGCTTGCCCACCTTGAACGACGGCGGGCCGTCTCCCCGCTGAGCCCAGTGGTGAACTGTCGACACCGGCACATGCAAGATCGCGGCCACGTCGGCCACGGTCAGCAACCGCGGAAACTCCACCCTCTGATCCATCACAAGTCCTCCCCATCGTCTGTCCTGTCACTTCCCCTGGCCTTGCCTCTGATCAGCCCGCCATTGGTCGTACTCGCGGGCGCGGGCGGCGGCGGCGTTTGCGAGGGCGGCGTCGCCGGGGGTGGCCCAGCCGGTGCCGTCGTAGGTCCAGGAGCCGACGACGAGGGTGGTCTCGTCCTCGTCCTCGGCCAGCAGCTGCGCCTCGAGGTCGGCCACGTCGAGCGGCTGGCTGGTGCGCTGCGCTTGGGCGGCGCGGATCTGCCATCGGTGCCGCGCCCGCCGCAGGGCGCCCAGGGTGATGCTGTAGCGGCGGGACTTGGTGGAGAAGTGGCCGCGGAACCCGAGCATGTGGGTCCACTTCCCGAGCAGGAGGTACGGGTCCGGCTCGGCATTCTCGCAGGCCTGACCGGTCGCTCTGGCCTCCTCGGCCCGGTCGCGGGCGTGCCCGTGCAGGGTCCGGCAGGCCTCCCGGATCGCCCGCAGATGTGCCGTGTCGCAGCGGGTGTCGCCGGTGGCGTTGCTCGCGTCCTTGGTGGCGTACTTCGCGAGGTACCCGGCGACCTGGGCGGGGGTGACCGGCCCGGCCGGGTCGTCGACCCGGTTCCCGGTGTGCACCGCGCGGGCGTCGACCTGGGCCCCGAACCGGAGCACGTGTCCCGGGTCGTCCGGGTACGCGGGAGGGGCGAGGTACTCGACGTGCGCCGCAGCGGCGCGGAGGACCGCGGTCAGGTGGTCGACGTCGACGCATGCCGGGGCGGGGGAGCCGACGCCGTCCTTGGCGGGGCCGTCGAGGCGGACCAGGGCGTGGAAGTGCATGACGCCGCGGTGCTGGGGTTCGGCGACCTTGGCGTACTGCAGCGACGCCACCGCAGGGAGCCGGTGCTCCTTGACCCCGAGGAGGCGGGCGAGGCGGCGGCGGACGTCGATGGTGAACCGGCGCCACAGCTCGGGAGCCCACCACTGCCACAGCACGTGGGAGGTGTAGTCGTAGCACTCGACGCAGAGCGGCTGCCCGGTCGCCTCGTCGCCCTCGTCGTGGGTGGCATGGCACCACGTCGGCCGTCCGTGCGGGCAGCGGGTCCGGTCATCCTTCCTGCGGGGTCGGCAGGCGCGGCCACCGTGGCGGGTGCCGTGCACGAGCCCGAACGACGGCGCGGTGAGGGTCACGAACAGCAGCGGGTTGTCCGCCACCGTCTCAGGGACGGTCTTGCCGCCGGCGACCCCGGCCCGGATCAGCTCGAACGTGTCCCGGGCGTAGACCCGGGAGCAGGACGGGCAGACGTGCGCCCTGCGGTTCCCGCAGCGCCGGTACAGCACCCCAAGCGGGGTGTCCTGCGACCGGAACGACGACACCAGCTCCCCGGTGTTCCAGTCGTAGGTCTCGGAGTGGCCGATGAGCCGGACCGGCTGGGAGCAGTACCCGACCGACGCCGCGGTCTCGGCGAACGCGTGCCACGACCCGTCGCGGAGCCTGCCGACGAGGGCTCGGGCGATGTGCGGCTGGTCGAGGCCGGGCACATCGAGCGGCGCACCCTCACCGAACCCCGGAAACGAGCCGAAGCCCGTCGAGGACAGCGAGGATGCGTCACGCGTCGCACCCGGACCGGTCACGCCACACCACCCAGCCGACCGGACAGGACGTCCTCGAGGTCGTCGAGGGGCAGGACGCCCTGGGCGACGTCGTCGAGCACCCGGCCCTTCCGGCCGACCCGGACCGGCACCCACGACGGCGGCGCCGGCTCTTGGGCGTCCGGGTCACGATCCGACCCGGCCCACCAACCCCCGACCACGCCGAGGGCGAGGGCCGCCGCCTCACACGCCAGCCGCACTGGGCATGACTTGCACACCGAACGCATGGAGTCCGCGTCCCACGCGGACACGTCCACGGCGTCGCTGGTCCACGGCAGGTCGAGCCGGTCCCGACAGGCAGCCCCGGCCTGCCACTGTCCGTCCACCCGGGCGGTGACGGTGTCGCCGGTCATGCGGCGTCTCCGCCGCCAGTGCCCGTGGTGCGGGGCCGGCGGGGCGCCCGGGGCTTCCGGGGGCCACGAGCCGAGGCCCTCATGGCCGGCGGGGTGTACGGCGGGCTGTCCGGCTGCCCGGGGTCACTGTCCGCCGGTCGCGGCGGGGTCGGGGCGCCGTGTCCGGGTGCCTGTCCGGGTGCGTGTCCGGGTCGGGTGAACGGGTTGGGGGTGGGGGCCAGGTCGGGGATGCCGTGCCGGTGTGGGGTGGGGTAGGCGCGGGTGACGGCGTGGAGGAGGTCGTCGGTGGCGTAGTGGGCGCGGACCTTGGTGGTGTGCCCGTCCTCGGTGATCGCGTACCCGGTGCCCGGGTGGCTGGTGGGGATCCGGTGGCAGGGCGCGGTCCGGGCCCGGCCGTCGCCGAGGACCATCTCGGTCTCGTAGGCGTCCTTGAGGCGGAGCCTGAACCGGCACGGGTTTGATGCCGCATCGTTTCCGGT